>JAEORO010000167.1 GCA_016840855.1 Candidatus Thorarchaeota archaeon | reverse complement strand
CGGTCATGATTTCCATTGCAGGCTCACAAAACACACAGTGATTTGATTTATAGAAAGTTATGCAAGTATTTCGACCACAATGGAGTTCGGGCGTTTCAGCCCATAGGGGAAGCATAAGAACAAAGCGCGCACCTTGTGAGTGATCGCCCTTTACACGGTCCTCCACCCGGATCTTGCCACCGATATTCCTTACAATCCTATCGACAAGTGTAAGACCAAGACCTCGACCAACAATTTGGTCATCCGGACTGCCTGTTCTTCTAAAAATGAATTCTTTTGCAGTATCAGGAATACCAGGTCCGTGGTCAGAGAACTCGATACGAACCATCTTAACCTCATCAACAATTTCAGCATTTACTTCAACAACAACGACATCCTTCTCGTCAAAAGTCATTGTGTTGTGTAGGATGTTAAAGCACACTTGTTCAAGATATTGGTGCCCTGCTACTTCGAATTTACCTTTCTCGATATTGGTCGTCAATTCCAACCTTTTCCATGGGAAGTCTGCTTGAACTGATGCAAGGGAGGATTGAAAGTAGTTGTAGATATCGACTTTTGTCCTCGTTGGAGGATCATTTGCTAGACGAAATAGAAACCTCAAATTCGCAATCATTCTGGCTGCTCGTCGGACATTCCAGCTAGATTCATGCAATAATGGACGGTATTGTTCAGGAATATCGCTAGAGTTCTCAAGAAGTCCGGTTGAAAAAAGAAGACTCTGATTCACATTATTGAGATCATGTGTCATGACTTCTAGATACAGATTCGCTCGGTCTCGTTCCACTTGTTCTCTAGCTTCTGCATTCTTGCGTCTGTCAATATCGAGAGCGAGCAGAGCAATTGTTGATGATTGGTCGGGATATTCAAGTAAGTTTGCTGTCACACTAACCCAAGTTGACCGACCATCTGCTGTTTTCAGTTGAATCTCAAAATCTTCAACACTCTTTCCATTAGCTACTTCAGAAAGCATTTGGCCAACTATCTCTTTTCCCACTCCATTTGGAAGAAATGATGAGAAATTTCTTCGAATGAGGTCCTCCTCTTTATATCCCAATAATCGAGTTGCTGCTTGATTCACCTGCAAGATATTGCCCATCAAGCTTAGCGAAAAATATGCGATTGGTGATGAAGTATATAGCGTTCGATACCTACTTTCAGATGCATCAATAGCTGATTCAAGTTCGACTTGATGAGTAATATCTCTTACAATACCCATTATAGCAGGTTTTCGAGAGAGGGCAAAATCAGACGTGCTCATTTCAACATGCACTAGACTTCCATCACTCTTTAGAAAACGTGCTCTAAAAGGAGGTTGCCCACTCTGACCCCAGTTCAACCTCTTGTGAACATCAGAGAACTGACCAGCTGTTGTTGGCTCTAGTAAATCAGTAATTGGTTTGCCTTCAAGATTCGCAAAATCATATCCCATCATCTCAAGAAATGCGGGATTAGCCATAACGATTCTATCATCCTGTAAAATGACAATACCATCATTTGCTAACATCACCATTCCGAAGTATTCGTCTTCTAGATTGGCTTTCTTGTTGTGCTGATCCTGCAAATCGTTTTCCGCCTAGACCTATCGATAGTCGCTGAATCTGCTTATATCCTACGATTCCTTCCAGAATTGCCCACATATAGATTGCTTGTGTAAATCCAAATTTAGACATCATCTGAATGTTTATATTTGATTACTTGAACAAATGTTCAAGAAAGGTGCATTCTATGAAAATAGCTAGAACATCTACCCAAGGAGTAGATTTCAAAGAAAGCGAGCTAGATGAGGTCATTACAATTTTCAAAACTCTTTCAGATCCATCAAGAGTGAAAATTCTATCAACCCTTAGTAAAGAAGAGAGCCTTTCGGTTGGCAACATATCAGACAGACTGAACATGGAGATAAGTGCTGTAAGTCATCAGTTGAGCATCTTGAAGATGCAAGGTTTTGTAACGAAGAAAAGAGTTGGAAAACATGTTTTCTATAGTCTTGATGACGCTTGCATCACAGACATCATGAAGAGGGCTAGAGATCATGTCGCAGGTAGATAATCAGATATGTACTACCTGTGCGGATCCCACAGAATTAGAACCAGTGAAGCCAAAGCGCTTCAAATATCGGATGGCGGTCCTTTCAGCCATTATGCTCACCTTGGGCATAATAGTTGAGGCGCTTAATTTTGATGTTCTAATTGTGTATGGCGTATTCCTCATCTCGATGCTGTCTGCTGGTCAATTCATTATTCCTCGTGGTGTTCAGGGACTTCTGAAGCTCAGATTGGATATGCATTTTCTCATGTCATCTGCGTCTATTGGAGCTTTCATAATTGGGGCTCCTGCAGAAGGCGCTGCTGTCATGTTCCTCTTCTTCATTTCTATGCTACTTGAAGAAAGAGCCGAAGACCAGGTAAAGAAAGAATTATGGGGGCTCATAGAACTGGAGCCGCGCTCAGCTACAATTCTAGTGAAGGGATCAGAGGCGTGTATTCCAACATCTGAGGTCAAGCGTGGAGATATCCTGATTATTCGTCCGGGTTCTAGAATCGGCCTTGATGGAGTGATAATGAATGGAGAAACATCAGTGAACCAGGCACCTATCACTGGTGAATCAGTTCCAGTTCCAAAGATTATTGGAGATCAGGTATATGCTGGTACAATAAACCAAGAAGGATACATTGAGGTTGAAGTCACATCAGAGTCAAATGAAACGATTTTGTCAAGAATTGTCGAATTAGTAGAAGAGGCAAAGAATAAGAAAGCCCCTACTGAGAAACTGATAACACGCTTTTCTCGAAAGTACACTCCAGTCATGGTTACTCTTACAGTCCTTCTAGGATTAATCTCATTATTACTTGGTTCATCTATAACTGAAGCAACTTATCGAGCTTTAACTCTCTTGGTGATTAGCTGCCCATGCGCATTTGTAGTCTCTATCCCAGTTAGCATGGTATCTTCAATCGCAGGGTCTGCAAGAGAGGGAATCCTAGTAAAAGGTGGTGTTCATATTGAACAGGTTAGTAAGACAAAGAATGTTGCTTTTGATAAGACAGGCACCCTTACAGAAGGAATACTAGCTGTCAAAGAAGTATGCCTTCATAATAATTACACAAAATCAGATGTACTGACAGCTGCAGCAGCACTTGAGCAGATGTCAGAACATCCCATTGCAAAAGCTTTGGTTGCTGCTGTTGCGGATGAGGATTTCCAGATGCGTGAAGTAGATAGGTTTTCAGCTATACCAGGTTTAGGCGCAGAGGGAACAATAGGAGATATCACCTATCTTGTTGGTAATCGAAGACTCCTCATCGAACAGGAAATAGAGTTGGAAAAACTCACAGAACACAAGTGCGGCGTAGGAACAATGGTATATGTCGCTAAAAACCACGAGCATCTTGGAACAATCATCCTGTCAGATTCACTGCGAGAAGGTGCAATCGATGCAATTCAGGAATTAAAAAGCATGGGCATAAACTCAACAATGCTCACTGGCGATAGCGAAATTGTCGCAAAGGAAATCGCAGAAGAAATTGGAGTCAACCATTATATGGCAGAGCTTCTACCTCAAGAGAAAGTCAAAGCCATTGAAGACCTCTCAGCTTCTGGATCTACAGTTATGGTTGGCGATGGGATTAATGATGCTCCAGCCTTAGCAGTAGCTGACGTAGGAATTGCTATGGGTGCAGTGTCTTCAGATGCGGCTCTTGAAACTGCAGATATTGCGTTGATGCAACAAGACTTGAGAAAAGTTCCAGCTCTCATCAAGAAAGCAAAGAAGACTATGACAATTGTTCGTCAAAACATCACCGTATCGATATCAGTTAAACTCGTAATTGGGATATTGGCAGCTCTCGGTCTTGTTAATCTCTGGATGGCAATTGGCATCGGAGATATGGGCCTCACCTTCGCAGTCATTGCCAACGCACTCCGACTTGTTAGAAAGCAATAGTGTTGTCTATATATAATTATTAAGAGCTCTAACTGAAAGTGCAAGAAAGAAACAGACTAACGAAAGTGTGTAGAGAGGAAGTACTATCATAATTAAGATGCTTTCAGCAAATACTGCTACCAGGAACACCATTACTGCTCCTAATCCTAGATTTATAACTGGAAAGGAGAAAGCTAGGGGAACTGGCAGTGTCTTTGGATCGTTTGTCAGGACAGGAACATAAGCACCTACGGCACTACCACTTGCAGCGAAAAGAATCGTCAATGGAGCAACCAGAGTGATTATAGCTAGGTATCCCTCAATATGAATGAAATACACAAGAATTCCGCATGCAGGGATTACTACTATTATTATTTCAAATAGACTCAACAAGTATTTTGATAGAATGATATCCCTGGGGTTAAACGGAGAAACTTTGAGTAAGTACACATTTTCCTGTTCATCTACAAAGCTAAGCATTGACGTTACACTTGCCATTTGGACAAATAATATCATCATCAAGATGAAAGCGGGAACAAGAGCAAATGATAGACCAATTGGCACAATCACTGGAGGAAACCAAAATGGTCGTACAATGTTTAGATATACAACAAATGCAGTGCCAATAATGGCATAGATATATTTCCAAATCTGAAGGGGGGACCGAAGACGGCTCCAAAAGTCCTTCATTATTATCCAGACCATTGGATCATTGAACCTTGACTCTGAGAAGTCTACCTCACCACGGATTATCTTGCTAAATTTGCCTTCAGTTTCTTCTCGTCCTTTGCTAGCAGAAAATAACTCATAGTAGTCATAACCACAGATATTAGCTGTGAGAAGGAGACAGATTAAGAAACCTAGAATGATGAATACAAATGCGTGCATTGGATTGAATCCTTGAGAGAAAATTCCAGTGAATTCAGTCAGAAGCAAAGCAACTGCGTTTGAAGGTATTATATGAATAGCAATTGCATTCGAGAGAAGCCATGGATGAGCAGGAAGAAGTGTTAGCGCTCCTAAAAAGAGAACAACAAGATTGCGAAAACGACTCTTAGTTCTTTGCGACAATTTCAATCGAATAAATGAACTAATCGCTCCAAGAAAATAGTTGATTTCAAAGAAAATAGTAATTATGGCCAATAAAGAAATGACTGCAAAGAATAGTAGACTTGCAGAAGTTAAAAGAGGTAAAACCGAGAGAACACCAATAAGGAGGAAAGAAAGTTTTCGAATTACTCGCTGAACATATCGACCTAAGAAAATTTGATGTGGCTTAATTGGTGCAGACATCATCAAACTCTCATCTGTCGGAGTAAGAACCGCTCCAGGGCCTAAACCAAAATAGCCACTAGCAACTGATGATGCACTTATAACAGCTGTTGCTGCGAAAATCATTTCTCTATCAATCGTGTCCTCTAGCAAGTTTCCAAAACTAGAGAGAAGAGGAGCAAATGATACAAAACTTGAAACTACATAGCTTATAAAATAAATACCAAAAAAAGAAATGCCATAGAAGAGGAGCATTGAAGGCGTAGTGATGGCTAGCTTAAATTGGTTAAACAACATACGTATTTCGTTTCTCACGAGTTTGTATGTTGACATATTGAAAGCACCTCTTACTCAGGAATGCCACCAGTTAAACTGAGAAAGACTTCCTCGAGACTCAAGGCTTCTGGAAAGAGACTTTGAAGTTCCTGCAGAGTACCTTTCCCAACAACATCGCCTTCGTTCATTATCACGAATCTATCACACAAGTCTGCTGCTACTTCCAGGATATGTGTTGATATTAGAATAGCAGATCCATCATCTCTTAATTGACGTAGCAGCTTCTTTAAATTCCACGCACCACGAGGATCCAGTCCATAGATGGGTTCATCTAAAGCCAGAATGTATGGGGGCTCTCGTGTAAATATACCGATCAATAAAGCACGTTGCAGATTTCCTTTAGAAAGTGTCCCAACATAGGTATCAATGAACTCGTCGAATTGAAACAACTCAACATACTCTCTCATCCGAATCAATGCTGTTTCATGAGGGACTCCATAGATACGTGCAGTGAACATAACATACTCTCGTGCAGTTAAACTAGGATAGCAGGTTGGCTTTTCTGGGATGTATCCAATTCGTTCTTTTGCCAGAAGGGGATTCTTTTGTATATCATGTCCATCCACAGTAATTTTTCCACTTCTTGCACGGATGATGCCGGTTAACATTCTCAGCGTTGTTGTTTTTCCTGCTCCATTGGGTCCAACTAAGCCAACAATCTCACCTGGATGGACTTTGAGGTTGAGTGAGCGAACAGCGATTTTCTTGCCAAATTGCTTGGTTACGTTCTCTATCAGAATAGCAGGAGATTGCAATTTTGTTGGAGGCGCATGCTTTTCATTTCGCTTGTCTAGCTCCTTAATTACTTCATCAATCAGCCAACTCCGTTTAATGGTCCTTTTGACGATAGGCACTTTCAAGACACGAGCTAGACGAATAAGCTCATCACCAGGCATTCGTTCAATGCTTGTTCGCTGAGTCATCTGAATTTACGCTCCCACCTTGTTACTATGAAATCTACATGAGCGCTTTTAACTTCAGCCAATAATAAGTCAGTGGTTTGAGTAGAATTCCTGTTTTGGTTCATTGCATGAAATACTCAAGTTCGAAAGGTATCAGCTTAATGAACTTCAAGTCCCAGTCTACTACCTGTGTCACAAGCGGATAAATCTCAAGGCCATTTATGTGACCACGGCGCAAAGCATCACCAAAATCTGAATCCATCTTATCATTTGGGGAGAAGACTCTTGCATCAGGCCTCTGAATAACAAAAACCACTGCTGCTCGATCTATCTGATTATTACTTAGTGCGTCCGTCAGATCTCGGACATGCCTTGACCCCCTCACAGTGGGTGCATCAGGAAAAATAGCTCGACCATTTTGTACAAGAGTACAGGATTTCACTTCAATGAATGAAGACTCTTTTTCACCCAGTATCTTGAAATCAAAGCGGCCCCCTTTTGTGCGTGGTTCTGGAATTACTGTGTGATAGTCTGCAAAGAATGGAAGTTCATGTGCAGTGAGTAACCTTTTGATAAATCGATTCGGTAGATTCGAATCAATTGAAATAATTACACCATCATGAAAAAGACCAATCATTGTATAGTCTGTCTTTCTATGTATTCCTTTATTTTCTTTAACGAAGACCTCATGACCTGGAACCATAAGTTCATACATTCGTCCAGGATTGGGGATGAACACTTCAGTCATTTTTCCGTTAAGACTAACTCTGCCGAGGAATCTATTTGGTCTATCGATTAGAATTGCCTTGGAAATTACTGGTGTTGTACTCACAATTACTTGACTCCTAAATATCCTAAACCCTTTGCATGATTTTAACACGAAAACCTTTTACAGCTGCAACATTAAACATCCTGTTTAGGTATAATTGTGACTGTCTTTTAGGGAGTGATTTGGTTGGTAATTCGCGTTCTACTTGTAGATGACGATGTAGAACTTCTTGATATAACAAGGATCCTTCTTGAGCAGAAGGACCCGGATTTGGAAATTGTTGTATCAACATCTGTTAAAGACGCTTTGGCAAAATTGGAGAAAGAAGAATTCAATGTCATAATCTCAGATTACTTGATGCCTGATTCTTCGGGATTGGAAATGCTAGAAGCAATTCGAGCAGCTGGAAATAATACAGCATTTGCGATATGGACGGGACACTCGAGTGAGGATATTGCCATTAAATCACTGAATCTAGGTGCAGACTATTATATACTAAAAAGTCAAGATTATCGAAATCAGTTCTCTGCCATCAGGGAGATCATATTGCATTTGGTAAATAGAAAGTCACGATTCAAGCAATCTATGATACAACAGGATGTTGCAAGCAAGTTCATCCATAAACTCTCTCATGATATCACAGGTATTGCACACAATATAATGGGATATGCCACTCTTTTGGAAGAAGAGAATAATCCAGATTATGTTAACGGAATCAGTAGACTTTTGGTGAAACTAAAAAATAGAGTAAAAGCAGCAGTTACTGAAATTGATGATGGTCACCTAAGTGAATTAGGATGATTTTCAGATGAACTCAGTTAGACAAAGTTGTTCTGAAGATTCACTCAAGCCAGAAACCTTGACACCAACTAGACGTATGGACTTTTCTCGATCTCGTTGGTGGTCAAATATCTCCATTGCCAGACGAGAGAGAATATTTGCATTATCTGTTTCAACTGGAATGCTTTTACTTCGCTGTATCGTCGAAAAATCACTGTATCGCATTTTGACTGTGACTGTTTTAAATCGGAGAGATTTTTTCTGGAGTCTTTCACCAATTCTTCCACACATCGTAGACAAGACTTCATGAATATACTCAGTTGCGTCAGGTTCTACATCCTCCATAAAAGTGCGGTCCTTTGATATTGATTTTCTAACTCTTGGTCCATTATCAACCAAAGGTCGTTCATCTATACCTCTAGCTCGTTGATATAACCAGACAGACCCACGACCCATTGAAGGCCATAACTCCGGTATTGTCATCATTTGAATTTGTCCTAATGTAGTAATTCCGAACTTTTCTAAACGAGCAGCTGTTTTGTATCCAATTCCGTTGATTGCAGACACAGGAAGAGGTTCTAGAAACTTCAAAACATCTACAGGATCAGGTCCAACGATCGTGATGCCTTTGGGTTTCTTGATTCCTGTAGCAATTTTAGCAACAGACATATTCGGAGCAACACCGATGGAACAAGGCAACAGAACTTCGCGCCAAATTGAGTTTTGAATAGACAAAGCTGTATTATATGGTCCACCAAAGGTGTCTACACTGTTTGTCGCTTCTATGTAGGCTTCATCAATACTTGCTCGCCGCACACGTCCGCCATCAGCATACTCATGTAAGATATCCATGAATTCATCGGATGCAACACCATAACTCTCGAACTCACCTTCAACAAAAGCAGCCTCAGGACAAAGTCGATACGCTTTAGAAACAGGCATGCCCGCATGAATGCCCTTTTCACGAGCTTCGTAAGAAGCAGCGCGAACAACTCCTCGACCTTTTCCTCCCTTAGGATCGTGGCCAACACATACTGGACGTCCAACAAGTTCCGGATGATTTCTATACTGCTCTACTGAAGCAAAAAATGCATCCATATCGACATGCATAATCCAGCGTGACATTTGGGACCCTGTAAGATGTAGATCAATTATCATTAGAAGTTTCCATAAGATGATGTCTTCTTAATTGAATCACAGAGTCTTAGAGAGATATCCGAATATAATTTCCTCAGATAGAAAAGCGTGTACATCCTAGAGAGTTCTATATGTACTCATTAGACAATACTAGAATTGTAAATGAAAGACCCAGAACCTATATCAAATCACTTAATCTCGCAAGAAGAGGAAGCTACACTTTTCAGAGCACTAGTGGACTCGATGAACGATGGATTTGGAATTATTGATATAGACGGTGTTTTCACTTACGTTAATTCACGTTTTGCAAATATGCTCAATTATTCTGTAGACGACATGGTTGGCAGGCATCTCCTTGATTTTGTTGACGAAAAAAACAAGAAAATCATTCGTGAAAATATCAGAAGACGAACTAAAGGTGAAGCCACCCAATATGAGGTTGCATGGAGTCGAAGTACAGGTGAGCAGGTACCTACAATAGTATCAGGAGCTCCTCTGCTAAATCGTGAAGGAGGTCATCGAGGGTCTTTTGCTGTGATTACTGATATCACTGAACTGAAAGCTTCTCGAAAAGCTCTAGAAGAAAATGTAGAGATGATGCGAAGAATTTTCGAGGAGTCTCAATTAGGGATTGAGTTGTTTGATCCAAATGGAATTCTTATTGCCGCAAATCAAGCAGCATTGGATATAGGGGGAATTTCGGATCTTAATGATCTCATAGGATTCAGTCTTTTTGACGATCCAAACGTACCAAACGAGTTCAAGGCTGAATTAATCAGAGGAGAAGCTGTGAAGTATGAAACCACGTTTGACTTCGAAAAAGTGAAAGAGAAAGAACTCTATCCAACTTCTCGATCGGGTAAAATAATATTAGACACGTGGGTGACGCCATTAGGATTAGAAAATGGAGGAGAACTTAAGGGATATTTGAGCCAGCTCCTTGAGATTACAGAGGAGAAACGGAAAGAAGCTGCTCTAGAAGATACTGAGAAACGATACAAACTTCTCGCTGACAACATTATTGATATTATTTTTACTTCCGATATGGAATTAAACCTCACTTATGTTAGTCCTTCAGTAGAATTGCTTCTGGGTTTTTCTGTTGAAGAAGTTACTGGAAAATCATTGATTGAGTTAATGGCTCCAGAGTCAGTCTGGACAGCTATTGAGGCAGTTAAGCTCGCTCTTGATGAAGAAAAGGATGCAGCTGGTTCATTAATCCGCGGCGATTCACCACCATTAGAGATACATCTCAAAAGAAAAGATGGTTCTATGGTATGGGTTGAAGTTGCAAGAACCTTTACAAGAGATTCTGATGGAGTTCCGACAGGCATACTTGGAGTAGCTAGGAATATAGAAGAGAGGAAAGAAAGCCAAAAAGCTCTGATAAAATCAGAAGCAAAATATCGTGCGTTAATAGACCAATCATTTCAGGGTTTCATGATTATTCAAACCCTCCCTCTGCAAATCAAGTTCGCAAACCCGGCTTTTGCTGGTTTTCTCGAAAGAACAGTTGATGAAGTACTCGCATTATCTCCAAAGGAAATTCAAAGCATGATACATCCCGATGATTGGGATCCCGCCATGAAGCGATTAGAGGAATTAATGAAAGGAGAACCACCTCAGAGGATACCAATGCTCATTCGTGTCTTCCAAAAAGATGGAGACATGCAATGGTTAGAAATTTTTGGCAGACGTGTCGAGTATGAAGAAGCTCCAGCACTCCAAATCGTTACTATGAATGTGACTGATCGTCTTGACGCAGAGAAACATATTGAAACCCAAAAGGAACGGGCGATGCATCTTATTGATTTAATGGCTCATGACTTTCGAAATCAACTTCAGATTATTTTAGGAAGCACTATGGTAATGGAGATGAATCTTCAAGACCCTGAAGCGCGTCGATTGCTAGGACAAATTGTTTCCTCAGTTGAAAGATGTCAAAGTATGATATCAAAAGTAAAAGTGACAGAACCCTTAATGTCAGTCCCATTGAGGATAAGAAAACTGAGTACAACAATAGAGTCTGTTGCTGAATCATATAAAAATCAACATAGAGATGTTGCTTTTGATTTATCACTAAAGGTAGATAATGCGCTTGTAGAAGCTGACCAATTCCTCGAACAACTTCTTGGAAATCTTATTGAAAATGCAATAGAGCACAATCCCAGAGAGGAAAGAATTGTCTGGATCTCACTCAAGGACAGCGGAGAGGGATATGAAATTGCAGTAAGTGACAATGGACAAGGAATTTCAGGTTCGCTTAAAGCTGCCATCTTTGATTTGTCACGTCGTTATGGAGGAGTTGGGCTTCACCAATCAAAACAAATCTGTGACAAATACAGGGGTCGCATTGATGTAAGAGACCGTGTAAAAGGAGAGCCTACCAAAGGAGCAGAGTTCGTAGTTTGGCTACCAAGTGCTCAAGAACGTAACAATTCTTCATGAGTATTTTGAGAAGAACTCCGAGAGATCGATATTACCTCCGCTGATGATAACACCAACCCTCTTTCCAGAAAAGCTATCATTCATCTTGATAGTCCCAGCAAGTGAAACTGCTCCAGATGGTTCAACTAGAATTTTCATTCGTTCCCAGAGTAGTCGCATTGCATTTACAATCTCTTTTTCTGAAACAGTAATGATGGAATCAACATTTTTTCTGATTATTCGAAAGGTTATTTCCCCAAGTTGAGTCCTGAGACCATCAGCTATTGTATTTGGGTTGATGCTTGGGTAGATTCTCCCATCTCTGAAAGATCGATATGCATCATCAGCATTCTTTGGCTCAACACCAATCACTTTAGCTCCAGTACAAAGTCCCTTTGTAGTAATTGATGTTCCGCTTAAAAGACCCCCACCACCTACGGGAGCAAAGATATAGTCTAATTCTTTAACTTCTTCAATGAGCTCCAAAGCAGCTGTTCCAGCTCCTGCAATAATCCGTTCATCATTGTAAGGATGAATTAGCACATAGTCGTGTTTCTCGATTAATTGGTTTGCAACTTGAACTCTGCTCTCAATTGAGTTTTCACAAAACACTATTTCAGCACCGTATCCTCGTGTCGCATCAACCTTTACTTTTGGTGAATTCTTGGGCATCACTATTGTTGCCTTCATACCTGAAAGAGAAGCTGCAAGAGCAACAGCTTGAGCATGATTTCCAGATGAATGGGCAATGACGCCTCTATCACGTTCCTCTTGAGTTAATTGTGTTAGAGTATTTAGAGCTCCTCTAAATTTGAAAGCACCAGCACGTTGAAAGTTCTCACACTTAAAGAAGACTTGAGAATCAGTCAACTTATCTATTGTCGATGAAGTCATAACTGGTGTCCAAAGCGCATAGTCTCTAATTCTATGATGAGCGTCATAGATGTCTTGAAGCCCTATCATGGATAGTGTTTGATTGTTGTGACACAAAAACGTTACTCGAAATCTTTAACGTAGCTTTGATTGCAGAGAGGGATGATGCAAATTGAGAGGAATACGTAGGAAAGAGAAGGCCATAGAAAGTAAAGATGAAGTCATTGCTATCATAAGGAAAACAAAGCACATCACGATCGCAATGAGTCTTAATGATGAGCCATATCTAGCAACGTTGAGTCATGGTTACGATCCTGAGAATTATTGTATCTATTTCCACTGCGCTCAAGAAGGCAAGAAGATTGACATACTCAAGAAGAACAATATCATCTGGGGGCAAGCACTTGATGATTTGGGTTATGTAGATGGCTCGTGTGATCATCTTTATGCCACTGTGCAATTTAGAGGTCGTGTTACATTTATCAAAGATTCAGATGAGAAAAAACGAGCTCTTGGCATCATGATTCATGCACTAGAGTCAGACCCCGAGAAAGTGGTTAAAGAGCAAATTACTGAGAAATCTGTGAAGCGTGTCAATATTGGTAGGATTGACATAGAGTATATGACTGGTAAGAAATCAAAGGAAGTCATAATTTCATTATAGATGTGATTTTGAAAGATCTATGAGCAGTGAAAGCGCATCATCGATTCGTTCATGTGGAACGAAAAGATGATCATGGTAAAATGCCGAAACTGCATTGACACTTATGCCAGCCTTTGCGAGCTGTGTGGTAATTGCTGCTAAGAAACCTATAGATTGTAGATTTGAATGAATAGAGAGGGAAATGAGACCCCAAATAGTATCAAATGAAAACCCATGTTGAACAGCAGCTTGTTTAGTAACAATGACTGTTGGTCCTTCATTCTCTCTAAATACAAGTAACGGTTTTTCAAGATAATCCAATTGACCCTCTTCGATAGAGCAAAAAACATATTCTCCTTGAACAACCACTGGCTCCATATTTCGTAGGAGTTTCTTCAGGTCAGTTTCTCCAACCATTTTGGAAAACCACACGATTATTTCTTCGCACCATATTTTTCCCATGATGTTATGTCTTCTAAAGGAAAACGAGTGCTACTACGTTCTTGATCACCATACCCAAGAGATATTGAACAGATGACTCGAAGGTTTTCAGGTACACCCAAAACCTCCCGGAATTGTGGTTCAAGATTAGTGTCTCTTACTCCCATCCAACAAGTTGCCAACCCTAGAGAGTAGGCTGCAAGTAACATATTCTGTACTGCTTGATGAGGATCTGCAAGGTGAAATCTCGGATGCTTTGACGGATCCCCAAGAACAACAAATACTACTGGTGACTCTTTCATGAACCGACCATAGTCATGAATATCAGAAAGTTTCTTTCTCATCTCTTTATCTCGAATGATGATAAAGTGCCAAGGCTGTTTGTTAGAAGCAGAAGGAGCCCAACGACCAGCTTCTAATATTGTGAAAAGGTCTTGTTCGCTGACATCATTAGATTTGTATTTTCTAATACTTCGTCGGTTTCTAATCGCCTTAAGTGTTTCCATCTTTGTTAGTCTCCTGCTCTGTCAATTAACGAACCCGCTAAAATATTGCGCGCTATCATAAATCTAAAAGGACGAAATACTTGGCGCTCGTTATTGCTGAACGGTGAAATTCAATATGGTTATTCTCACAAAACGAAAGGAACTCACTAGTGTAGGTGTCGATATTGGTTCTTCCACTTCCCATATCGTGTTCAGCAAAATAGTACTTGAAAGAGATGAGAACTCTCGTGCTGAGAAGTTCGAAATCAAGGAGCGAAGTATCCTACATTCAGGACCTATTCATCTGACACCATTCAAGGACTCAAGAAACATCGACTTTGAGCAGCTCAGAGACTTGCTATTAATAGATTATAGGAACGCAGGCTTTTCCATTTCACAGATAGATACAGGTGCTGTTATCATCACTGGTGAAACAGCCAAGAAGGAGAATGCGGAATGGATTGTTAGTGCCCTCGCAGGGGAAGCGGGTAAGTTTGTAGCTGCAACTGCAGGACCAAATTTCGAATCTGTTCTTGCAGCATATGGTTCGGGAGCTGTCACCAAGTCAGCTGATTTAGGTATAACAATAATGAATGTTGATATCGGTGGCGGTTCATCAAATATTGCTATTTGTAGGGAGGGGCGAGTTGTTGCTACGACTGCTATTAATGTGGGCGGGAGGTTAATAGCTCTTGATGATAATAGACAAATCACTCGCCTAGAAGACACAGGTAAAAACATAGCAAAAGAGTTGGGGTTAAGTCTAAAATTAGGGCAAGTCCTCTCAGAATCATGTCAGAATATTTTAGCAGATGCTCTTGCTGAAGCCTTAATTCAATGCATGCAACAGAAACCTCTTTCCAGCATAGCAAGTATGCTCATGATGGCACCTCCGCTTCATTATGAGGGATCAATTGACAGCATTTCATTCTCTGGAGGTGTTGCTGAATACATCTATGGAAACGAGGAGCGGGTGTTTAATGATCTTGGCGTTTCATTGGCTATGGCGATAAAAGAGAAGAGTTCTGAACTGGAAATCCCAATAGGAAAACCAGAGCATGGAATTCGAGCCACAGTCATAGGAGCAGGTAATTTCAGTCTTCAGGTTAGCGGGTCGACGACTTTCCTTTCAACGGGTCTTGAATATCCTCTACGTAACTTACCAGTTGTTGAGCCATTCATTCTCAGCAGGCAGCCATCCTCGGTAGATGTGAAGATAGCAATTGAACGAGCTCTTTCAAGATTTGATTTAGCTGAAGGCGTTGATCCTCTAATTCTAGCCTTTAATAATTCTGTCAAACCGTCGTATGAAATCCTCAAAGAGTTCGCAATAGGCGTCATTGGTGCACTACCTAACACCGTCAAAAACAAGACGCCTATCTTCATGTGTTTTGATGCAGATATTGGCAACAGTGTTGGCAATGTCATAAAACGAGAAACAGGAATTCAGAATGAATTGCTTTCCATAGATGAAATTAAGTTGAAAGAAGGGGATTTTATTGATATTGGTGAACCAATTATAGAAGATGTTGTGGTTCCGGTAGTAATAAAGACACTAGTTTTCGATTCCACATAATTCTTCATTACTGCTTGAGAAGCCTACGAACTTGCGAAACCAAGAGATATGCTATTGGTACCTTAATTGATTCATCTCCGGGTTGCGTAATGAATGGTTCTCGTTCTTTTTCAAACCACATTCTATTTTCTTGATCATCCCAAATCTCATCTTTGATGGGTATTGCTCTATTTAATCTTATATAAGCAAAACCAAGGATTGGGAGAATTGGTGATGGAAAAACTAACGGCCAGTAACCTTGTTGGAAAAAAATTAGACCAATTAATGTTATGACAGCAGCAGGTAGAATTTCACCCAATATTGCTACTGACACCAATCTAGATTTCGCAATTCTAGTAATTTTGAACCGAAGTACATCTCTTATAAACACAAAACGTATTGCAGACAAAAGAAGAACGATTGGTAGTCCTACTGCAATCATAGCGGTTAGTTCCATAGAAAAATAGGGAGTTAATACCTCAATAATGCTATAAAGAGAATATGGAGAATATATGTAAAAGATAGACATGTACTGGAATTGGTTCGGATAAATTGGAATCATCAAGAAGGGACAGAACATGAGACCAAACCAAAGAAGTCCAGATAGAACCTTCTCACGTCGTATCTTTTTACCAGCTAATGACTTGATTAAAGAATAGTTCTTAGAGCGTAATTCATTTGGTATGCTATGCAGGATTGATTCTCGAGTGATTAATGGTAGTACGACAAAGAATGTAATGGCTAGGACTGGTCCATAATTAATAGTATAGTATGAAGGGATATAGTACGGAATATAAACATCTCGGGGGATTATAATACTGAATGGAAAAGAAACACTGAGAACCCAGCACGTAACAGAAGCAATTATCGCTAGAAAACGTACTGATCTTGTAATTGGTCTAGATTTTAGATATAATTCAAATACTATGCATGGAAACATAATAATTAAACCTACAAAGACCGATACGAATGAAGTAAATTGAAAAACTGAAACATCTCCAACAACAAGCAGGACAGAAATCCACCCAAAGTATGGTATGCCAACAAGAGCTACTAGAGGGAAAGACAGCACTACAAGTATCTTGATAATGAAAGTTACATTGCGTTTTATCTGAAGAGCAAACTCTGTCATCGGCACATCATTATCTATCAAATACTCCTAATAATGATATGGAAAATTCAGCTTTTAGAATACTGACACAGGACATTATTCATATAGTGAATGCATTTTACAGGTTGAGAATATTATGCAAACTACTACGGTTTTACCCCCACCTGATTTCTTTACAGACCCACTTGGCTACCTATTCTATTACATCAATCTATTGCTTCCACTCATAATGCTTGGCATTTACCTTGTTATACTTTTGATAGCATATGTTGCAATCACCCGCATTGTAAAAAGATCCCTTATCTCAATTGGAATGGGAGTTGAAGCAGCTACAGGAATTGTACTGGTTCTAAGGTTAATCTTTTTCATGGCAGGAGTGATGATTATAGTGGGTGCATTTGAAGCAAGTGTTGCCACACTGCTATCAATCACAGCTATCTTTGGTACTGCACTTGGTCTTGCATTCTCGCAGGCACTCGGTAACATAGTAAGTGGGTTATATGTTCTTGCAGCGAGACCATTCAGAGTTGGTGATTATGTAAGAGTAGGAAATGTTGAGGGAATAGTCAGAGAAATTACTCTGAATTACACAAGAATTCTTCTTGGTGATGAAACAAGGCAGTTACTCCCAAATAGTAAAGTCGTGAGTAGTGAGGTCACTAATTTTCGAGTTGCTGTAGCTGATTTACTAAAGGATAAGGAAGAAGAGATAGAGGAAGTAAAGGAGGAGAAGCAAAAGAAATCCTACATCCGTTCCATTGACAAAGCTATTGGTAAACTTCGGTTCATGGCTGGTGATGCTAACGCATACAAATACACATTTGATATGAATATCCACATGAGTTATGACCAACGCGCAATGCAGCGTCATTTCGATAAAGTGTGTAAAGATTATGAAAATGTGTTTCTTGCTCTCCCAACATATCAAATTTGGGCTAAACCAGTTGCAGCTATCACTTATCGTTTTACCTATATTGTCGATGACCCTATGATGATAATCAAGAAGACCTCAGAGTTTATGGAAGACCTTCTCCAAGCCTATCTTGGAGTCCCAAAATGAGCTAGATAGTATATCGTCGTTCTAGGTCTTTAAACCATGGTGCAACTCCAGCATTATCAACTTTATCAGAAGATGGCAAGTATGGTTTGATATCAATAATAGGAGAGCCATCATGGGCATCCATATGGTCAATTTTCAAAAGTTTGTTTCTATTATCTACTTCTAAGAGTCTAACAATGGTATGTCCAATTGGGTTTGGTCTCGATGGGGAGCGGCTTGAAAAAACTCCTGACGGTTCATTGCCCTTGTTTCGGGGAGGAAACGATATCAACGTACTTCGATCCTCGATTGTGTCACGTTCATGTATCCACCAGAGAACGATTAGGTGTGAGAATAAGTCAACATGTATCGTAGCATCCCAGTATTTCAAATCAATAACAAGATAGATACCTGACTCATCCTTCTTAACATGACCAATTTGTTGAATTACAAACTCCAAATAACTCACCTCTGCTAATTCAAGTAGACTCATTTCACAAATTGATTTGACTGCATGTAAATCTAAGTGTACCTCGATGTCTTAAAAGGAGTCAGTGACCTGAGGGGAGATAAGTCATCACGATGAAATCAATTAAACCTAGTAGTGCTAGAAGTGTACCAGGTAAACCACCTATGAATTCATCAATGTAATAGACAGCATACTCGCACTAATGCCTTCGAAAAGTAGCTCGCATTAGCCAGACATTAATAGCATCGTGGAGATTTCTACTCTCAAGTCATCTTCTGATACGAAGCCTGCAAGTTGCTTTGCTCCCATGTAGATTGTAGGCAAGGCAGGCAACTCTTCCTCACTCACTTCTGAATTGGGGTCATCAACATTGATCAGTTGAATGTTCGATGGGCTAATGTTCATTTCTTTAAGAACAGCGTTTAATGATTCAAGAACAGGACCACAGAATACACAGTGGTCTGACTTATAGAACATAATAGGAGGTATCTTGAGTTCTTCCTTCCACGCTGGCAAAAGCACAATGAACTTGCTTCCCAAAGAAGGATTGGAACTATCTCTATCCTCGACCCATACCCTACCACCGAGATGGTCAATATACCTATCAACGACTGTTAGTCCAAGTCCTTTTCCTGCCAACTGCTCCTCAGGTCCACCAGATCGCCTGAAAATCTGATCTTTCTGTTCATCTGGAATCCCAGGACCATGGTCCAGAAATTCTATGCGGACATGGTCTTCATCTTCAGTCATATTCGCATTTATCTCAAGTTCGACAGTTGTACTCAAATCTTCACTAGCACAGTAATGAATTATGTTGAAGAATATGTACCAAATGAAAGCATGCCCTACTACATCAAATGATTGTTCAGCGATATTTGAGTTTATGTTAATAGTTTTCCATTCAAAATCACGAGTGGCTTCCCTAACAGCTTTTTTGAAGTGCGGCTGAAGTCTTGTTTGTACTTTGTCTGGCGGAGCTTGCCCCAAAGAAATCAACACGCCCATATTGGCAATCATCCGTCCTGCACTACGAACACTCCAAGCAGTTTCGCTGAGCAATCCCCGAAGACGATCTGGGAGGTCTAGTGAGATGCTCAGATCTTCTAGTGCAAAAAGAACATTCTGATTTGTCATGTTCAAGTCACTGCTCATGACTTCCATGTACAAGTTTGCTCTTTCACTCTCTTGCCTGAGTCTTTGTTCGACACCACGACGAGATGTCACATCAAAAGCAGTGAGACCAATTTCACTTAATTTCTCACCACTTGATGTTAGAGGGCTAGAAGAGATATTTGCCCAGATTACCTTATTGTCGCCCCGTTTCATTTGGATTTCAAGACCACTGACACTTTTTCCTCGTAGAGCTTCCTTTACGATATCAGCACCGGGATCATAACGAGGTTCTGGGTCGGGGAGGAATTCTGATAGCGATTTTCCAATGAGATTTTCAGCATCAGAACCAAGTAATTCCTCAGCTGCAGCATTTACCTGTTCGATGATACCATTCCGATTCAAGGTGAAATAGGCTACTGGCGACATGTCGTAAAGCGTCGCAAAACGGTTTTCAAGCTCTGTCACAGCAGCTTCAAGTTCCATCTGTGAAGTGATATTCCGAACGACAGCAATAATTGCAGGTTCTCCATTCAACTTAATTTCTGTTGGAGAAATTTCAACATGGAGGATGTTGCCATCTTTCGATGCCAGACGAGTAGTAAATTGTGTTGCATTTTCACCAGTCACAAGAGCCTCAATCATATCTTGATCACGTCTTCGAGATACTGGGTCGATTATATCATCAAAAGGAGTGTCCAAAAGATCATCCTTCTCAACGCCCAGCATATCTACAAAGGCGGTATTTGTGAGGATGATGTCTTCGTCCTGGATAACCACAAATCCATCACGAACTACTTCCATTACCTTGAGTAGCCATGAGGTTTCGTGATTATCACTTGTCACCAGTGACACCTGCACTCCAAACTGTTTACATAAGTCCACATAAACAAATGTTGCGAGTCTTCATTCGATTTTTAAGACAAGTAGAGATTATTCAAGCCAATTGAATTTCATTAGAAATTGAATGAGCGTATTTCGAAATGCAATATGAATGCATCAAAGCAAAGTCTCTGCTATCTAAACCGCATGTTGCAGATAGTTGGTTCCATATGAACCGAAGTCTTAACGCTTACAGAGG
>JAEORO010000166.1 GCA_016840855.1 Candidatus Thorarchaeota archaeon | reverse complement strand
TCATCCTAAATGACGTGTCTGACTTCAGCGCAATACCTGTTCCCGGCTGGATTGATCCTACAGCACCTATATGGCTAGGTCCTGGTGTCTATGACAGTCTGGTCTTGGCAAAAGGTGACTCATCCACAGTTCTTGATGTATCCGGGAACAACACAGTTGTCTTCATTGGTCAATTTAAGCTCTAAAAAGGAAGAAAATGCTAAAGATTGTAGTGAAGATGATACCATAATATTCCGTTAGAGTAATCTTGTGAGTGTCAATAATGTTCTTATGAACAATTGCTGACACTCCTGCCTTTTTATCGCACTATCATAACAACTTGAAACGCAGAAGTTATAACAAGTCCTGCTAAAACGACAACGGGTTGGTTGGGCGGATTGACGAAGACCTCTGACAGATATGCAAAGTGGTTTGGGACACGAGTCCCTCTTGTTTCAAGGGGTGTAATGGTACTCTTTACCTTTCTCATAGCTATCCCTTTTTCAAGCATGATTTTTTCTATTTTCAACTACACAATCGTTGGAATTAACTTCTTGACTGGATTAGCTTTCATCTTGGCTATGGGGTTTCTAGTCCATCTATTGATTCTGCTGATACTAAAAATCCGATTCATTAACCCATCAACGCGTTCAGAGTTCAATGCTCTTGTAAGTCAAATCCATCAGAAAGTCGTAATTCCATCGAGAGCTCGTGTTTGGGTTCGTCAGAGTCAAGAAGCTTACATAGCAACTTCATTCAATCCTGTTTTTGACGCAGTTATTATTTCAGAACCGATGGTTGACCTCATGTTGAATAGTCCTGATAGTGGTGAAGCACTTCTTGCATACCACCTGATGCGAGTTCCAAGAACTCGATGGATAGCAGATATGATTGGCTCAGTGATTTTGTTTTTAGTATTCACATATACATCAGCCTTATTTCTTGTACCTTTTGCTATCTCTATGGCTCAAAACATATTTTGGTATGGTTCCTTTTACTTTGTCATATCTGTACTCAGTTCTTTTGCTTCTCTTCTCGTAGCTCCCTTTCTATTGATCTTCTTGGTCAAAGGTACATTCTGGAGACATGAGGTTGCTTTCGATGCAGTTCAGGAGGTCTATGGTATACATCCAAATGTTGCTAAAGTGCATATTGAGAGAGGATACCCACTTAATGAGGAAGAAGCACAGACCGTAATCTGGGGTGTTCGCGAGTGGGAGAAGAGAAGGCGTAGTGCAAGAAGACTTGGAGTGTGTACACTTGCTGCAATTGGTTCATTTTTCCTTACTTTAATTCCACTCACGATGCTACAATATTCTCCATTTTTCCCATACTGGTTTTTCATAGGGTATTTGCCTTTCATCGTCGCTGGGATTGCAGCATTGATTATCTACTATGTATTAAAACGATGGGACAAAAACGCGATGGGCGAAGTCTTCAAGAAGACAACTGACTATGATGAGCCAATTTGGGTGGATTAAGAAGATCATCCACCACCAAATATTCGTATTCTGGATTGAGCCTCTGTGATGTCCTCACTTTCTCCATCAAAGAATGCCGGGTCATATACTTTTGAACGATATAATTTTCCTGCCCTCGTCTCAATGGGTTTCTTTTCCTTTGGTTCTGAATGTAATCTTCCTGATAATCTAAAGTAGCCGTAAGTAATGAAACATATCAGAAAGACGGATGCTCCTAGTAGAATCGGCATATGATTACTCTCTTAGTTGTAATATATCATTGAAGATATTTGTATTTTACTCTCATCTAGATATTTGATTCATTTTTTTGAAATATTGAAGTATTACTAGCACTCCGATTTTTCAAGTCGCTTCCTAATGACACCTATTGCTGCATCTGATGAATCACATACGAACCATCGACGATTCAGTTTATTGGCTACAACAGCAGTTGTTCCAGAACCTGCAAAGAAATCAGCAATGATGTCACCAGGACTCGTTGCAGAGTTAATTATTCGTTCAAGTAGAGCCTCTGGTTTTTGAGTGAGAAATCCTGTATTTTCCTTTGATACACCTTGAACTGGATTTATATCAATCCAAAGATCTGACACAGGGACTCCTGGCACATCCGAGAGATACTGTTTTTTTGTATATCGACCGTTTTTACTTGTGTAAATCAGACCAGCTTCCCACCACTCATCAAGAGTTACTTTCCGGTACAGATATGGTGCTGTTCTTCCTCTCCACTCAAACTGCTTCCTATCTTCAGTGCGCTGAATTCCCTGAGCCTCTAATTCAATCAAACGAAATTTACCTTTTTCATCCC
>JAEORO010000165.1 GCA_016840855.1 Candidatus Thorarchaeota archaeon | reverse complement strand
GGAACATGTGGGTCAAGAGGGTCGAATCCGTTCATGACCTCCCAGTAGTCTGAATATGTATCACCGTCAGTGTCAGGATTGCGGGGATTTGTGCCATAATACTCTTCTTGGTAGTTCAAAAGCTCTTCTCCATCTGCATCTCCTGCCCCATCTGATGGATCCAGAGGGTCAAATTCCCAGAAGACCTCCCATCCATCACTTGCTTGGTCGGAATCTGTATCATTGTTGTTTGGATAGGTGCCATTCAAGTACTCATTATAATTCAGAAGACCATCATCATCCAGGTCATCATAGGTATCATTGAGCAGAGGATCCAATCCAAAATTGATCTCCCAACCGTCAGGCATGAGGTCATCATCTGAATCATCATCAAGGGGCGAAGTTCCATATGTGTGAACTTCCAGTCCATCTGATACGGAGTCAGCATCACAGTCACTGTTATTGGGGTCAGTTCCATGTTGGTACTCCTCTAGGTTCAGTAGCTCATCGCTATCAAGGTCATCGTCTGCATCATCTGTTAATGGATTCAGACCATTGAAGTACTCCCAGCCATCAGGCATAAGGTCTGAGTCCGTGTCATCATTATGATAGTCTGTGCCTATTTGTGATTCCAGATAATTCACGAGATCATCATCGTCAAAGTCCAAGTACATCTCATCATTGAGTTTATAGTTGTATACCCATGTGTCGCCCAGTAGCTCTCCTAGTGCACTTCCGCCATACATTATAGTTCTATCAGATTCAACATCATATGCAAGGGAATGACCACGCCTAGCTGGAGGAGAATAGAGTGAGAACATATTGGTCCAATTACCTGAGGTTTGGTCGAATGTCCATGTTTCATTAATGAATGAATCTTGAGAAGCCCCAATTGGGCCTCCGGCTGCAACTACAATCTGTGACTCCAAATCGTATGAGATTGTAAAGCCGAATGGTCGAGGAGCAGTGATATGCGACACTTCTGTCCATTCATTAGTTGTACTCTGATACTCCCAGATATCACATGGATAATTCCCATCACCGCCGCCTAGCAGCATTCGATTGCTGATGCAGTTATATGCCATGCCTGCGTTATACCTGGCTAATGGATGCACTCCAGTAGTGACATCAGTCCAAGTATTGGATGCCAGATCATATATCCAAGTTTCATGACTAATAGTAAAATCATCAATCTCATAGCTTGTTACACCTCCAAACAATACGAAGACATCAGACTCATTATCATAGGCCATACTCGCATAGACTCTCGGACTTGGATGACTGATGGGAGACATGTTTGTCCAAGTGTTGGCATTCAGGTCATACACCCAGGTGTCATCCATATAGGCCCAATTTTGGTACTCCCCTTCAATTGAGCCTCCAAACATGACTATAATGTCATCCTCTTTGCTATATGCCATGGTGTGACCCCCTCGTCCGGGGGGTAGAACTATTGGGGACATATTCGTCCATGTATTGCTATTGTAATCATAGCTCCAGGTGTCATTATATGGCATGCCGTTGAAAGAGTCCGTTTCCGACCATCCACTGAATATGACCATTCTGTCAGACTCGTCATCATATGCTGGGGGTGATCCGCTTCTCTTCGCTGGAGAAACAACTGGGGTTACTTGCTGCCAGTCGGAATCAACATCATTCCACAAGTTGTTATTATAGTCGTAAGACCAGCAGTCATTAACCATAGTTTCATTGGCCCATCCTCCATTGAGTACTCCCTGGAAAAGGATGGTTCTGTCCGACTCACTATCATAAACCACTTCTCCTCGACACCTAATACCTGGTTTAGGATTAGGATTCATATTCTCCCATGTTTCTGTGTTAGTGTCATACGTCCAGATTTCAGACCGGCAATCTTTAGCTAATTCAGACACATCTGCAGCCCCGCCAAAGAAAAGTATTTTATCTGACGCGCTGTCATAGGTAAGATCTCCCACTAGATTTGGACCTTCGGTGGCTATCTCAGTCCATGTATTTGTGTCAACGTCATAGGTCCAGGTATCGTTAAACATTGTTACGATTCCTTCGTTATATCCAGTCCAATTGAAACCTCCAAAAAAGACCATGAGATCAGACTCACTATCATATGCCATTGTAGCCCAGGAGCGCCTATAGGGTTGAGAACTTGTTGTGACATCAGTCCATGTGTTTGATGTCAGGTTATATGTCCATGTTACCGATAAAATATTGCCCCCAGGAGCACCAGTATCTCCATATCCTCCAAACAAAACAATGAGGTCCGATTCACTATCATAGGCCATTGTTCCTCCGCAAAATGGAGGTGGTCTCAAAGCAGGATTCATATTAGTCCAAGTGTTCGAGTTGTAATCATACACCCAAGTCTCATCGTGGTTTCGAAGTTGTATACTAGTGCCACTTACATGACCACCAAAAAGAACAATCTTATCCTGTCCAGAATGATACGCCATCTGATGAAAATCCGTAGCAGGTGGGTGCACGGAAGGTTGCATGTTTTTCCATGTATTAGTGTTGAAATCATAACTCCAAGTGTCGTCATATTCAGGAACTAAAGTACTAGTTGATCCTCCAAAGAAGATAATTCTGTCTGACTCAGAGTCATACACCAAGTCTGCACTCATGCGCGGTGGCATCTCATCTGCTGCAAGAACTGCTGTTTCTTGCTGGATATTCCTGTTCGCATTTTTCTCAGATACTGATCCGAATGTTGAATCCAATAATCCAACAAACGGTACAAAAAGCATCAGGCACGTAAGATAACACGCAAGAATCCTTGTAGTAGCTCTCCTAGACATATCGTCTTCTCACTCCTCTCCATATCGATAGATGGATTTCATTTCCAAGTATCTATCTCTAGTAGTCATTCCGGTTTGTAACTTTTAGAATTAGAAACATTGAGCTCTTGCACTAATATTTTAACCCTTTCAAATTGTGCATTTACACGAATATCTTGGCTTTAGAAAACATATTGTTCCTCCTAGTGAGTTTCATTACCCCCATCTAGTCGTTTTATCACATTTCAAAACTAATATATGTAATTAACTATAGTGAATTATCAGTGATTATCATGGCATTATACATGTTATATCGATCCAATTCAAAGTCCGGTAAAGAGATGGATGATTTGCGGGAGAAATTTCAGAAAATCTATGATAAACATCATGTGGATATTGTAGGTTTCTGGGTAAATGCTGAGAACGAGAATGAGGTCTATTACCTTTCAAAGTATAGAGATGAGAACGACTACAAGATGAAGGTTGAAAGTCTTCGAAATGATGAAGAATATGTCCAGCTAAGTAAGAGGCTTCAGGAAGTTCGTACCTCGATTGAATCAACAAAGCTTTTGCCAATGATGGCTGAAGCATAAGTAACAAGTTGTATTTTTGGAAGGCGTTGGGTGAATTACACCCAGCCTTCCGTTATTTCCAATTCGACAATTACTATTTCTTGTAGAGCAAAAGTATTCAAGATGATCCTAAGTAAGGGAATAAATTTCTAAAACATGGTCATACTTGCGCTATGAAAGTTTGCGGAAATCCTGTTCTATCGACCTAACTCACAGTGATTGATAAACTCCCTTGATAGTTTACATACCACACTAACGCGTAATATAAGTTTGCTTATTCAAGCATCTTAAGCAATAAGGTTTAATAGGTAAACCATTATTATTCATTTGTTTTGCTTTTACAAAACAACAGGAGGAGAAATCGAGATGAATGTTGTTTACAAAAACTGGGCTTCTGGTCAGGGACTAGAAGATGTCCAAGCAAAGATTTACACTGAGGTGTCAGGTATTCCTGCTAATGCTGAGGAAATCGGACCTCGAAACGATATGAGAGGAAATGATGCCACACGTTATGCGTTCACAAAGGGTGGAGCACCACTAGCTTACATCACCTCACTTACAATACCACAAGAACCTGGAAAGGTTCATATTGGATATCCTTGGTCGCTTCCTGAATGTCCAGTTGAGGTCAAAGACAAACTACTCAAGGACATGATTGCCTATTGGAAGAGTAAAGAAGACACTAAGCGAATATCGACAAGTGTTGTTCTAGCATCAAAAACAAAGGATGCACAAATCGAGTACTTTGAGCAGAGAGGTTTTGCAAAGGATGAAACTGCCTATACTTACTCCAAGGACTTTAATGTTGAAAAAACAAGCAAGTTGAAGGTGTCTGGTCCTGCTGAAGGGCTGAAATGTCGAGTTGCTAACGATGCTGATCTTGATACCCTAATAGAGTTGACAAAGTCAGATCCCTTCATGAGTCAGGCTTTTCCTAATGACGAAGCATATGCTCCTTATTTCAAAGACAGAGTCCTAAAGGATGGGCACGCTGTAATTCTCTTTGATGGTGACAAAGCAGTCGCTGCAAGTGCACCACTACTTTTCAAACCTGATGGCCGAATCCTAGAAGGTAATGAAGATAGAGTCATCATGCGATTCACATCACTTCGACCTGGCTATACTCATGCATGGAATAGGTTGCTAATCGAAGTAGCAAAACAAGCAAAGGAAGCTGGATGGACGCAAGTTCCAATAAGATCTTTCTTTGGTTTTAGAGCTCAAGGTCCAGTAGTCCAAGGTATAGCGAGTATGCAACCTGAGATTGTGGAACGCGAAGTTTTCTTTTTCTATAACATGGAGGAATAGCTAGTGGAAGTCAAGTACACAGTATGGGAACCCGATAAAGGTCTAGAAGATATCCAAGCCAAGATTTTCTCTCATGCATCAGGCATCCCTGAGAGAGCTGAGGTTATTCGGGACCGTAACTTGCAACGAGCTCCTGAAATGACAAGGTATGCTCTAACTAATGAAGGCGAACCCCTTGCTTATGTCACAGCTAGGGATTCATCATCAGAAACAGGAAGAACCTATGTGGGTTATCCATGGACTATGCCTAGTTGCCCATCTGATGTTCAATTGAAGATTTTTGATGAAATGATGACCTACCTAGACGCAAGAGAAGGAACCAAGGAAATTGGTACAACTATTATACAGCGATCGAACCTCAGAAACACACAGTTGGATTTCTTCAAAAAACGAGGTTTTGTTGAGGATACTCGTATTTTCAGATATATTCTACCACTTGATGTGGTTGAAACAAGCAATCTGGAGCTTTCTGAGGAAGCGGCTGCACTCACAACCAAAGTAGCGACTGAGAATGACATGGACCATTTGGTAGAAATTTTTCTAGCTGAGGAGTCTCTTCGTAACCAGATCTCTGATGAGGAAAGAATCAAGTCTTATTTCAGAGACAGGGTTTTGAAAGATGGTCATGCAGTAATTCTCTTTGATGGGGATAAGGTCGTAGCAGCAACTGCTCCACTTCGTTTTCAACCAAACAATGCGCGAGTTTTTGGTGATGAAGAGAAGATTATCATGAGATTCACAGCAATGAGACCAGGGTACAACTATGCTTGGCCCCGGTTACTAGTTGAATTAGCTAAAGAATGCAAAAAAGCAGGATGGACTGATATCAAGATTCAAGCTGAGAGCTATTTTGAGTCAAATAATTCTGCAATGATAGGTCTTGCAGAAATCCGTCCTGAGCTTGTTGACTTTGAGATAGTCATGGTAAAAAGATGAGAAAACCATTGGAGGTGAAATGGATAGCACCTTACGAGAACAAGCATGTTCTTGGGATTGTTGGAAGTCCTCGGCGTCAAGGAAATACTGAAACCTTGGTAGATGCCATACTTGCATCAGCTGTTGAACAAGGAGCAACATCAGAAAAAGTCATTCTTAATGAACTCGATATTGCTCCTTGCCAAGCTTGCAACGGATGTCAACGCACTGGAAAATGTGTACATGACGATGATATGAAGAAACTATTGCCGTTAATGGAGAAATCGGAAGTATGGGTTTTAGGCACTCCAATTTATTGGTGGGGTCCGACAGCTCAGTTCAAGACTTTTATTGACCGATGGTATGGTGTTGACCAAAGGAAGTTTCAAGGAAAACAGATTATTGCAGCAATTCCGATGGGTGGTGGCGATGAGAATTATGCGCAACACACCATTGGGATGATTAAAGACATCTGTAATTATCTTGGAATGAAGTATCTAGAAACTGTGGTCGCAGCTGGAATGAATGGCCGCAGCTCCGTTCGTGAAAACACTCGTGTTCTTGAATCAGCTCGTGCAGCCGGGATGAGAATCATGAATTTTCTCTAGGAGAATTACTCATCCCCACTTTTCTTTTTGTGATATCTAGAGATTTTTTTTCCAGAGATGAACATCTTCCTTATCAAAACCAAGAGACGCATAGAGTTTGGCTGCTGCTTCACTCGAGGCGGCTCCCAAAATGACAATGCATGATGGATTATGTTTTTGAACACGTCTGATGCCTTCAGCACATACAGCTTGTGCAAGACCTTTACCTCTGTGGTCTGGATGCGTACCAACTGGTTCAAGTTCCACCATTCTTGTTAGTGGATCAACCCTTACAGTAACAAAAGATGCAAAACTTCCGTCAGGAGCTTCAACAACAAGATCTAGTTCATCATGGTAGAATCCAGCTTCAGTATAAAGCATAGCTAGTTTCTCAGTCATACCACAATGAGAGAACACAGTGTTTACTGCTTCGCTATAAGGCTCAAAATCTTCAGGTAATTTAACATGCCTAACAATATATCCTTCAGGAGGTTGGAAGTCAGGCGGCGGTAAATCTAGGGGTCTTACTTGATTGTGCTCACAGAGTCCCCCATCTTCATATCCAAATTCTTTGAGATGTTCTATTCGTGACTTGAAACCAACCGGAACAGGTGTGCCGATCTTCAGCTCCTCCTTCTTGCCCTTGTTCATTTGTCTTCTCTGTTCTTCTATTGCAGGAATTATCTTATGAACAAGCTTATCGTGATCAGGATGAACATTCATCCAGAAATAGCCATACGACTCCAGGATTGTTAGTGCTGCAATAGATGAAGAATCACCATCATAGTATTCCCAAATTCTTAGTTTGGAATCGTCCTCACGTTGTTCTTCAGATCCACAAGGACCATGTCTTTCATTCTCCAACCTTGTAGGTACCCAGGTATAGAGCTTTTTTGTATGATTGAAAATTTCACCAAGGAATAATCGAGCGTCATCAAGGTCTGTGTCAAAATGGTAATTCCGCACTCTATATGTCATCAAAATCAATTAATCAGAATTTGATAACAATAAAACTGTGTCTTTGTACGTCATAATGATTAAATCTAGAAATCTCGTTGCACAAGAAAATCTGAGAGACCTATAAGGAACTCCTTATATTTTGTATCCAAAGGCGGCTCTGCTTTGTCAAGTGCCTTCTGACCCGATGTCAAAAGTTGAGTCATTTTCTTTTGTGTCGATTCTAGTGCTCCAGTTTTACGAAACAGTTCACGTACTCGTTCAATCTCTTGATCAGTGATTCCGGGTTTGCCCAATAAGTGATCAAGTTCTCTCCTCTGTTTATCATTTGATTTTGCATAGGCTTCAAAGACGAGCATGGTCTTTTTACCTTCCCTGATATCACCAGAAACGGATTTTCCAAGTTTTTCTTCAGCACCAAATGACCCAAGAATATCGTCCTGAACCTGAAATGCTTGACCAACTTTTATTCCAAACTCCTCAAGCGCTTTCAGTTGAGAATTAGTTGCTCGAGCTGCTGCTGCCCCCATCATAAGTGAACGGTCGAAAAGAACAGCGGTCTTCATTCGAACCATCTGCAAGTAGGTTTCTGAGGTTGCGGCTTTGTCATGTATCATATTCATCTCTAGTAAAACACCATCAACAAGGTGTTGGAATGCGAACTCGTAGAGATGATGACACTGCGAGGTAACATCCGGATTCAAATTAGCTGCTGTAATAGCAGATGCTCCGAGATTAATCAGAGAGTCACCACCAAGTATAGCCATAGTCATTCCATGATCGAATGATGATTTTTCATCCTTGGTTCTATCAAAGTAGAGGTCTCGATAGGTTGCGTGGAATGTCTTGCCTCCCCTTCTAGTTTCATCGTGGTCAATAAGATCATCATGCAGCAACGACCCGTTATGTAGAATCTCGACCGATAGGGCTGCTGTGTATAGATTCTTTGGGACTGTATCGCCTTTGACAGCTTTGTATCCCAAAAGAACAAGAACTGGACGTAGTCTTTTTCCTCCCCGCATGATGTACTCCTTGATATTCGAGTAGTACTGTTTATGCCATGAACCAAGTGGTGTCACTTGCTCGATTTTATCATTAAAGAACTTCTCAAGCGTCTTGGTGATAGTAATAATATCTCCTTTCAAACTCTCAAGATAATCTGCCAAGAAATATCTCCTCTAAATGCCTCTCTTGAGTCCTGCTTAAGAGCGTTTCTTATTTTGCCGAGATTTTCTTTAGGAACTGTCGAATATTATTCACTCACAAAATCCAAAATTTCTGACACCTAGAACAAAGTTTTGCTTATTATTGAGGTGACTGCTACCAAGATTTCAATATTTTTGGGCGTCCGTTTAAGTTAAGTATCAGATTTCTCTATGTCCTAGGGTTGATTTAGATGAGGACTGGAGAAGAATATCTACAGAAGCTCTACCAAATGAAACCTAATGTAATCATTAATGGTGAAAATGTTAAGCGTGATGACCCACGACTACGAGCAGTCGCAGGAGTCATGGCTCAGACTTTGGACAAAGTTAAGGACCCCGAGTTCCAGAACTTACTTGAGGTGGAGTCCAAGGAATTTGGTACAATTAATCGCTTCACCAATATTCACCAGAGTGTTGATGACCTACTTAAGAAGCAGGAATTAACGAGAAAACTCTGCCGTCAAACTGGGGGCTGTGTTTTTCGATGCATGGGGATTGATGCAATGAATGCATTATCCATAATCACATACAGGGCGGAAGCAATGACCCGTCGACCATATAATCAGAGATTCCTGAAATATCTAAAATACTGGCAGGAGAATAATATCATTGGTAGCTGCGCTCAAACTGACGTTAAAGGTAACAGAGCTTTGCGCCCTCATGAGCAAGCTGACCCAGATCTATACTTGCGAGTCATTGAACATCGAGATGATGGCATAGTAGTCCGAGGTGCTAAGAATCACATCACTGCTGCTGCAGTTGCAGAAGAAATCATTGTTCTCCCAACTCGGATGCTAACTCCACAGGAGGATGCTTACTCAGTTGCTTTTGCAGTTCCAGGTGATTGGGATGGTGTCAAACTAGTAACTCGTGCATCGAGTCATAAACGAGAGCACTTCTCTTGTCCTTTTGGTGATGTTGGAGATGTTGAGAATTTCATAATTTTTGATGATGTCTTTATTCCTAACGAGCGTGTTTTCCTTGGCGGGTATGAAGATGAACACGCATTCGGTGGATGGGCTGCACTACTATTTGCTCTCTATCATAGACACAGTTACACTGGTTGCAAGCCAGCAAGCTCTGAAATTATCCTCGGCTTTAGCGCATTGGTGAGTGAATATAGTGGAATTGAGGATAAGAAACACGTTCAGTCGAAACTTGCAGATCTGATCAGTGTTAGTGAGCTTGTATATGCTGCTGGTATTGCCGCTGCACACACTGCGACCAAAGATGATTCAGGTACTATGATTCCAGATGCTGTGTTCTGCAATGTTGGTCGCAAACATGCGGGAAAGAATTACTATCACGAACTTGAGATTCTAGCTGATCTATCAGGTGGATTACCCGCTACGCTTCCTCACGAGGCAGACTTCTATGATCAGGAAATTGGACCACTACTTCAGAAATATATCAAGCGAAAAGAGGATGTACCTTCCGAGGATGTGTATAAACTCTATCGAGCTCTCTCTGATATGTTGTGCTCATCTATCGGAGGTGTTGTGGCAGTTGCAGGTCTCCATGGTGGTGGGTCTCCTCAGATGGAGGATGTTGCTATCCTCAAGGGGTATGATTTGGATCTAAGGAAGAAGATAGCAAAATACCTTGCTGGAATTTCGGAATGAGAGAAATCTATACTCAGAAAATGGGTATGTTGAATAGATTATTTGTATATGATTTTCCAGATTTTCCGCGACTCAGAAATTGGGTATGGCCTCTCTAGTAATATTAGAATGAAGTTTAAGAAAGAGCAGAAAAGGAGGGTTAACTTGTTAACCCCTCATATTATCCAAAATAACGAGCCATATGAAGGTCGATTTTAATTATTTGGAGTCCCCACTTAGAAAATGTGCTTTCAAGAGCTTCCTCAACTTCTGAGTTCAATTCATCAACATCAATATAGGCTGCATCGCTCATCATTGACTCCGCATCTTTTAGCACATGATGGTGGATCGCGATGGCTATAGACTGCTGATGGTTGTCTATGCTGAGTGCATACTTCTTGAGATCATCAATCCTCCATGTAACTAGGCCTACCACTCTCTGAGTTGAACCTTCAGATGAAATGTACCTTCCAGTGTCTACATCTGTCGATTGTTCTTGCAGGGATGCCTTCAAGACAACATAGTCCAAAATTGGCAATTTCCAAATTATCCCGGGACCTTTTACTCCAAGGTACTTTCCAAGACGAAAGATTACAACACGTTCCCACTCCTTTAGTACCATTAATCCAGAAAATATGAACACTAGCACGAAGATGACAAGAAGTATCATAATCATCAAGAAGTAAGAATCCAGAAATTGCAAACACGATCCTCCTGTAGCGTGAATGAGGTATTTCTTCTTGATATTCTTTCTGTCAAATTGGAAATTATGCTTTCAACTTACTCTGAGCTTTGTGTCAAAGTGATAGAAGTTTATCAATACCTTTCAGATACATACGGACATGACGCGGAGCTTCCAAACCAGACTTTCAGATTTCGGTGAGGGCGAGGAAGAAGTCCCCAAACCTAGTTCCACTGAGCCGCCAAAAAATCCAAAGAAGCGGTCTAAACCCGAGAGGAAGCTCTGGATGAAGACGACCAATAAAGATGAAGATTGGGGCGTCTGTGATTTCGATGAAACCGTTCTATTCGTTCAGCTAATCAATGGCCGGTTATTTATCCATGGAATAGAAGCTGTGTGTAAGTGGTGCGAAGGTGTTCTGGAGATTAGAGAGGAAACCAAGGTGTTCTGTGGAGGGCGATGTGGACGATATCAGGGTGAGTTCTCTCGAAACCTTAGTGATTTTCTTCGGTGGGAAGGTGTCAAGTCGTACACACTCCGGAAGATTGTAGCAGAGGTTGAGGCGCTCGAACTGGAAGCAAGAGACCTCGAACCTATCTCCTATGCTCCACATTGGTCAATTCTCTACGAATATGAGGATGAAACAGAAACTTAGTACATCTCGAAAGAGTAATATTACCCATCGTGAATTGTTTGTAATCTATGGTGATATACCATGACAGAAATTCCAATGGCTGATGCAGGTACAACTGCAGGTGCACGACCAAAAGAAGTGACATATGCCGCATTTTTTGTACTACTTGAATCAATTACTGGTTTAGTAGTGGGAGGTATTGAATACGCAATTTGGGAGAACGAGTTATCTCTCTTAGGTGCAGTTCTAGCTCTGATTGGATTCGGTATTTACTTCTTGGTCTTGAAACAAGACTACACTGGGTGGTTGATTGCTGTGATATTTACAGTATTCGCAATCGTTCTTTATGCAATAGGAGAAAACTGGCCAGGTGTAGGTCTGAGTCTAATCTGTTTCATCTATTTTATTCAACCTAATGTGAGAGCTCATTTCACGCCAGGTTAGAATAGGCTGGTAATTCCAGCCTTTTTTCTTTCTTTAACGACTTATTCGTGGATTCAACTCATAAAGCAAGAACTTGCGACCGATGAATTCATCTGAAACGTAACCCAAGTTTAATGCCCACTCTGTAACTCGCGGACCAAGAAAGAATACTGCTCGATCTGCGTCTATTGCTTCAGCTTCATCTATCATTCTAGACATAATATCAACAAATACAGCTCGGTCTGTTGCAAAGACTGTGAATGCAGCTGTCCGTTCATCTTTTCTTTTCATCTCTACGAAACAGTAAAGACCCTGTGTCTTGCCAGAATCATCTAGCACTACTTTTGAAACTGCATTCTCTAGCAGCCTAGTAAGGCCTTCTTGAGTTTTGAATTCAAAATGCCATGCAAGCGGAAAAATATGACTTTCCACTAATTCGGGATTTTTTATTAATAGTTCAAAGAGCCGCTCTGGACTCACTGAAAGAGGTACAATGCTTAGGCTTGGCTTGGAATGGTCTGGATATGGTTTGTAAATGCGGAAGTATCCTGTCCTATCTGCAATATGAAATCCACATTTCTCTGCAACCCTCATAGATGCTTCATTCTTGGAACTGGTTGCATACCATAGATGTTTGATGCCAAGGTTTCTAGCTTGCTTGACTAGTTCAGATGTTATGACCGTAGCGTATCCCTTTTCTCGATGACCATCTTTCACCCTAAGTCCTTGAATCCAGGCTATGTCAGTGTCCTTGATTCTCTCAAGATTCCCAATCGCTAATAGTTCATCGCTCTCAAATAATCCAATGGTTTTTCCATTGGGTTTGTTTACCCATACTGGAAAAATGTCTGGAATGTAATCGTTTCCTTCCCATATTGTTTCACATAATGTTTTGACATGTTCATAATCGTCAATGGCTAAATCGCGAATACGACCAGACATAATGCAATGGCGATTAAAGCGCCTTATGAATCGTGTGCAACAGCGCTCTCTTCTTTACTAATCTAAGTGGGATCTGAAAGAACACCACAGTTCTGACACTCAACCTTTCCATCTTCAGTAACGCGAAGCACCCTCAATCGGTATTGTGCATTACAATGAGGACATTGAAAAATCTCGTTACTTCCTTCATAGACTCCTTGTCTAGTGTAGGCTTCCAGCTCTTCGAAAGTGAGTCCTTGTAATGCTTCTTTTATTTTGATTTCACCTTTTTTAAAAGTGGAATACGCTGATAATCCTGACATGTAGATACTGCTAATGTTGAAAATGCTACACTTTGTGTCCCTATTATACTCAGACAAGATGATTGAGATACTAATTCCCTGACCTTGACTGAACAAATGAACTCCAAACATAAGTTCATCAAGTTCACCAAAATTCTTGAATATTGGATCTAAACCTGCTTCATACCAATTCTTTTTGGTGCTATAGATACTTCCTAGATTGTTGAGAATTGTTTTGAATTCGTTTTCTTCTAAATCGAAGAGCTCAACAGTTTCAGTCACCAGAGTCCCACCTTCATATTTGATGTTGTCTTGAAAGGATTTAGCACTAATGTTGTTACAGCATAGTTTAGGAGATTCTCGTATCTTCCTCCTCATCACTACTAAAATTCACTAAGCGACCGCAATTTTGACACTCAACTTGTCCTTCTGCTGAAACTTTCATGGAACGAAATGTGTATTGCGCCTTACACTTTGGACAGATAAAAAGACCTCCCGGAGGAATTGTAGAGAAAGCTTTGTAATCCTTACCTGCGTTTTTCATGATAATATCACTCAGTCTTTTCTCTCCATATTGAAATTCTCCTCTTGGGCGATCATACACATCTGAGCAGAATCCATGAATCTCGAAAATTGCTGTTGATAATTCTCGTTGATATTCCAGAAATGCAACGATGATACAAGCCCCTACAGAATAGATGTATACCCCAAACAGCAATTCAGGTGTTTCCCCATATTTACTAAGTGTTAGCTTTAATTCTGGAAAAAAGATTGGCTTATCGTGTTCCCAAATATTCGTAAGAACTGCCATGAACCCGTGAAGGTCTTCTTCATCAATTCCTAAAATCTCTGCAGTTTCCATGAAGCATAATATCCTCGATAATTAGTGTGAGTTGAAGACATATTTACTCTTGCACTTTAAAATCAATCAAGCTTTCTCTTCTGTAGAATGATACAATAATGGTGATGGACATTCGAAACATAGGTTGTAGGATATCCCCAGCAACCTAGTCTCTTATTGTCTTGACACCAAATCATCTCTTGGCGAAGATCATAGTTCTTCGATAGTTCTCTCCCCAAGTCCCAAGCGATTGGCTTCAAAATCCCATCGACATCTCTCATGTTCTGTGCAACGACAGTGAGATAGGCTTTCTCAGATAACAGAGAACTGAGTCCATTCAAAATTCCACATACACTGTTTATGTATTCGTTATAAACCTCGATATTTCCAAGATCTTTGGAGGAATCACTGTAATATTGTTTCAGGCCATCCAGCATCCTTTGCTTTTGCACTGAATCATTGCCACCTCGAGATTTTCTCAACATGTTCCAATAAGGTGGTGATGTAATAACATAATCAAACAAAGGTGACTCATCTGTAAAGTGCTTCGAGATTAAATCAATCGCGTCATTCGAATCACCGTGAAGTAGAGCTTGGTATCCATTACCTTCAACACTATCTAATGCTAATTGACCAACCTCAACAAATTCCTCATTCAACTCTATTCCAATTGCATTCCTACAAGATTCTTTGCATGCAACAAGAGTGCTTCCAACGCCTGCAAATGGATCAAGAACCCAACCATCTTCCTTTGTAAAATACGTGACCAATCGTTGAACTAATTCCTCGGGGAATTTTGCAGGATGATTCATTTGCATATGTGATCTTGACCGAGGATTGATGATGAACCATGATTTTGTCGCTTTGACCCATGCTTTCGGGTCAAGATCGTTTAAGGTATTATCTGGTTTTTGAACCATTCCCTTCACCACTATATGCATGGTCGTGTCTGAGTCATAAATTTAGCTTCTGTAGTAGCAATAAGTCGGAAATTTCTATATTTGCTAATGAAGCAGAAAGATTCCATCTGTGGAGTGAGATTCTATGGTGAAAATAAGTCCCTTTGTGAAGCTTCTACGTGGTGAGTATGAACTGACTGTCATCTTGCTATTGACTCGACTTAAAGGAAAGGCAAGAGCAGATGAAATAATATCAGCTGGATTAAAGACAAAGACTTTGCCAGCTCTGAATGGTGCGCGAGTTGCAAGTGTTCGTAAGTTCCTCCTAGATAATGAGCTAATCACCGTTGAGAAAGAAGGAAACGAGATATTCCACATACTTACGAATAAAGGAAGGAAACTAGGGAAGCATCTTGATGCTATCGCGAATTTTATTGTTAAGGATTTGAGATGGATGCGCTGAATAGATCTTTTATGCTTAACATTTAACTAGATAGCATGGTTTTTCTGTTGTAATAGTTTCAGAGAGTTTCAATTCTCTACTAACTATTGCGATTACCTTAATTCGAAACTACTGATTGCTAATATGAATACTATCTAGAGGAGTCTGCAAATGAAGTCCATTTGGAAACACAAAAGCAGTCTAGCTGTAGGCTTGATAATCGGTGTTCTTCTTGGTATAGGAGGTATTATTTTCATAAGTCCTCCACCTGGTGCTGGGATGCAAGGTACAATTACAACCGCAGGTTCCTCGACGGTCTACCCCCTTTCACAGATTTGGGCAACCGAATTCAATGCAGTCTATCCAAGTTTAACAGTCAATCTAAATTCTGGGGGGTCCGGGTATGGCCAATCTTTGGTAGCTGAAGGTTTAATTGATATTGGGGCATCTAGCTCTTACCCCAAACAAGAGTACATCGATGGAAATCCGACTGTTGAAATTCTACCTATTTCTGCTGATGCTCTCAGTATAGTAGTTAATGAAGCAGTAAATGGTTCAATATTCAAACTAGATTGCGATATGGCAGTGGCTATCTTTCAAAGGAACATTACAACATGGGCAGAGTTCTCAACAATTTTTTCTGTAATAGTTCAACAAACTGGTCCTATCGATGTCTTTGTCAGATCCGATGCCAGTGGGACCACTGCAACCTTTGCTAAATGGCTAGAAACTGCAGATCAAAATGTGAATGCAAATGCAGCAGAATACGAATGGCTATTAGGTCATGAAGAAGCGTTGTCATTCCCTGCAGGAGTTAATGCTGTAGATGGTAATCCTGGGGTGGCTTCTGGTGTTGAGGCGGATCAGCTTGCAATAGGTTATGTGGGTCTTGCTTTTATGGAAGATTTGGTTTCAGCTAAACTGTATAATCCTGGTAATGGAGAATGGGTTACTCCATCAGTTTCGAATGCAGTAAAAGCTATTCCATCTAATCTTACCAGTCCAGGACAAGATATCATGAACTCTGAAATTGAAGGAGCTTATCCAATAGCACGACTCTTGTTTTATCTTGTAAATCGAAATTACTTGAAACTGAACACAATCACTTTCTTGACATGGTGTCTTGTTCAAGGTCAAAGATTCATCAGTAGAGTAGGTTACGTACCCATCAATGGTACTGCTGCACAAGATTACTCTCTCAATATTGTGATGTGGCTATCGCCTTCCATTTGAAACTGTGCGATGAGGAACACTTAATGACTAAAGTTTATACTCATGCAATTGAACATCAAAAAAAGACGGAAGATGATTCTCCGATTCATAAATTATTGAAACGTCTGGTTGTTCCCATAATTGATTTCTTTGATGCTGATCGGTCAGGAAAAACAGATATGCTAGGAAAGGCTTTGCTGCTTGTTCCTGCGTTTGCTAGTACGCTCATCATTGTTTTGATTCTATCTTTTCTTTGGTATGAATCCACACCAATTCTAACCGATCCTGCAGGGGGACCAGGGATCATCATTGGACCAACTTGGGACCCAAATAGAAACCTATATGGAATTGCTGTATTCATTGTTGGTTCTTTATTTTGCACAGCAATCGCAATTGGACTTGCAGTACCACTTGGCATTGGTGGTGCAATCTTCCTCTCAGAATTTTGTCCAATGAAGCTGCGCACACCTATCAAAATGATTACAGAAATGATGGCGGCGATTCCGTCAATCGTTTATGGCTTATGGGCATATGTTGTGATGGTTCCATTCATCAAGGATGTTCTCGCTCCAGGGGTTCAGAGTAATCCTCTCACTGCATGGATGCCTTGGTTCCAAGGTGATACAAACGGACTGAGCCTTCTAGCTGGAGGGGTGATACTAGCAATCATGTTACTACCAACAATAGTGACAATAACAAATGATGCATTGCAGACTGTGCCTTTGAGTCTTCGAGAAGCTTCCTTCGCTCTTGGAGCGACTCAAAGCGAAACTGCCAGAAAAATCGTGATTTCAGCTGCATTACCAGGTGTTGGCGCTGCAATAGTACTAGCTTTGGGGAGAGCTGTTGGAGAAACAATGGCTGTGTTGCTAGTCACAGGAAACTCTCTACAAATTCCTTACACATTATTCGATCCAACATACGTTATGACTAGCATTATCACAAATCAGTTGGGATATGCGTTTGTGTTTCCGTTATGGAGGTCAGCTCTCTTTGCAGTCGGACTAGTTCTCATGATCATGTCTATTTGCTTCACATTGACTGCAAAATTCTTCATCCGATGGGGAATGAAGACAAGGGGGTATATCTAATGTCCAACTGGAAAGATACGTTGATTGCGTATCTTAGGAATGCAACCCATTCTCGTCGTCATTTCATGGATTTTCTCTTCAAGATCGTTCTAGCTATTGTCGTTTTGATTGTGATTTCTCCCTTCTTCCTTGTATTGATTCAGGTCGCAAGTATTGGATTTAGTCAAGTGTTTGGGACTGGGCTGGGACAAGGTATTGAATTCTTCACTACATTTCCAGGAGTTGGTCTTGAAGGTGGTATTAGAAATGCCCTAGTTGGTACGGTTGAACTGATTGTCCTTGCTAGCATGGTTGGTATCCCACTGAGTGTTCTTGGCGCTGTTTACATTACTGAATATACTCAGCCTGGTTGGGGTCGCATAATTGTAGAGTTTGCTTCAGATGTCCTTGCAGGTATTCCCTCAATTATATTTGGAGCATTTGGATTTGCATTCCTTGTTGATTTCCTACATTTGGGTATGGGACTTGTTGCTGGAAGTCTGACTCTTGCGTTCATGATGATACCAACAGTTCTTCGGACAACTCAAGAAGCTCTTAGGGCAGTACCCATGGCATTGAGAGAGGCATCATTAGCACTTGGTGCAACAAAATGGTCTACAACTTGGAATGTCACAATAAGAGCAGCATTCCCTGGACTCATTACTGGTGTTCTTCTAGCAATTGGGCGTGTGATGGGGGAAACAGCTCCACTAATCTTCACAGCAGGAAACAGCTTGAGTGTTCCTACAGAACTCACTGGTGCTGGCTCTTGGGTTGCATCAATGCCCTACACAATCTGGGCATATATCAGCGACCCACGTGAGTATCTGCAAGCAAAAGCACATGGGACTGCACTCGCTCTCATGATTATGGTTCTCACAGTCGATGTTATTGCTAACATTATCTCACGAAAAGTCACTAGGAGGCTTGTTTGATGGCTGAATTGAAATACCATATAGAAGTAAAGAATCTCTCAACTTGGTTTGGTAAGAAACCTATTCTAAAGGATATAACATGCTATTTTGAAGATAATTCAATCACAGCAATAATGGGACCTTCAGGTTGTGGCAAGAGCACGCTACTACGTACACTGAATCGTCTCAATGATTTAGTCCCTTCATTTCGCCTTGAGGGACAAGTTCTCTTTGGAGGGGAGAATATCTATGCCAATGGATCAAGCGTTTATGACCTCCGTAAGCAAATAGGTATGGTCTTCCAGAAACCTAATCCATTCCCTATGAGTATCTATGATAACATTACCTATGGTCCAAAACTTCACGGAGTTAAAGATGAAGACGAGCTAAGCAAGATTGTTGAGCAATCGCTTCGAAAAGCTGCATTGTGGGATGAGGTGAGAGATGAGTTAGAAAAACCAGCTCCAAACCTTTCGGGAGGCCAGCAACAACGTCTTTGCATAGCAAGAGCGCTTTCCGTAGACCCCCCTGTACTTTTGGCTGACGAACCAGTTTCGGCACTTGATCCAATAAGCGCTGCAAAGATAGAAGAGTTACTTGTAGATTTGAAGAAGGATTACACAGTCATTCTGGTCACCCACAACGTTCAACAAGCTTTTCGTGTATCAGACCAGTCTGCTTTCCTGTACTTAGGAGAATTAATAGAATTTGATAAGACCAGCAGGATTCTAGAAGCTCCTGCGGATGAACGAACCGAGGCGTTCATCACAGGTCGAATAGGGTAGGTGATAAGAAATGGCATCGCAACTCGAACGTTACATTGGTGAGATCAATAAGAAGATTCGACAGCTTCACAAGATGAGCACTGATGCCTTCATGGATTCTATGAAAGCATTTGAAGAACTAGATCAAGCAAAGGCTGCTGAAGTGCGTGATAAATCAGAAAAGATTGAGGAATTATCGATAAAGATTGAAAATAGTGTCTTTGAAACAATAGCTAGAAGGCAACCTGTTGCTAAAGACCTAAGAGAATTAGCAACATATCTTCAAGTTACTCACCATCTATACAGAATTGGACGCTATTCTTACAAGATTGCTCACATCGTACGATTATGTGAAGGATTAGAGCATTTCAAGGAGCTCATTTCATTGCCCTACCTTGCAAAACTCGCCAAAGACACAATTGATTATGCTATGTTAGGAATAACGGACCGAGACCTCTCCAAGATAGATGAACTTGAAAAGCTGGAAGCTGAGAGTGATCGTGAAACTGGTGAGATGTTTGAAGAGATTGCTGAATATCTACGCCAGAGAACAGACATCACAAGGATGGCAATGTTCTATGTAATTGTGGGTAGATATTGCGAACGTGCTGCAGACCATGCTTTTTCCATTGCTGAACGAGCTGTCTATATGGTGACTGGTGAGAGGAAAAAACTTGGTATTGCCTATAAGGGAAAGTCCGGTGATTCACCGCATTAATGTGAATAGGAACACCTTAATCCAAGATGCATGATATGATGTGGTACTCTTTCATGGAAGCGAGTTGATGTAGAATGGCTTCAACATTAGAAACAAGAACTTCTGATATCACCAAACATCTAACCAACCTGCATTCACTTGTCAGAACAGCTCTTACAAAGGCAATGGAAGCCTTTGAAGACTTAGATTTAGAATTGGCTGATGAAACTGGGAGAGTGTCTTATCAGGTTGAACAACTACACCAACAAGTAGAGGAACTTGTTTTTGATACAGTTTCAAAACACCAACCAACAGGAGTAGAGCTGAGACGTTTAATTACTTACAACAATACTTCAAGCTGCCTTCGTAGGGTTGGTCAATATGCAGAAAAGATTGGTAAAATCGTAGAGCTTTGTGAGGATTTTGACCATTTCAAAGAACTCGTTTCACTACCGTATCTCGCAGAATTAGCCATTTCCGCCATTGACATAAGCATCAGAGCAGTCCTTACTGAAGACCTCTCTGAAATAGAAGAGCTCGAAAAACTTGAAGCTCAAAGTGATAGAGAGGCAGTTGATATGTTTGAAGAGATTGCAGAATACCTGAATCGGCGAAGAGACATCAGTGAACTTGCAATGTACTATATTATTGTTGGCAGGTATTGCGAACGTGCTGCAGACCAAGCAATTAGAATAGCAGAGAGTGCAACCCACATGATAACTGGTGAACGCGTAAAACTTGGGCTGTTGTATAAAGAAGAAGAAGCGAGCATGCTTGATTGATGGTTGAATTCATCTCTTTGATGTACGTATCTCCCTTACTAACTCTTCAAACGCCCTGTTCACATTCAAGTTCTCTGTAGCGCTTGTTTGAATATGCTTCAATGAACGAGCTTCTAGCATTCCCTTAATCTGATCGTCTGAGATTACAGCTTCTAAATCCATTTTATTCTCAACAACCACGACAGCAACTTTTCCAGCAGCATTGTACAGTGCATTAAGCCAATCATCAATATGTTTCAGTGTATCGATGCGTGTCCTATCAAAAACAAAGAATGCCCCAGATGCATTTGCGCAGTATTGTTCTCGCAGGGCTGAGAAGGACTCTTGTCCTCCAAGATCCCAAATTACGAGTTTATGCTTTGCCCCCTCAAAGTCAACAGATTTGACATGCAACATTGCTCCAATGGTTCGACCAATGTCTGGAGCTAAACTGTCGTAAACATAACGCTGCACTAGCGAGGTCTTTCCAACGCTACTGTCACCTAGGAACACAAGCTTATGAACAAAGTCGGGTTGCGCGTTGCTCACCATTGCATAACTCCTTTCACGCTGTGAGTTAACTCTTTTTGATACGCGACTTGACAAGTATGTCACGAGTCATTTGTCTAAAAGCTTCTTCAACATTTGTATCTTCTTTGGCGCTCGTCGGAATTATCGGAATGCTATGTTTTTTCTTCACAGCATCCTTCTCTTCTTCTGTTAGTGCACTATCAAGATCGACTTTGTTCTCTAGAAGCACAAGGGGAATCTTCCCAGTTACTGTAAAAAGAGCGTTGATCCATTCATCCACACGCTCAAGAGTTTCAGGTCGCGTTGTATCAAAAACAAAGAATGCTCCAGAAGCATTCATGTAGTACGCCCTTCGAAGCTGTGCAAAATTATCTTGGCCAGCTATGTCCCAGATTACCAGCTTGACTACTGTTTGATCGACGGTCACCATTTTTACATGTATGTCCGTACCGATAGTCGCTAAGTAATCGCCCTCAAAGCTATCATAGACATACCGACCTACCAGACTGGTTTTCCCTACTGCTCCTTCTCCCAAGAAGACCAGCTTAAATAAGTAGTCAACATTTTCTGGCAGGGTCTGTCCACTCCGCGAAATAGCGTCTATAGCTGTTGAAAACGCTATTCATCTAATAACACTATCGCCCATGTTCTATCTCTACGAGGGAGAACTGGAGAATATCCACCAAAAGTGAGAAAAGGCATATTCATCCCTTCCAACCTAAGGGTCGTACAAGATGAAGATAGGAACCTTCGCACGTAACAACGAACAGATACGAAGCGCCACAAAGAATGAACCTGATTTTATCGATCTGAGGATGGACCTGAATTTCACCATTGATTTCACTGAAGCAAAGAAAGATTTGAATGACGCAGGTATTCAGTGTACCCTTCATCTACCAAGTAACCCTGACTGGAAACCCATTGAGCTTAGTCGAGGCATTGTTCCCTATATAGATCTGGGGCGGCAGATTGATGCAGAGCTTGTGACGTTTCATACTATGCTATCATCTCTCTTCTATGATGATGATGATATTGACATCTTTCTAAGAGCATTGCCTCTCGCTTGTGAGGCTTCCAAAGAGTCAGGTGTGACTCTTGCTGTAGAAACTCAAGGCTTGTACTATACCGAAACCCAGCTACTATTTGATATGTTTCCTGATATGAAGATGGCTCTTGATATTGGTCATGGTCAGATTCTAGCAACTAGAAACAGAGCACTAGATCATATTTCAACATTTTATGATAGGATTGCTATGGTCAATGTACATGACAATCACGGATCTAAAATGATAGATGATGTCTTGAAACTAAAGAAAGAGCGAGAGGTTTCTCAAGGTGAGATTCGTGAATTGGCTGTAAGGTATGACACACATCTACCCATTGGCGAAGGCGAAATTGATTTTGACACAATTTTCCGGGAATTAAAACAACGTGGCTATGATAATCGATTCCTTTTGATGTGCGAGTGCTTCTCAGATTTTCCAAAGGAGAAAGAGAAGTTCATGGAACTCTGGTTGAAATCTTAATCAACCTGAGCAAGGGATTCAACTAACTTGAGGACATCTTTGAGACCTTTTTTATCATCCGCTTTTTCATAAAGTGCTCGTGCTTTCCGAACTGCAGTCATTGCTAAATCAGGCTTTCCTTGGACCACAAAGAATCTAGCTTGTTTCAAACGAGCTGCACCCATTTTGCTATAGACTTCTTTGGGATATTCGAACATATCCACATTGATGACCTTTCCACAATCAGGGCAAGCAATCACAAGGTCAAGATCCGCATCAGCAGCTGCTGGTGCCTCTTTAGGAGGAGGTTTTACAGGCTCTGCTTTAGCTGGTGCAACAGGTATTTCTTCTGTTTCTGACATTTCTGATTCATCATAGGTTAATTCAGATTCTGTTTCTTCTTCAGCTGTAGTAGCTTCAAGAACTGGGATTTTACCTTCCATCTCATAATCTGCTGAGAGCTCTTTTTCAGCATCTCCTGGAATCAAATCTTCATCAGTAGGCGGAGCTACCATTAGCTCTGGTTCGTGTACGGGTTCAGGTTCAGGTTCAGGTTCAGGCTCTGGAGGGTGTTCGATATAGGCTGATCGTGCGCCTAGGATGGACTCTTCAATCTGTGATGATGTAGGTCCTGAAGGAGGCATTAGGTCCATTGCTTCAGGTGGAAGTGGTTCGCTTCCCTCCATCATTCTTGGTGGAGGTATGTCTTCCATACCTTCCATCATTCCCGGGCCTTCAAGTAACTCTTTGACCTCACTAGCGCGAAGCATCCGGGTTTCTATTACGCCAGAGCCATCAGCTTCATCAATCCCAACAGTTTCAGCTTTAGCAAAAGCTTCCTTAGCTTTCTCAAATTCAGATTTTGGCTTTGTTAATCCTCCTGCAGACCTTACTCGGTCTTTAGCAACAGAACTTGGTTTTACCCATTTTTCTTCTTCAGAAGTTGGAGGTGGACTTACTGTCGGGGGTGTTTCTGCAGCTACTGGGACTTCTGGTGTAGTCGCTGTTGGAAGAGGTGCCTTCTCTTTTGGTGCATCTTTCTTCAGTAGTGACGCTCCACATCGAATACAGAATTTTCGTGTTGGCTGGTTTGCTTTACCACATTTTTCACAATTTCGCACCTTGCACACCTCTATTAGTTAGGGATACGCATACTAACTGATTAAAGTTTGCTGAATACACTATCACTTGTTATGGGCATTGTTACTGTTGTGATTCTAAAGAGATCATCTAGGGGCTGACTCCTTCTCATGTGCTACAGCCTTCTGAATGGTGAGAGCAGTGTCAGATGCTCTCCGATAACAATCGGTCATCGATTTCCCAACCTCAATAATCGTACATATTGGATCTCTCACGTTCACCATTACACCCTTAGGAGTTCTATCCACAGTTTTTTGAAATTTTGCTAAATCCGGTACTAGTCCATCACATCTTGAATAAACAATCAACTTCACACTTGGTTTTATTTCAGGAATTTTTTCAGGTAAAACTCCCTGAAAGGCCAGGACATGAAGACTTGTTACTGAAAGGTCACTTGCAGCTTCTATCAGCTCCAGAGTACCTTGAATTCTTGGATTTACTTCCATAAGCCAGATTCGATTTGATTCATCAACAACATAATCGATTCCAACTGACCCCTCTAAATCTAATACTTCACTAATAACTTCAGAAATCTCAGCAATTCTAGAAATCGTTTCCTTTGCAAGACCACTTGGATGGTAATTTCCACAATAAGCGAAATCACAGTTCCTTCCAGCGGTTGGCATGCCAATGAGTTGTCCCTGTACAGAGAGCGTGATAGATTTATCTTCTGCAGCAAGAACACTGCAACTGATGTCTATTCCACGTATATATTCTTGAACAACTCGAGGTTCATACCCACCTTCTTCGGTTTCTCTATATACATTAATGACATCATGTGGACCGCGAACAAGTCTGATTCCACTTCCGCCCCCTGAATGAGTTGGTCTCACTAAAAATGGGAATGTGATATCTCCAGTAAGTTTCAGCGCTTCATCTGGTGTTTTCACTACCTGACGTTTCGGTGTTTGAATACCATGGACTTCTGCGATTTTCGCAAGAGATGCAAAATCTCTCGCTTTTTTCATTTGATTTGGTGAGCAACCAATTAACAATCCTTCTTTGTGTAATGGTATGAGCGCGTTAGTATGGTCATCAAAACCACTTCCAACAAAAACATAGTCTAACTCTTGTTTTTCCATGAGATGAAATAGATTCTGTACAAGGCTTTCATAGAGTGGAACATCTAGTGGTTGCCTTTGGCGTGCTCCTGGAGTGGGTGTTAAGATGGCAACCCAATCATCACAACAAGCTGAAAGATCATCATCTCCCCAATAGTCTGAAACAAAGACTTTTGCACCAGCTCTCTTTGCTGAGCAAGCTATAGGTCGAGCATTAAAGCCAATGACTCCTACGCGCTTGTTTCTTAAGAGAGATGATATTGAATCCATAATAATCCGGAAGTCGTAGCCCTGATAAGGTCTTTCTGTTAACAGGTTATAGAGTATCAGGTGTTTACAATGATGAAGGTTAATGAATCTGAAATGACTCCTAGTAGGATTGAAGGAGTGATGGGAGTTGCGCTTGCACATGATGTTGTTCAGGAAGAAGTGACTGCTGGCGTACGAATTGTTATGGCAAATAGTGATGTTCCAAAACGACCTCATGTTCATTCTGAAAGGCAAGTTATCTATGTTATATCAGGCAATGGGAAAATTACAGATGGTAGAGAAACCTTTGATCTCAAACCAGGTGATTTCATTTTATTGGATGCAAATGAAGAGCACTACGTGATGACTGAAAATGAGGGCTTAAAGCTCTTCGAAGTCAAGTACCCATAGAAAATGTTAGGAGGGTATCTTACTGACTTCAGACAGCTTCAAAGTCTATCCAATTGCTTGGATAATGAAAAGCGAGGTTCTTTTGAATCGTCTTTCATCACTACTATCAGAAGAATTAATTCTGATTGGTGATTTTGCGGCTGGCGAGCATGATAGGACTGCATCTTTCTTTGTAAATCTACTTCCTGAATTTTTACCAGTTTTCAATCATCGAAATAGGAGAGTTATTTATTGTATAGACTTACATGCGTTACGTCTTGATAGCCTACTAGGAAAGATTGAGGAGTCAGCGCTATTAGAGAATGTTCGAGTTATTCAAGCTAAAATGGAAACAATGGATGAAGAAGCAGAACTTAGACCTGGATTGGTTGAATATCTCGAAAACAATCCTGAAACTATGACATGGTTTGATCATCATCTACAATCACATAGTTACATACCTCCAGAGGTTTTTGATATTGGTATTCTAAATAACGATATTGTTGGATATCTACATGAATACTACAAAGAACAAAGTGACATTATGATCAGTCTTCAGAAAGTACATAGGTCCCTGAAGAAAGGCGCGCTTCTTATTGTTACTATGCCTTGCTCACTCTATATCGTAAACAATGTAGACATCTTGGAATCAGTTGGATTTCAGTTTCTAGATGGGAAGGACATCAATTTGAATGATTTTTCAACTACTTACTTGACCCGAAACTCGGAACCAAACACGCTCAGCCGTCTTGGACACTATAGTTTCTTGATATTCATCAGAAATTAATACATCAAGGATAGAATCATAGGAGAGAAATGGTACAGAATGACATAATTTCTCGCAAAGCTTATACATAGCGAAGCGTTGTACACAATGAGCTTGCTGTAGGGGAATAAATGATGTCTGGAAAGAAACTCACCGACAAGGAAAAAGCTGCACTAGATGAAGCCCTCAAAGGAGCT
>JAEORO010000164.1 GCA_016840855.1 Candidatus Thorarchaeota archaeon | reverse complement strand
CAGACATACTATGCTTTCACATTTAACATTTGACAAGACCGACTAATCTTTTCCTGAGAACTTCTTCATGTACTCAGTGAGCCTCTCAATTGTCACAGGATTAACAACATGCTCGATCTCGCAAGCATCAGTGGTTGCTGTATCCTCATCCACGCCAATCATTAGAAGAAAGTCCATCAAGGTCTTGTTGCGAGTTAGAAGCTTCTTTGCAATGATTTTACCAATCTCTGTGAGTTTGACATTCTGATATCGTCGATATTGGACTATACCTATACTGTCGAGTTTCTGCAGAGCTGCAGTAACGCTAGGCGCTTTTACATCTAAACGGTTCGCCATGTCTGAAACCGTTGCTATACCAAATTCCTCTTCTAGCTCATAAGCGACTTTGACGTACATCTCAAGAGCTTTTGTTAGTTCTATATCTTCTATTTCGGGTAGGGTCACTCATCACCACCTCCATTTAACATTGCGTATTTTCTTCCGCGCTCTGTAACATAGAATGCCTTGCTTGAACTTATTGATTTATCACAACTTGCTGTGCTATGGCAACTAGTACAAGAGTCCTCAACATCACAACCATTCTCTTCCACTCTCAAGAGTCCTCTGTCAACTAACAATTGGATGATATCATCGAGCGTTTCGACTTGCACTCCAACTCGACGAGCAAGATGGTTCTTGTCTAAAATCCCCTCTGAAACAATCAATTGCAGAACCTTTCTAATCATCCATGAATACTCTCCATTGATTCACCTAAGATTTTATCCTTCATATTTCTAATAACCATGAGTAAACCTGTACCTGCTGCTAGAATGATGAACATCCAGAATGACGGTGTGATATCGTTTAGGATATTCCAGGTCAACCAATCTTCAAAATGGAGTAACCAGCCTAGACCATTGCTGAGAATAACTAAGATTTGAAGACCAAATAGGAGACCTGCGAGGATATATCCAACAGCAATGAATGCATATCCTTCCTGATTGTTTTCTGATAGGGGTTTGGCTCCTGTTAGGAATACGGATGCAACAATGATGAGTAGAAATCCGCTAATGAAATCCGTACTACTAATAATTTGTGGAATCAAGTGAAATTCTGAGAGAACCTGCGTGATTCCCACGCTCAAATAAGCAATACCAATTGCTAGAGTAAGGATAGAAGGCCATCTACCATCTCTGGGTAGAGTAAGTCCTTTGCTATACAAAGATCATCCCTCCAATGACAACTACTAACAGTGCAATGATATATGCAAGGATGAATTGATATGCTATAGAGAAACCAGTCCATCGCCATGAACCTGTTTCTTTTTTAATTGCCCCAACGGTTGCTAAGCATGGAATGTATAAAAGAACAAAGACCATCAAAGCGAGCGCTGTCAGAGGGTCTATTGTCGTTAGCAAGGCAGTTTCAAGTGCCATACCTCCCACTGCATAGACAATAGCAAGGGACTGGATTACTGCCTCCTTAGCGAGAAACCCAAAAATTAGACCCACAATGATTTGCCAACTAAAACCAAGTGGGACAAAAATCGGTTCAAAAATATGTCCTAGAATTGCTGCGTATGACTCGTCGATTGGCACTCCAGCCCCTGCTGGACCGAATGCAGAGAGTACCCACATAATGAAACTTCCAGCTAAGAGGTACGTCCCAGCGGTCTTTACAAATAAGATGCCTCTGTCCCACATATGTCTGAATGAACCATGAACCGTAGGAACTTGGTATTGTGAGAGTTCCATGAGCATAGAGGAGGACTCCTCTCTCAGAATGGTTTTCTTAAAAATTATGGCTACAATGATAGCCACTACAATCCCAAGCATATACATGAAGAATACAACAGTTCCTGCAATTGTGGGAAAGAACACTCCCGCAATGAGTATGTAGATTGGTAGTCTTCCTGCGCAAGACATGAGAGGACTAACCAGTATTGTAGTAAGTCTATTTGACTCCCCATCGACTGTTCGGGCGGCCATGACTCCTGCAACATTACAGCCAAATCCTAGGAGTAGAGGTATGAACGACCTTCCATGTAGTCCCATTTTCATCATGAAGCGATCCATTACGAATGCGGCTCTAGAAAGATATCCAGTATCCTCTAATACTGAGATTGCCAAGTAAAGGAAGAATATTGGCGGCACAAAAGTAAGAATGAATCCAACTCCTCCAAGGATTCCATCTGTCAGAAGTGATGCAATTAGCGGATTTGGAATCTCAGAGGTATAGGTACCAAGCCATGCAAAGAACTGAGTAATCATTTCCATGAAGACCAACGAGGTCTCGAAGGTGAAGTGAAACATAGCCCACATGATAACAATGAAAATTGGTAAACCTAGGTATCGATGGAGAAGGACTCTATCGAGCATATCACTTAGAATCCATTTTCCTTCTCCTGGCTCAAAGGTTTCACATAGGATCCGACCGATGACCTCATATCTCTCGTCTGCAAGAATGATTTGGGGATCTATGGATTCATCCTCCTCCACCAATTCAGAAGGTGTCATAGAGTCACCTCCAGGATTTGTTCTTTGATTTTGGAGTTCTCAAAGAGTGCGATTATCTCAGGGTCTCTTTCAAGTACCTTGAGTGCTAACCATCGGGGAGGAAATCTGTCTAGAAGTTCCTTCTCATCTTGGAGAATAATAACTAGTTCTTTTAGTTTCAACTCAATTTTTGGACTATACTTGATTGTTGGCGGGTCTAGTCGTTCAAACTCTCCATGATGATGATGTACAGGATGATAGTGTAGATGGTCTCCACCATCAACATCTCCAGCTGGATGGACGGGTATAGATTCATCATCTTTGGAGTTATTTAGATAATTTTCCGGGACAACAGATAAAATCGCGTTCTTTAACTCTTCAATCCCTTCTTTCTTGGTTGCTGTTGTTGCTACGACTGGAGCACCAAGATGTTTCGATAATCCCTCTAGATCAATCCGATCTCCCCTAGCTTCGACAACGTCTTGCATGTTTAGTGCAACGACCAGATTGACTTGAAGTTCTATAAGAAGTAGCGTGAGGTAGAGGTTCCTCTCAAGCTGTGATGCGTTGACAATATCGACAACTACATCAGGGCGATGGTCAACAATATAGGACCGCGCAACTTTTTCATCCTCGGACATAGCACTAAGACTGTACACGCCGGGTAAGTCAATAACCTCAAACTCCACTTCATTATGCTTGAAATATCCCTGTTTCATCTCGACAGTTTTACCAGGCCAGTTGCCAGTATGTTGCCTTAACCCTGTTAGACTGTTGAAGATTACTGATTTGCCCACGTTGGGGTTCCCGATGAGAGCAACTCTGACCTTCATACCTAACCCTCTAAAACTTCAACGAGAACTTTGTTCGCCAAGCCATGACCTAACGCAAT
>JAEORO010000025.1 GCA_016840855.1 Candidatus Thorarchaeota archaeon | reverse complement strand
GCTTCTTTCAAAGCCGCAACAAGCTCTTCGAGGATTGTGGCATTGAAAGCGTTCATTGCATCAACGCGATTCATCTTAATTACGGCAACATTCTTTGCAGGAGAAAGAAACGAACCCTCTTTTGAATACAGTATTGTTTCATATTCTGGCATTTGCTTACACCTTTTTGGAGACTTGTTATTTCGGAGGTCGTGACCGACTTATAAACCATATTTATCGTTGGCAAAGAATAACGTATTGAGTAAATATCTTGAAAAATAAAGAAATTGGCAGGGACAATTACCCTGCCAGACTTTTTAGTCTAAATACTTTGGTAGTGAATAACAGTCCCCTAGTTCGTCATGGAGTTTCTTGATGAAATCACGAACTTTGTTGACACCGAATTGGTCAAGCATTTCGAATGGACCTTTTGGCCAGCTTGCGCCTAGCTTCATTGCCATGTCGATGTCTTCTTTGTTAGCAATCCCAGTGTCCACCAGTATCATTGCCTCACGGACTGCTGGGATTTGCAACCGTTCTACAATCCAGTTTGGGTCAGCACCCTTTGGTTCTTCAGGTTCTACAACATCAGCACCATATGAGTAAAATCCCTTTTTGGATTTCATCCCTATAGCACCAGATTCGACCATGTTTTTCAGGGTGTCAGGAGGCTTGAAACAATCACCAATCTCTCTGTAAAGGGTAGACATAGCATTGTATGCAATATCTAAACCAACAAAGTCACCCAATGTAAAAGGTCCTGCAGGTGCTTTTCCAACTTGCAACATAGCATTGTCAATCTCCTCCTTTGTTGCTTCTCCCCGTTCAAGCATTAATATTGCTTCGCGCATTACTGGCATAAGAAGACGATTAACAATGAAACCAGGACTATTTTTTGCCTTCACTGTAGTCTTGCCTTGTTTTGTGCCAACAGATTCACAGGTGGCTATAGTTTCATCACTTGTTTTTTCTCCAATTACCAGCTCCAGGAGCTTCATTGCTGGGACAGGAGAGAAGTAATGCATACCTATGAATTTGTCATGCCGCTTTGTTGAATTTGCTAGTTCATCAATACTCAATGATGACGTGTTTGTAGCTAAAATTGCATGTGCTGGAGCAGATGCATCTATCTTAGCAAAAACTTCCTTCTTGACCTCCATATTCTCAAAGATAGCCTCGATGACCAAATCAGCGTCTTTGACAGCTTCTTCAAGATTTACTGTTGCTTTTAGTCTACTCATTAGACCTTCTGCATCAGTCATTGAGATTTTCCCTTTATCTATGCCAGTCATGACATCTGAACGAATACGCTCCATGCCAGCATCGACATATTCCTGCTTGATGTCAACGAGACTCACATTGAAACCATTCCATGCTGAAACATATGCAATTCCTGCGCCCATTAGTCCAGCGCCGATGACTGCAATCTTATTGACCATTGTCATAACCTCCTACATGGCACCCATCATGACAGCGAGAATCAGGTTAGCAAGAGGGTCACTCTCGTTAGCATTACCAATCACTTCAAGACTTCCATCCTTCATCGTATCTTTGAATGGAACCTCTCCCGTGAAGATACCAAGCAGAGTTTCAGAATTTGATTTATAGATTACATCAGGACTTGGGTATGTGCCCTCATGCAACTCAATCCTATCCTTCTTTACAACCATGTACTGTGAGCCTTCCTCAGTATGGACTTGAAGGATTTTTCCATGGTAAGGACCAACCCAACTTGCCAGTTGTTTCTTGAGATCATCTTTTGCGTTGCATTGCGTCTGTAAGAACTTGAAAAATTCTTGTAGCTTCGACATCGATCTATTCCTCCTTTGCCATCCAATCATCAACAGCCTCATGCATCACAGCATCAATTGTTGTTGCCCAGAAGTTGCCTTTCTTCTCCTTGATTTTATCAATAAATGAATCAAACTTATCGCCATCCATTAGGACAACAATTCGTCCTTTTCTGTCGTTAATGAAGGCTTGATGAATCATTTTCTTGGTATTCCAATATTCATGTTGAATATCTCCTTCCTTGAGTCGAGGATAGAAGGGCCATGCGCCAGTTGGATGCGGCCGAAAGGATTTTCCACCAGATTTCCATTTCTTTACCTTATCACCAGTAGCTTCCTTGAAGCCAGGTCTAAAAGGCCACTGTGGGACATAGCGGAAGCCTTTCTCTCCATCCACCTCACCACCAGTCCATCTACCAGTGTATACTCGCCCTCCAGTATTGTCACAGAACTGCTCCATAACTACTTCGATTAACCCTTCAAGGGTAAGACCGGATTCTTCAGCTAGTTTCTTCATGTTCTCAAGGGTTTTGCCTTCGAAATTGACGTCCATATCACTTATCCTCCTTCCTGAACGCTAACCGAGTATATGGATTACCCCACCGTTCCTCATACATGAGTCCTTCGAGAGGAGCTCGACTAGGACCTAATGCCCTTGGAGATATACGTTTCCCAATACAAAATGCTGTGAGTGGTTCCCATATTGGTGGAATTCCAAGTCGATCTCTAATTAATTCAGCATGTCGGGGATCCGAGCAAACAAGGGCTTCATACCCACAACCATATCCAAGCTCAGTGGCAACTAGCCACATGTTCTGCACTGCCATACCACAGACAACAGAACCAAAAAGTGAGTTTGGATAGAGATAACCTGCATCATGCCACGCTTCGCTAGCACAGACAATAATAACAGTGTCACTTTTTTCGGGATACCTAAATAATTCACCATCTCTTAGTCTAGCGTAGACAGCAGCTCTGTAAGGGTCACTGATAAACCAGTTACGTCCACTTGTAAGTTCAAATGGAGCCCCTCCAAAAGCAGTCTGAGCCATTTCCTGTGCAATATTTGCCAGGAAGACTTTGGTTTCTTGGTCATCTCGAATTACAACAAAACGCATCATCAGCATATTCTCGGGACTTGGCGCATGTCGCGCTGCCTCCAAAATCAACTCGATGTGCTCATCAGGTATTTTTTCGCCAGTGAATTCTCTGATAGAGCGTCTCTCTCGAATCCATTTCAAGGATTCAAGCTCTTGCGCAGTTTTCACTCCATCTTCAGATTCACTTGCGGCTTTACTCTCTGCATCTGAAGCCATTTGTACACAACCTCAACAATTTCTATTGTTGACCGGCTCCGATTAAAAAGAGCCAGCATAAATGTATTCCGAGGCATCGAAAATGGGTTCAAAAAAGCCAATTTGATGGGTTTTTTTATCAATTTTTAATAAAGCCTAGAATTATACCCAGAGCAGTTCCCAATCATACTCTGAGTATAAACCCAGTATTGGCTGCAATATACAAGCTGACTTATGATAGAATTTCAAGTAAGTTCTAGGCGCACAATGCTCCTCCCGGCTTGTGCGTTCCCCTCTTTATGAATTGGGAGCAGGAATGCTCCCTGCCTTTCTCTTGGTTATTTGAGAATCTTCCTCAAATCGAGTGAGTCCCCTACAATCTTCTCAACAATGGCCAACTTTTCTTTATTATCGACTGTAACAGTTCCAATCAGACCATCGACTATCTGCCCAGTCGTATAGGTGTCATGAGCAGTCATCATAACTGGAACACCTAACTCACGTGCACGAGCTACAGTCCTAATATCAGGCCCCATACCTCCCGTCAGAATAAGCAAGTTAGTATCTGTTTCAAGAGCTGTCAGACAAATATCTGATCTGTCACCACTCGTAATAACAGCTTTATCATGTGCACGTCGAAACCATTTGAGAGCATTCTCTGGAGCCATGCTGCCTACCATAAAACGGTCAATAAGAAGGTCTAATTTATCGGCACCAGTAATCATTTCTCCATCTAGAGCTCTTTGAATCTCTCGAACAGTAGGACTGAACAACTCACGATTCCGATAGATGACTCCTACGAGATTAATACCTCTTTCAGAAAGGAACGGTCCAATTTGCTCAGTAACTGTCTTTCTGAGCATCGGAGGCACCATGTTAAGAACGATGCTTACATTATCAATACCATGCTGCTTAAAGAGTTCTATTTGAAGAAGTATGTCATCTATGGCTGTAATATCCAGAAAGTTCACCAAACATATTACTGATGCTGTTAGATCCTTTGCTATCTGGGGTGTTGATAGGTCAACATGTAATAAATGCCAAGATGCTTTTGTTCCTTCTACAATCATATAATCCAAACCTTTTGAAATCTCAGAGTAGCAATCCATGATTTGATTCATCAGTTCATCATGACCAATTCTCAACAGCTCATCGTAGCTCGACATAGTACGAACAATTGGACTTATGCATGTGAGTCGCTGGTTCATACCAAGAAGATCCTTCATGATGGCCGCGTCTTCATCAATATCTTCAGTACTTGTACTGTATTCATAGCTCTTTGTCCCGACTGGTTTGAAGTAACCTACAGATTTCCCCTTCTCTCTTAGTTTAGCCGCTAAGGCAATGGCAACCATTGTCTTTCCAGTAAGAGTATCTCCACTAATCACTATATTTTCGACCATTCTATCACCCTCCAATTGTTATTTTGACATCGACAGCTGATACTCCCTTTCCTCGCTCATAGGCAAAAGCAGGATTGATATCAAGCTCAACAATTTCCTCATATTCAGTTACAAGTTGGCTGATCCTAAGGATTGTGTCTTCAATCGCGGTGATATCACTAGGAACCTCACCTCTTACGCCTTTCAAAAGTGTGCCCATTTTAGTTTCCATGATAACATCACTTGCATCACTACGTGTCATCGGCGCAAGACGAAATGCCACATCTTTGAGGAAGTTAACGAAAATTCCACCAGCACCAAACATCACAAGAGGACCAAATTGTACATCTCTCGAACAACCAATAATCAATTCTTTCCCTTGGTCAACCATTTCCTGGACATCCACACCATATATCATTGCATTTGGCATGTGAGCCTTAACATTGTCAAGAATTTGAAGAAAAGCATCTTCAACCTCATCTGGTGATTCAAGCCCTATGCGAATTCCACCGATGTCACTTTTATGGATGATGTCAGGGCTAGCTATTTTCAAGACCACAGGATATCCTAGCTCTTCCGCTAGAATTTTCGCTTCTTCGGAGCTTGTAGCTAGTCTAATTCTCGCAACAGGAATCCCATAAGCTTCCGCAATCGCGTGTGCTTCACTTCCAAGCAGTACACGCCGTTTGTCTTTTTTCACAGCTTTGATTATTTCTGTAACTTTTTTCTTATCAACTTTGAATGAAGGAATTGACTCATGTTTCAGATTATCACGACTAATTGTGTAATGATAGAGTTCTGCAATTGCATGTACTGCACGTTCTGGAAAGTCAAAGATTGGGATGCCACCCTCTGTGAGGATTATTCTAGGGTACACCATGGAGTTGCCACCCATAAACACTGCTACTAGTGGTTTGTTTGGGTATTTTCTATGAGATTCAACTAGAACTTGAGCTGTTTCACTTTCTTTAGTCATAGCTTGGGGTGTTAGAAGTACTATGACCGAGTCGACATTCTCATCACTCAGAGATGCCTCAACGCATAGTGCATAATCTTCAGGTTGTGCAGTCCCGAGAGCATCAATTGGGTTGAAAACTGAAGCTGCTGGAGGTAAATTCTTTTTTAGGTATTCTATGGTTTCAGATGACAGCTTAGCAATCTGTAAACCACTTGCCTCACATGCATCAGTTGTGAGAATTCCAGGACCACCTGCATTTGTGATGATAGCTACGCGATTTCCTGAGGGAAGATACATATCATCAAAGACAGAGGCTACATCGAATAGAGCAGCCATGTTACTTGCGCGTCTAACTCCACATTGTTTGAATGCGACATCATAAGCAGTATCGCTCCCTGCTAATGATCCTGTATGTGATGATGCAGCCCTTGCCCCTGCTGCGCTCACACCGGATTTAACCACAAATATTGGTTTTGAAGGAATAACTTTTCTACATACTTCCATGAACTTTCGACCATCAACTACTGATTCAATATACAGGAGTATGAAAGTAGAATCCGGATCTCGACCAAATGCTTCTATAAAGTCTGATTCGTCCAGGTGAGCCTTGTTACCAAGACTAACGAATTTTGAGAAGCCAATTTTTTCCATGAGACTCCAATCAAGAATTCCAGTCATGAGAGCACCAGACTGTGAAGCAAATGCGATTGAGCCTTTTCGAGGGGTTCCAGCTGAGAACGAGGCGTTGTAAGGAGCACTTGTGTTGATAATCCCTAAGCAGTTAGGTCCTTGAATAACCATTTCATATTTCTCAGCCAGCTCAATGAGTTTTTTCTCAGCTTCTTGACCTTCATGACCTATTTCCTTGAATCCTGCAGTAATGATAACTAGTGCCTTCGCGCCTTTCTTTCCACATTCTTCTACAGCTTCGAGTACGCGTTCTGCGGGAATAACAATAATCGCAACATCGAGGCTATTCGCAATATCAGAAATCGAACGATACACCTTCATTCCCAGAATCTCGCCGCTTCGAGGATTCACAGGATAGATTCGACCACTATATCCACTATCGACTAAATTTCGAAGGACGTCATTACCCAGTTTTCCTCTTGTTGCTGAGGCACCTATGACTGCTATTGAACGCGGATTGAACAGGTAATCAATGCCTTTTTGTCGATCCAATTTACTGCACGACCTAAGGTTTGGTCAGAGTCGGTCGTCGATGCAAGATAGTTATAAGATATCGCTTAGAGGATTAACCCAGTACACAAATTGCTACTTGTTCTCAGATAATATCCAAGTTACGGCCAGTTCAAGTTGAATACCAACCTAGTATTACTTACATCCATATTCGGGTATGACGCTGAAAATACCTAGGTGATTATCGAGATGAAGCTCGTAACCTTGCACATTCCAGAAACTTATGTTGATGGTTTAGAGAAGCTTGTTGAGAATAACCTCTATCCAAATAGATCTGAAGCCATCAGAATTGCCATTCGTGATTTGCTCAAAAGAGAGCTGTGGGGTTGATTAAATGATGGAGCCCCACAAGCTCCATTCTTTTTCCGAACATCCTAGATTCATTCAAATGCGAACTCAGATTCTGAGGCTTGACTAGCCGCCACCATATTGGAACTGGCAGCCTGTTGAAGAAACCTTGATATTATTTCATATTTATGAATATGGAATAAGAGGGTAAGTCAAGCCAGAGGCGTTCCAAGTGAATGTAGACCGAGACATCACCTCAAGTTCAATACAAGAACCGACGCATCTTGTGAGAGGTTGCTGTTGTTACCGCGAGTTTGGTGATGAGAAGGTCTGCTTAAACAACGACAGTATTTTACCAATAAATGCGATTTCAGTAGACCCAAGTTTTTTCACTCCTCTTCGCTCAAAATCGCAGCTGGCTGAGTTTCGAAGCGATAATGTAAGTATGTGTTATTTGTTAATGTTTCTCGATCGAGATGATGGTGTTTGTTATTGCGTGAGTCAGAACCAGCGAATCTGCATTAATAATAAGGATGTCAAAGTAGCGGAAATCGAGAATGCTCTGCAGTTTGTAACCTCGTCGGAGAAGAGCAGAGACGGAGTTCTCTGTTCAGACTGCCTCTATAGGTACCTTAGGACCTTGGGGGAAGGCTCAGAAGGCTTTCTTACAGATGATGAGAGGAACGAAATAATAGCGAAATATGTTCGTGAGTTGGCAACGAACATGGCCATCCAATTAACAAATTATGATAGTAGTAGTGGAAAATCAGACTTCACTAACCATCTGTGGGGTTACCTTAGAGAGATCAACAGAAGCAGATCCCATTGGGCATCGATGATCCTCAACCTGAGAAAAGCAGAAGCAGAGGAGGACCTGATTGAGTTGATTGAGCTATATAGTACACTAGCAAGATTGGAATCAATTTTCTTGTTTCAAGTGTTGTCGCTTGACGATTCAGATGAAGAAACAGACTTACTCAGCACATTAAGATTCATGGTTGGTGTGTCAGAGAAAGTCATCAATGTTAACAATTCGATTCGGGAGATTACTAATAGTCTAACGGAACGTGATGCGCTCCCAGAAAGTATACGAGAAATGCTTTCTCAACATGCTGAAACCAGAAAAATTGCCGAATACAAATTCAGCAATCTTGTGTCTGCACTACACAATATAGACACACATACTACATAATAACTCCTAAATGGTGACTTATGGTAATCAGATGCAATTCTTTAGCACCTAAAATTGAAACTGATATAAAATGGAGAAATAACAGTTGCTTGGGACGGGCGAACAAACGCAGAAATCTAACATCAAACTTGTTAGAGGTTGCCCCGTGTACAAGGTGTTTGGAGACGAAAGACTCTGTGTAAATGATGACAAAGTTCTAGAGATTGAAGCAATCGAAATCGACCCTGCTATCTTCTCCTATCATCAAGACAGAGAGAGCATGGAAGAAGAACGTGCGAGTGAGGGTAATGTGTGCTATGCATCGATCTATATCAACTATCCCGACAACAAGGTATATTGTATCTCTCAGGGATGGATATTAAGAATCCACGGAAAAGATGTCCCAGGAGATGATCTTGAGGATGCAATGCAATTCTTGTCTACAAAAGAGATTACAAGTAACGCGGAAATATGTTCTGAGTGTCTCTATAAATTCATCCTTACACTTGGAGATACATTTACAGATCTTTTAACAGAGCGAGAAAAAACTGAAGAAGTCAAGAAGTACGTGGACAAATTTTCACTCATGATAGCTGTGAAACATAGTCAAACCGATCAAATGATGCAACCTATCGGGACTGAAGATGATATCGAAAGTGGCGTTGACCATTTCCAATTCCTTCGTACCTACTTAGTTCAACTTTTAGATCAACAGAGTTATTGGGCGAAACTTGGTCAGGAATTAGCAGAAGATGGAGTGGAAGATTGGTTATTGAATCTCGTTGCTATGAGAGAGAAACTTGCCAGACTTGAATTTCAGTTTTATAGTCAAACTCTCCAGCTCAGGGATATCAATGAGTTTAATTTACTAATCAAAATGCTTCAATATGTTCTGAAGTCTTCTGATGAAATAATTGAACTGAATGAGCAGATACATGCTGAGATTAGATCTAACAGGTTTTGTCAGCTTTCAGAAAAAGATAGCAGATTGAGAACACTTGCAGGGTATGCGGAGAAGAGTCGTACTGTCGAACACAACTTTGGAAATATCCTTCAGATATTAACTAAACTATAGACATTCTAAATTGTAAATCGTGAATCTGAAAGAATTTTTTCTAAAATAGCATTTGCGGTGGGATTTTTCTCATTCTTGTTCCATTCTGTGACGAACTCTTGGTATATAGCTAGGTCTTCCAACACAGCGATAGCCAAGTCTCGCAATTCAGTATTTTCAACATGAGGCCCACATCCCAGTCCAGGACAAATCACTTTCTTGGCGCTTAAGCCCCAAGTCTTACTATGTCCATCATCTAGGAATGTGAAGGGAAAAGACATGCACACCATCGGTCGAATTACATGTATCATGCAGAGATTGTCTTTCAAGAATAAACAATCACCATTTTCTAATTTCTTTAGAGCAATGTATGCTGGACCTTTTTCTGTGTTTATGGCGGGAATATCTCGAAGACCTTCTGGTGATTCAGCACCTTCAATTAGATAGAAATTAAGTGCTCGAATCACTTCACTTGCACTAAGATTTAATCCCAAAGATATTCGGGATATATCACGACCAGTCACAGTCACTAATAATGAATCTTCTCGACAGCATGCACCACACCGTGTACATTCGAAACGGATTTGGTCTTTATCTGGATTCACAGGGAAATCCTCCTGTCAAGGAGCTGTTATTGGTACCTTCTATGCCAATGTAGAAAGGAATTCAGCGAGTGCGTTTAGACCGTCCTCGATTTCAGAGATTTTTGTAGCATAAGAAAAGCGCAGGTAGTTGTCATATTTCTTCCCAAAGGCTATTCCGGGAGTAGATGTGACTCCGGCTTTCATAAGAATTAACTCTGCAAGAGTGTTACTACTTAGGTTGTAGGCTGAGAAATCAGGGAAAACATAGAATGCACCTTTAGGATTGATACATTGTATTCCTTCAATTTTACAGAACATGCTAGTGATTAAGTCACGGCGTTTCTGGTATTCTTCAGCCATTGCTTTTATAGATCTCTGATCACCTTTCAGAGCCTCATATCCCGCATATTGAACAAATGATGCCGCGCAGGATGTTGTGTTCTGTTGAATTAGATCCATATTATTGATGGTTTCTTCATTTCCTACTGCAAACCCAAGTCGCCAGCCAGTCATAGAATATGTCTTAGAGAAACCATTAATGACTAAGGTATGCTCCAGATTTTTATCTATCTCCAGCATTGATGTCTGTTTAAAGCCATCATAGACCAACATTTCGTATATCTCATCAGAGAAAACAACAAAGTCATGATCTACTGCTAAGTCGTGAATGAGTTCCATCTGGCCTCTATCAAGAACCCCACCTGTTGGGTTATTTGGAGTGTTAATTACTAAAGCAGTCACTGATTTTGAACATGCAGTTTTGAGGGCTTCTTCATCAAGCATGTATCCAGGATAGGTACCTACATCAACTGGTTTGGCACCCACTGTTCTAATCATCACTCTATATGTCGGCCAAGCTGGAGATAGTAGCAGCACATCATCTCCAGCGTCTATTGTGCTAAGAAATCCTTGAAACAGAGCCATTTTTGCACCTGGCGTTACAATAACATTTTTTGACCCATCTATTTCCATTCCACGACGAGCATAGTGTTCCTCAATGCCGTTAAGGAGTGGTGGGATTCCCCTAGAAGGAGTATATCGTGTAAAACCATGATTGAGCGCTTCGATTCCAGCAGCGATTATATTGTCGGGCGTTGGAAAATCAGGTTGACCTATATCAAAGTGATAAATGCGCTTACCAGCAGCCTCCATACGTTTTGCTAGCTCAAACATCTTGAGTGTACCAGAAGCGGGAATCCGCTCCATTGTGTGAGATGTCCAGTCCATATAAAGCACCACAAATTAGTGATTGAAGGCACTAATTACAGAGCCTTAGAGGTCTAATCGCTGTCTTTTACATGATGATAAAGTCTTTCCTGATGACCTATTTTTTAAAAAGTCTACTCAATTCCGCTTTCTGATGTTCTGTACCTCGGACTGAAATTCTGTCAAGATTTGTTTCACCCATTCCCAGAGAATGAGCGATTTTGAGGTGATTTACTTGCATAGGGTCAATTCCAAGAAGACTTGAACAGAATGAGTCGACTGCAACTGGGTCTGTACCAACTATAACCCCACCAACATGTTTTGTCGTGCCATTGATTCGATTCCCAATTACAACATCAGTAAGATCAATTACTGTGAGATTCGGTCTGTAAGCATATAACAAGTCCATAAGTACAGAGTCTATTGAATTATGGTAGACACTTTTGTCTAATTCAGGAAGAAGACCGAATAGATTCTTGATGCTTGCGCCTATTTCACAAATATCAGGTTCGACCTTCAATGTGGCTATATTAATCAGGAACATATTATCGTGCAAAATATGTGGCATTTTCCGGTTTTGAAAATAATAGCCTGCAAATTGAACAGGTATCATTTCTGTTTTAGAGAGATTGACGAAACCTACATTCTTGGTTTCAAATTCCAAATAACCACATCGTGAAAATGCCTCTTCTGCTGTTCGTAATGGATTATCACTCTCTACTATACTGATAGGTCCAATGGAATTAAAAAATTGAACTACTACTTGTACAATCTTCGCATCAGTATTGCCTGGTAATTCAGGATCATATATGGAGGGTTTGATAACAACACGTTCAATGCCCTTTGGGGGAGCAATCAGCTCATCCAATTTTGAGAGAGCTACCTGTAAAGCTTCTCTTGGATTTCTTCGGATAGCTATTGCAATTTCAGAACTGAATGCCATGATTCACTTTATCTCATGTCCAAGGTTTTAAGTGAGTTTCCGTGTTCATATTCTGAGAAATGAAGCTCACAAATAATCAAAGAGAAAGATACTCACGGATGCTTGCACTTCGTGATTTTTCAGAAGATGATATGGAAACTCTAATGAATACAACAGTGGCCATTTTAGGTGCAGGTGGACTTGGAAGTCCAGCTCTTCGTCTTCTTACAGCGATAGGATTTGGTAGAATTAGAATTGTAGATCGAGATATTGTTGAGCTTTCAAACATACAAAGACAGACTGTCTTCAATACACAAGATATTGGTAAGCCAAAAGCAGAAGCGGCAGCTGATAATCTTGAGCTAATGAATCCAGAGGTGCAATTTGATCCTATCTGTGTATCAATCGATGACGAAAATGCAGTTGATGTGCTAAAACAAGTTGACATAATTGTGGACGGATTAGACTCATTCAAAGCACGACGAGCAGTTAACAAAGCGAGTCTCACGCTTAAAATTCCATATGTGTTTGCAGGAGCTGTTGAGTATTATGCGAACCTGACCACATTTATACCAGGAAAAACTGGATGCTTGCAATGCGTTATGGGTGACGCTCAGGACAATCCTGAGAACACTTGCGCGAATGTTGGAGTTTCTCCAACATTGCTATCATTTGCTGCTTCAGTTGAGGTAAATGAAGCATTGAAATTAGCTTTGAACAGAGGACCCGATCTTGCAAACCGTTTGATGACAATTGACACAAGTAATTTGAGCTTTGATTTCTTTGATATCGGAAAGGCAGCTGATTGTTTAGTTTGTTCTCAGCCTCAGATGAAACAAGAGAAAAAAGAGAATGAACTATCTGTGACACGACTCTGTTCGCAAAGTTACAATATTTCACCTGGAAAGATACTAAAGCTGGACCTTGAAGCTGTAGCTAACAATCTTGAGGCATCATATGATGTTGAGCGTAGGAAGCGCTTTCTCATAGTAAATATTGGTCATGAAATCCGGGTAACTGTCATGCCAGCTGGAAATCTGATTGTGAAAGGCGTTAATAGTGCTGAAGCAGCGACCAAACTTTTCCATGAAATCGTAGGTGACGAGGACTAGTCTCCAAAGAATAGTCGTCGTGCTCGACGCCGCCTTTCTTCTTCATCCTCATCGCTATCAGGGGGAGGAGGCGGAGGGGGAGGCTGTGTGATTTTTTTGGAAGCATCAACATCTTCATCGTCAATTGTGCTGGTTTCAGATTCATCATTAGAGATTTCAGGAGGTTCAGAGATGGTTTCTGTTTCAAATGTTTCACCAACGGATTCCATCTCAACTGGAGGAGGAAGTTCGATATCTTCTTCACTATACTCTGGTTCATCTCTGGCTGGAGTTATAGCCCTCTCATAATCATCCCAAGTAAAGGATGGTCCATGCTCGGCATCTCCAGTGGTATCGCTTTCAACTTCGGATTCTGGAGGAACTGATTCTTCATGGATATTCGTGTGTTTTGGATCAAGATCAGTAGGCTCGATAAGCTCGAAATCTGAGGAAAACTCACGAGTCGGTCCATCTATCGATATGTCTTCAATCTCTTCCTCTTCAATACGACCTACAGTGTCAATACTGATTGAGTCGTCTTCAGTTTCAATTGGCACTTCAGAAGATTCAGGTGACATGTCATCTGGAGTCATATCAAATCCATCATCAACATTCTCTTCCGAATATGATTCATCTTCAGTTGACGCCATTTCATATCCAGGTGGGATATGTTCAATATCAGAAGATTCATCGATTCTCTCTTCATCCTCAGCAAATGAAAGACCTAAATCATCTTTCAAACAAGACTCACATCGTTTTGCAGCTGCAACTAAACCATCATGAATGAAATCATCCAATGTTTTTGCACGATCTTTATTCCTACGTGCCCATTTGATGAAACTATCAACCATTCTTAATGAGTCACGGACACCCATCCAGTATTCATCTGATCTTTTCTTCTCTGAGTCCACGATTGACACCGAATTGAAAACATGATGGAAGTGAAAAAAAGCTTCGTGTTACGTCTCACTTTTTCCTCTTCTTCTTTGAAACCTTCATTTTCTTCTTCTTATCTTTCTCCGCTTCTTTCAGCATGTGTTCTTTCTCTCTGAGAGCGAGAATCTCGTCTACGAGTTCATCAAAATAGTGGTGTATCTCATTCCGTTTGAATTCGTCGAGTGATGATCCAACTGTCACAACTCGAGTAGGAATGCTAGTTCCAAGATTTTCTCTGATTTCATTTCTATAGATAGTCTCCAATTCAGGATCAGGGTCTTTCAGAACAATAATCACAGCACTAGCACCCTTAAAGGTCAATGAGAGAAGGATATCGAGTGCAGCATGCTTTGGTGACATGAAAACAGCTCGCACTTCAGAGTCATCTGTAGAGCGATCTGCAGATACAATTCGAATTCCATCTACTTTTACGACTGGATCGAATGTTGAAAGAACATCATCCAATAACGAGTCTTCAGGACCGACTACTGTTATTTTGAAAAGATACTTTGCCTTTGAAGCCTTTTTGATTTTTGGCTCCTTGTCTGTTGGCGTCATAATTTAAAACCCCCACGTCATGCTGCAGTCATCGCGGCTGATTATTACAATGGCGGCTATCTCTAAATCATGTCACTCTATGATTGATATGTCTTATGTGCTTTTTCTATTTGATGAAAAACATTGTTTTGAGCCACAATTTATTAGGCAATCACCATTTGAAGCATCCATCGGTTCAATCACAGAGTATTTTCAAATTTCTGAGGTGAGGTGCATTTGAGGTTAAAAGAACTATACGTGATTGCACTTGGATTCATTATTCTAGGTTTAGGGATTTCTCTGTTGAACCTTGGAGATGGCAGTTACTTCTTTATCTTTCCTTTTTTCATTGCTGGAGACCTAGCTCCATTTATCATGCTATCAACGCTTTTCATTGTCATGATGTGCTTTTGGTGGGCGAATAAAAATTGGGTTGATGATGCGCGTTATTCCTCACCATTAAAACAGAAACCAAGTTATCTACGTGTAGAAACCTCCTGTCATTTCTGTGGAAATCCTCTTCCTGAACGAGCAGTATTTTGTTATTCATGTGGGAATCCTGTTGAAGAAGAGTGATGAAATTGCTAGGTACATTCATCTGACTAGGAGTGAAATGATTCAATGATAAGGAAAGTCAGATTGGAAGACCTCGAAGAGATTATGAATATTGAACGAGAGAGTTTTCCTGTCCCATGGGAATATTCCATCTTCTTCAATATCTGCATTGCATCTGGAAAGTCATCATTGAGAGAATCAAGATGCATATTCATGGATGTGATTGAGAAGGAGAGCAGCATAATTGGTTACGCAGTATGGGAAATCAATAGTCGTAAACGAGAAGGTCATATTCTCAACCTAGCAATCAAATCAACTGAACGGAAAAAAGGTCAAGGTAGGTTACTCCTATCTCATATTCTAAACCATTTAAGGGTCAATAATGTACGAGCATGTCGTCTTGAGGTTCGAGAGCACAATCTTCCAGCTAGACAGCTCTACGAGTCTAGTGGATTTAAGGAGTCATCTAAGGTCCCATCCTATTATTTTGATGAGGATGCCATTATTTACACATTACATCTCTGAAGCAGCTTGGTTGCGGATTAACCTTGGTCCTAATACATCATGGTAAAGCTTGAGATAGGTTGCATCTTCAGAAACTATTGCAATGTGCTTTTCAGACGCTGTGGTGCCCCCGACTAGAATTTCGCGCTCATCAATAACTGAGAGGAGCATAGGCGTTTTCGTCTGCATTATCCGCCATCCATCCAAGGTTTCAAGGGCTGGATCTAGTTCTTCTGTTTCAGGAATGATTAGGACTTTCCGTTTGGGAGTCTTAATCCTAGCAAGTTTCTTTAGATCCAAGCAAGATAAATCATGAACAGAAACAACTACTGAATCAGCTGCACGATTTGCCATGTCACTAATATGAGCACATGCTTCTTCTATCCCACTAAGATACCAAGTTCTTTCAGTTGATACGTCTAACAATTTTTCGCTCGCAGCCTGTATTGAGCCTAAAGTGTCAGCGGCCGTAGTCGTCAGGTTAGTGACGCCAGTAATGGTTTGTTTGACATTTTCGTTTAGTGCTTCAATTTCACTCTTCTGAGTATTCGACCATCTTCTGAACGATTTATCCACTTGATCACTGAATTTTGAGAGTGCGTCACTTCGAGTTTGTCTGAGTAATGTAAGTTCTTCATTTGATTGATTTCTTGCATGAGTGACGGTTTCCGTCAATATCAGATTCTTAGCTGTAATTTCAGAATTGTTCTTCTCAATGAGAGTTGAAGATTGAGTGCTAAGTTGCGTTTTAAGCTCTAAGCCTATTGTTTCTAATTTTCTTGCAGCATGTTGATTTGTGAAACTTGCACTATCTTGGATGGTTTTAATAGCCTCATTCCGTTTTTCAGTGGTTTGGATAGAAGCTTGTTCCAAAAGATTACGAAATTCCTCTGATGCGGACTCAAATGATCTTTGGAAATCGGTAAACGAGGATGCAAGCTTTTCAGCAACCATGCCATAATGCTGGTTTGTTTCTTGGAGAATCATTTTATCAACCTCGACTATTTTCTCAGTCATTTGGTTAGGCAGCGATGTAAATGCATCAGTGCCTTTAGCTAATGCAGAGGCACAGCTAGTTCCAAAATCATCAATTCTGGCACCAACCTTAGATTCTGCATCTTCGAAAAGTGTCGTAGTGATATCTGCAAACTTAGCTATATCAGAATCGCCTCGTTCTGTAATGGAAGTAAGAACCTCATCTGCAGTCTTCTGGAGATTTCTTTGCATAAGGGTCAGTTCATTACTAAGTTTTGTACCAAATGTTTCAAGTGACGTAGACACATTAGCTACTGTGGAATCCACCCAAACTGATGCAGCATCGAATGCCTGGGTTACTTCAGCTCTTCTTGCTTCAACAGCTTGAATAACCTCCTCTTTTGACGAATTTCGACCCTTAACTCCTCTAGTTTCACGTTCTGAGAGCTCTGAATGGAATTCTTCAATTTGTTGACTTGATGCCTTAACTCGCTTAGTGGCAAGCTGATTTATTTTCTTACTTGTGTCAGCCAAGAATCTCTGTTTGTGATCCTTCTGTGCTGAGATGAAGGAATCTGCTGCGCTCTTAGCAGCAGCAGTGCTTTTCTCCAACGCATCAGTCGTAACCACACGAACATTGTCCAATCGTTCAGTGATTGTATCTCTTGCGCTGTCAACAGTAAGATTGAATTCTTGAGTTACTTGGTCATAGTTATCGGTAAATTGCTTGATAATGCCTGTTTCCATGCTTCGTAGATTTTCCTCTGTAGCAACAATAGATTGTTCAAGCTTTGCAAGAGCTTCAGCCATACTCTCTGACAACTCGTATCTCTTTTTCACTGCCAAATCATCAAGGGAATGCTTGACTGAAGCAACGGAGGAAGCAACCTCATCAATTTTTAATCCAAGTTCAGCCGAGTATTCTTTTTGTAGTTTCGACGAGTCTTCCTTAAGTCCAGTCATTTCAGATTTCAAGGTATTCTTGAATTCTCCATGCGTCGATGCAATTAGATCACGTGCTTCAACTGCTTGACTTGATAGAAGGCCATTGAAAGTGGCTTCCATACTTTGGGTAAGCGTAATGAATTGGCGTGTAATATCTTCAAGGTGAGTATGAAATTCTTCCCGAATGCCCAAAGTGTGTTGGTCAATGCGATCTACTTGTTGTTTGATTATCGTATCAATCTCTGAATCAATCTTGTCTGCTTGAGAGGTTATCGCAGTGACACTTTGATTCATCCTTTTATCAAGTCGTTCTCTCAAACGTTCATAGAGTTTCTTTGAGTCAAGGACCTGTTTCTCGGTAGTAGTGGCAAAGCTACTGATTAGCTCATCAAGCGTTGATCCAACATTCACCTCAAAATCGTGTGTAGTTTTCTTTACAGAGGTGATTAATGCCTCATTCTTGGTGGCTGTAGTCTTGATAATAGCGTTAAATGCAGATTTCAGCCGACTATTCATAGCTTCAGCTAATGTATTCAATTCAGTGGATTCAGTTTTGAGAATATTAGAAATGTCATCAGAGGTTGATTTTAGGTTCGATGCAATTGTATTCACAGTTGTTTGCACCCATTTGTCAAGCTCTGAAGAGAGTGTCTTACCAGCCTCATCACATGAAGTTTGTTCAGTTTCGTTCTGCTTTTGCAGAAGTTCGAGAACTAGGACACGAGTATCTGCGAGGGTTGTTTCGCAATCAGCGCCAAGAGTCGTTGCTAAATCCTGAACCTGATCATACTCCTCGCTAATCATCCCATTTACTTTCTCAATATGTGATGTGAGCGTGTTCTTTAGTACTTCAATATAGCTTGAGTCGGTAGATGCAACCTGATCTAGTTGAGAGGTTACGGATTGGGATGCGACATCCATGAAACTAGAAACCTCTTCTTTCCAATCATCTATATCTCCACTAACTGCTTCTATGATTTCAGCTGCTGAGAAGATTTTATTCCGAGTAAACTCACCAAATTCTTCTGGAATTCTTTTAGCTTGAACCAGAACTGCTTGGAGGGCTTCCTGACCAGCCGAATAAGTTTGATCAAGTTCACCTTCGAGATGAACAAGAAGTTGAGTGAGATTTTCAGACACTGAGTTGAGAATCTCGACACCATTATCAGAAGCAGACGATGTCATCGAGCTCAGTGCTTTTGTCATTTCTTGAGTGATATTTTGTAACGCAGTAGAAGATGCTTCAAGAGCCTTAGTGACTGCATTACGAGCAACTTCAATTAGGGATTGAGCTTTTATTTCAAATTCAGAGATTGATGTCAGCGTTGCTTTCCGTTCAACCTTCAACCATTTGTCAAACTCCCGGGAAATCCGCTTTACATCTTTCTCCAACCTTAGTTGACTCTTGTCGATTTCACCCTGTAGTTCAGAAAGTTTGGCACCTAGTCTATTATCTAATGATGTGTCTAGCTTGTTCATGATGTCCTCAACTTCTTCTGAAACAGAAGCCATGACTGATGCCGCTGTTGATTTGACTTGTTCAATACGGCTGCTTACAAGCTCAATCATCTCATCTTCATATTTAGTAAGCGATTTCCTAACCGTATCTAAGGATTTATTCTGAGAGGTGATAATCTTCTCAATATTATTATCAATCTCTTCAGATTTAGAACTGAAGGTCTTCTCAGATTGTTCTATCAAATTTTGAATCTCACTCAAGTGAGATTTCAACTCATCTGAGAGAGCTAAATACGGTGGTACAGGTCGATAGACAGGAACTATACCACCAATCTCTTTCACTAGACCTTTCTTTACAAGTCGTTGAAGAGCCTTCTCGACTGTTGATAGATTCTCTCCGGACATAAGAGAAACTCCACCTGCAGTCATGTTTCCACCAAGGTACACAGGTAGAATAGCCTTGGACTCAGCATCCGTGATGCCAAGATTCTTTTTCAGAACGGATACTACTTCCGTAACTGCCGTATCACTCATTTACGCATCCCACCACTGACAAGAGAAACCATAACATAGTATGATTGTTGTCAGTTCATTCTTGCTTCTCAAACTTTGATACTCGTATGAACAGGTTTCTCAATTGACCTACTTCAAGATTTGATGATTCCTCTCCAGCTATAACTTCAGCATGGATTTTGATAGAATCATCTGTTTCAGAAGTATAGATAGCATCAAAGCCTTTTACTGATCCAGCTTTCAGTTGATTCTTTACACTACTCGGAGTAAGCCCCTCAACATTGATCGAGAGGAGCCACCAGGTTAGAGTCAAATCGGTGACCGATATTTTCAGACCATAATAGTTTGAGAAAATCTGACAATAGAGATTAAACACCTCGAAATTTTGAATTGGATCATTTCGAGGATTGAGGGTGACAATTCCTCTTGCAAAATCAAAGTGAAATATCAGATTATCTCCTTTCACAATCATAACATTCTCTTCATGTGCTGAGGAGAATCCTTTCCACTCTTTCTTGAATTTGGTAGTGAAATGACGTATGGAACTAACTCCCAATATCGATAGCAAATCTTTGATTGGAATTCGTCTATCAGTCATTTCTCGTCCTTTCTTTTCAAGAATAAAGCGACGTATCTGTTCAAGGTGTTGACTGTAGCAAAATCCTGGCAAATCTTGTGGATTGACGCCTATCTCGATGAGAGCATTGAGATAATTCCTATTCATACATGCAGGTCTCACAGTACAACCTAGTCGATCTTCTTGGCACACTGTACACTTCTTCTCATGAAGCTCAATGAGTTCTAGAGCTAGCTGTGTATCAGCTGTGCCATCAAGGAGGTCTAATCGTTGTGCGAATTCTTGGTTATGTTTCCTAACATTCATAATCGTCAAATCCACTGAAGTCTTGTATCTGAAAGAGATGGAAAAAATCCAACTCAATGAGTACTATTGAATCACTGAAAGTGAGTCAAGTTGCGCATTGTTGTTTAATAGAAATAAACCTTGTTTTATCAAACCATATAATGAGATGAAAAATCAAGGCGGATTAGCTGCTGTCAGCCATTTCTTTAAGTTTTATTTTCCATGATTTAATTTCTCTACTTAGACTAGCAATATCATTCTCATTCAATGTTGCAGTGGGGGGATATGATTTGAGTTCACGAGCACGTTTACCAAATTGGAATAGAACTGGAGTGTGTCCCTTAATCATGGTGGTAAGCTTGTCGCGTACTGCTTCAAGCGATTCAGCCATCTCTGCGGCTTCAGTCTGTGGCACAACAAGAGCCATCAAGTCATCCATCAGTGCGTCAATTGTTGATGGTAAACTAGCCTTATCTAGAGCTTTGACCTTGGGTTTCTCTTCAGGTTCAGTTTCAGAAGGTGGTTTCTTCGCAGGTTTGGCAACTTCCGCAGATCGAGCATCTTGATTCTGAATAAAAGATGAAAGGGCATCAACAGCCTCAGTGACCTTATCAATTGCTACATTGTATTTCCGTTCAATATCATCTAGTTGACGTACAATAATTCCTACAATCTCATTTGTTTCCTCAAACTTACCAGAGAGATCCTGAACCTTATCTTCAATAGTAGAAAGACCAGCAATGTAATTCTGAAGGTCATCTAGTCTTTTAGGCACCGCATCGATATCTGCCAAAGATATTAACATATCATCAAGCTTCTTTATGATTACTGTGGATTCTTTCGAATCTTCCATTTCTTTTACTGCAGAATCAATATCAGCGACTGACTTAGCAATGTCATCAAGCTTCTTGGATTCTATTCCTTTCAAAGATTTAGTGAGGTCATCAAGCTTCTTATCAAGCTCTTTTAGAGTATCAAGCTCTTTTAGCTCATCACGTAGAGTGGCAAGTTCATCAGACAGTTTGTCTACTTTCTCTTGGATATCTTCGATGCCAACATCAATCTTCTCTGTGACCATAGCATCCCCTACTTAGGTGGCGATAATGTCCGTTGTGTGTCGGAGAGTGTAATTAGGCTTTCGGGAATGTAGTCACTCGATTGAAAGATGGTTTTTTTTGAAAAAATATGAGTTTCTGCACAGAATTACGCATTCTTTGCACGAATTACTTCTATGTTAGCACCTTCAAGCATAGGAAGAACATGTGCCTTATTTTCTGCATTCATGCCTTTCCAATCGATGATAGCACATTTTATCGGATTTGACGATCGGGTAATCATTTGATTCAGAACATCCTCTGTCAAACCATTTATGGCATGTTTGGGGGCGATATGACCTATCTTGTAATTGTTTTCTAGTACAATCTTGTTAAACTTGCTCGCATAATGAGTGCCTCCAAAACCAATTACTGAGTCGCCAGATAGGGATTCGCTAGTACAATCCATTACTGCTGCAGCAACAGCACTAGCGCCTTCTTTATGAGTCCAATATTCTTCCGAGCTTCCTAGCTCAATAAAAACAAGCGGCGTCTTCATTGATGTAGGACCATGATGAGTCACTTCTAGGGATACATCGAATTCATTTAGTCCAAGACAGTTACGCTCTTCATTCAACTTCTTTAATGCAGTTGAAACAAGCGAAGGGGCAGATACAGAAAGTTGGTATGGTTTTCCTCCAAATAGTGCTTCGGGACCCAGATTCCCGGTACTATGGACCAATAGAGCAGGTCTTCCTGATTCAGCACGATGTCTTGAACAAAAAATGAATGCTTCTGTTTCAAAATGATTTTCAAGATGGTCGCAATGAATCATATCTCGATTTGTTGTGATAATCTTGACATTCTCGCTTATCGAAAAAATTGGATTGCCTTCGAAGGTTTCTTTTGTCTGAGAGAACCCATATTCAGAAATAAGAATGTCTTTTATTGTCATACTAGCAATATCTTGTTCTGAAGTGACGAGAATTCTCAAAGTCCTTTTCCCCAATCTAGTTATATTTGGCACATATCTAGCAGTGGTTCTAAACTGACTTCAATCTGTATTGTGACTTTCTCATTGAATGCACTAAGAATCTCTGTTTCAATGCGGTTCTTGAATTCCTTGACCTTGTCAATCTGCTTCGTGATTTCATCTCTAATTCGTAACATATCATTATGATGGTATTCTAGATTCTTTTTAGCCTCATTTACTGCATTTTGGAGATTTTCATTCTTTGCGTAAACATCAGAGCCTGCGTATGTATGACGCTTGTTCTCAACCTCCTTTGCTTGATTCTGAAGTTTTTGTAAGCCACCATTCTGTATTGCCTCAACTTCTTCTATTGCTCTCCTAGCAAGTCGATCTTTGAGAGGCAATTTTCCTCTTTCTATTGCTTCACGTAATCCGGTTAGTCCCTCATTAAGTCCAGGATATCCCTCTGACTCTTCTGCGATTGCTTTGTAGGGATCTTCAAAATAATCGGTCAAAGCTTTCTGGCCCACGGGACTCACACGGATGCCAGTATCATGTTGGAAGAATTTCTTTACTTGTTTCTTCAGTGGATTAAGTTTCATCCTCAGAATACTCCCAATATGTTCAGCTTGTTCATCTAAACTAAGCAGTTCTGCAACATTGGATGTTTCAGAGAATTCACTATATGCTTTCTTTGCAGACTCGAATTCGGATTTTGCAGTTTCAATCTTCTGGCGAACTTGCCGAATTTGTTCTTCAAATATCTCTTTACTGAAGGTTAATTCGTGCAGTGTTTTAATACGACCTCCAATTCGTTCGAGATCTTTGACCCAACTGAATTCATACAGTAGTTTGCTTATCTTATTCATTTCCCGAGCGAGTTCTTTCATGTATGTGTCGAGGGTCTTGATGACATTCTTGTAACGCTTATCCATCCTTCGAATCCATCGAGCACCAGCACCCCATAATTCTTGTATAAAGCGTTGAATTTCAGCCTGCATTGCTTCTGTGTTTTCATACGTGATTTCCTTGCCAAGATAAAAATCAGAAACAATCTCCTCAACCTTTTGTGCAAATCGTGTCGCTATGGTTCCAGATTCGAGTTCTTCATCTTCTTCATCCTTGAACTCTTTTGATAACTTCTCAATGTCTTTCAAGGTGGTTTCTACAATTCGATAGCTTTTCTCAGCTTGCTTAATGAAATCCTTAGATTTGTCTACAAGCCGTTTTTTGTACCACTTCTGGAGTTGTTCGACAGTGAGATTTGTCATATGAAAATGCACCTAGACGTGTCACGGGATAGTGGGTGGTTTATCAACTTTATGAACTATGACTTACTGAACCATATCTGAGATAGCATGACGTTTATATCAGGAGAGAGATAGGTTTCTTTAGCATAGGTAGCGTGATCGGTCATGTCTGAGACCTTAGAAACTGGCAACCGAAAGCCAAGGTTAGACCTCACATACTGTGTCGAGTGTGTAACCTGAGGACGAGGTAGTTTGGGTTTCTTCATGAAGCGCCTCAGTCTGATAGATTCCCGCGGAAAGGATCGGCTGTTACTTCGGAATCCAGCAGGGTATAAGGGTGGATTCTGGTTGACATACTATGTGGATGAGATGTTCTGCATGGCTGCGTCTACTGAGAATGACTCTTTCTCCCTAGAAAAAGCAATGACTGGTAAAGGAATGCTTGAGGTATCTCTAAGTCATTCACCGTTATTGGATGGAGTGCCAGCGATACAAACGGACATTCAAGTTTGGAGTCATAACAAACCCATGCTGCTTATACGGCATAAGACGAGAAATGTGACCGAACAACCAATCAATAACATGAAGCTATTTGAATTCATGGACTTTGATATAGGAGGTCCAGCTAGCTACAAAGACGATGTTGGTGTCTATGACCAGGAAACCAGCACAATGCTGGTATATGATGGAAACCCTCTAATTGTAGCACTAGCATCACGTCCGGAACCAGACCGATGGGAAATCTCAGCACCAGCAAAACTGATAGTGAGTGAAGAATTCCCAGATTTACAAAACAATCTCGAGCTTGGGCCAATGGACGTGGCGACTGGACTTCAGTGGAATCTTGGAAATTTGGTTCCCGGAGAAAGTAAATCAGTCGACATCGTGATCACATCATCGACCAGTCTTGATGAGGTCAAGGCGCTTATCCCTGACGGATGGAAGCTCTTTGAGAAGAAGATACGATGACACAAGAACGTAAAGCAACGCAGTTCTTGTAGAGAACCGGGCAGCACCCGATTTCTTCTTTTTAGAGCTATGAAAAAAGATAGGAAGGGGACAGTAGGTGTCCCCTTGTACTAGAGGTTGCCCTCTAAGTAGTCTGCCAGCATCCGGGCTTCTTTTGTTAAACAGGCTAGCTGCCCTTTACTACTAAGAGTTCCACCAGTCAGCAAGCCCATATTCTTCAGAGAGCGTAAGTTCCACTTCACAGTGCTATAGGGTAAAGTACTTCTGCGCGAAACTTGGTCCGCAAGAGCTGTCAATGTCAGCTCATTAAAGTTCAGCAGCTTGTTACTCATTCTTAGTACCTGCTTTTGCGTATCGCTCAACCTAGCTTCTGCTAATCTGAAGAACGATGCAGCAAGACTTTGAAAAGCAGTTGTGGAGACCTCACGGTCACTTAAGAACACATTCACCTCGTGACCTAATTTGGCAGTCACCTGCTGGATGGTAGTCACCTTTTGTGTTCGAGACCCGATATCGATGGGCAGTGGTTGTTGTTTCGGTACCCATTGCGTTTTTCACCTCGTTTGTTTTGGGTCAGTTTGAGCAAATTGATGTTTGTACTTAAATTTTCCCTGTAATGCTACTTCCGGTTAATTGCGAACCTATTCAAGTTCAGGCATTTCAAGTCCCATGCTCCGGAGCTTTCCAAATCCTTGACTGAAAAGACTCATGTGATGTCTAATACTTTCTTCTGCATCTGCAAGATCTGTAAGAAAAGACACAAGTTCTTCGAGCCCACCTGATTCATATTCCTCTTTCATTGAATGCATTGTGTCGCTCATCCCAAGCATTTCATCAGAGAGAACCTGCGTTAAATCAATCATTGATTGAACTACTTCACGGGCAGCTGGGTCTGGCATGTAGGGAAGAAAGTCCTCGAAAGCAACTCCAGCATTTCTACACTTCTCTACACGTCCGGGTATAATCTCATCATACATAGATTGCATCCAGCTAATTCTTTCTCTACTAGTGAGATCTTGCAGATTCTCTAATGAAAAATAGGCTGTATATGGCCCAAATTCTGTGCTCTCATAGTATATCCAATTTTCAAATGCGTCAAGGACACGACGCCATCCGTCATACTCAGACATAGGCCCACCTAAATCACTGTCATCAATTGAGGTTATAAACTAGCGCGGTAGAAGAAATGTGAAGATGATATCAAATATTCGCAATTCCATAATCGAAATTCTCAAGCAAACAAAAGAGAGTGGAGAGTTAGCAGAAACTAACAAATTGAATGATGAGGTCTTTGAGCTACTTGGGATGATGCAAGATGAGAAAAAGTTCCATTGTATTGATAGGGTACAAAGAATCACACTTGCCAAGAAAGCTATACAACTAGGAGCCAATTTGTCTGAGATAGTTGAACTCCTGACTTGGAAAGATTTTGAGGGGTTTGTTGCTTCAATCCTGATTGAGAATAACTATGAATGTGTTGAGAGTTTTCGTAGAAGAGGAAATTCGTTGATTAAAGGAATGGAAATTGATGTTATTGGCTTGAAAGGCAATACTATCATTGCCATTGATGCGAAGATGTGGAGTATTCGAACTGGCAAAACATCTGCGCTTAAAACGGCTGCAGAGAAACAAAAAGAAAGAACGCAGGAGCTGAAAACTGAATTAGATAGTCTGTCTAATAGAATTCAGATACCAAAAGAAGGAGAATACCAATTAATTCCGGTGATTGTTACTTGGTTGGTAGAAGATGTAGAACTTCATGAGGGCGTACCAGTTGTACCTATTTTCAAACTTAATTCATTCATTCTAGATATTGATCAATATGAAGATCTCATCGTTACCTACACGAGTCATTATCATATTCCATCAAATTGAAACAGGGTATTTGTGACTGTATCCATCAACAATTCTTCTATTTCAAGTCGGTATATGTCATGATGCTCTTTAATAGCGGGATAAGTAAGAAGATTCGCCTTGGTTGCTTTTGTTAGCGACTTCACCCGATCTTCAGGACTTTGGGGAGGAGAAATCTCAAAAACAGATGCAGCTCGTACTAGTTCTTCTATTACAGGTCGAAGTGAGGGATTTGAAATTGTTTGCGGATTTAGTGAAGCAATTCCCGCGCTGCATGATGAACCCTCTCCTTCAAAGTTGCCATGAGCAACAATCAATATCCGTTTTGTTTCTTCACCTGATGAGAGCCATTTTTCAAAGAAATGGTTCAGTTGGCTAGTTTCGTCCCCATTATGACGATATTCAGGGATATATCCGCCTAATGTCGGGATTGACATTGGAACTCCTTTGGATGAATTAGGAGGGCTAACTCTAGAGTCTGAACAAATTAGTACGAGAAGACTATCATCTAATTCATCGGGGATCCTAATCCTATGCATGAACTTGTTCTCATATTCATAATTACGACCTCTCCCATGAACTATGATTTTTACTCGTCCATTCTCATAGTTTACTTGAAACGCAAGAATTGGTAATGAGCGTAAATCAGGGTGATGTGTGATGTTTTCAATAGTTTCACGAATTATTTCCAATGATTCATCAATATCAAATGTGACAATAACCCCTCTCTTGATAGGGAATTTACTATTATAAGAAGCAGGACCCTTGAATAAAGTTGGAGCTAGGTCAGGGGGTAGTAACGCATTATTTGGTACTCTACTTGCATGAAGTGCATCACCTTGATTCATACTGAAGAGTTGTAAATCCTGACCACTTCGGGTTATTGGAGAAATTAGTAAGAACTGAGGAGATTGTCCCTGAGCGGCAAGCTCCATACGAGCTAAAAGAACGGGATCCTGTTTGCGCTCAATAATAAGTTTCTCAGATAATTCCATCAGCTCATTTATCATAGAAAGCCACTCGGATATATTCCCTGTATTGAATAATACTTGGAAAGTATTTGGGTTTGTCTAAAATCGAGAAGAAGGATCGTGGATAGTCCTTTTAACTGAGAATCAAATCCCAGTGAATAGTCCTTTCAGGTGATACCCATGTCCATGTTAAAATTTGGAGTCATTTATCATGAAAACATAAACAATTGGGCAACCAAGAGTCTAATAGAAGCAATTGAAGCAAAAGGACATGTCGTGAAACCATTTAGACTCCCAGATGTTTCTGCTCAGCTCCCGAACAAATTCACTCATTTGGAAGATGAAGATATATCGGACATGAATGGAGTATTAGTCAGAACCATTGGATTCGGTACTGGGGACCAAATAACATTCAGAATAAGCCTATTGGAGCATTTTGAAGATGCAGGTATCTATGTGATGAACCCTGCATACTCTTTTAGAAGAGCAAAGGACAAGTATGCAACTTTGACAGCACTTCATAAGGCGGGAATAAAGGTCCCCCAAACCTACATTGGAGAGAATCTCGAGGCTGCAATCGAATTTGTCGATAAGGTTGGAGATGTCATTGTTAAACCATTAATAGGTGCACGAGGGATGGGAGCAATTAGAGCTGAACATCGTGAACTCACATACAGAGCTATGAAATTCATTCATCAACTAGGTCAAGTATTATACGTGCAAGAGGTTATTGATAAACCAGAACGGGACATCAGAGCTTTCGTAATTGGGGGAGAGCTAATTGGTGCAATGTATAGATATATTCCAGAAGGAGTTGAAGGAGAATGGAGAACAAATGTGCATGGTGGAGGGAGAGCAGAACTGACTACTTTAACACCGGAATATGAAGAATGTGCAATCAAGACTGCAGACGTTCTGAAATTAGACTACACTGGTATTGATATCATAGAGTCTCCAGATGGACCATGTGTGATCGAAGCAAATGCAGCCCCTTCATGGAGTGCACTATCGCGAGTTACAAAGATTGACATAGCCTCGTTAATTATCAACAGACTAATAGAAAAATCAACTCGCTAGTCTTGTCTTCAATATCGTTTCAACTTCGTCCTGGCTCAAAATTGTGAAGAGTTTCTCTTTAGTGTCGATTCTACCAATCTCAAGAGTCTTTGCCTTTTCCTCAGGTTCAATATCAGCTTTATCAGTCGTTTTCAAAAGCCCCTCAATTGCTAATTCAAGTGCTCCATCCAGAGAGATTGAATCTTTGTACTTTTCACCAAAGAAATCGCGAACTACATCAGCTTCTTTTCCAATAGCAGCTGCTTTCCACCCCCAGAATGAACCAGATGGGTCAGTCGTATATAGTTGAGGACCATGATCGTCAACACCAGCAACAAGGAGAGATACTCCATAGGGTCGAACTCCACCATACTGAGTATGAAGTTGTTTTGTATCACATATGTTAACAACTAATGAAGAGATTGATATTGGTTCATCATAGCTAAGTCTATTGATTTGAGCTTGAACACGAGCTTGGTCTATCAACTTTCTAGCATCTGCATGCAGACCAGCAATTGCTGTTCCCACATGATCATCGATAAGTAGTATTTTCTTGAGCGAGTCAAGATCAGCCATTGGATGTGGAGCACGTTTCTCTCCTACCAAGACTACACCATTTGTTGCCTTGACTCCCACTGCGAGTGGTCCGTGACGAACTGCTTCCGTAGCGTATTCTACCTGATACAGTCGACCTTCTGGACTGAATACAGTGATAGCTCGGTCATAACCCATGCTCTGTGTTGGGAACATTGTCGAATATCACTCCAGCAAGTTAGAACATAGCATCTTGCAAGATTCAAATCAAGGTCATTCCTAGGGCGTTTAAAAGGTTGTCTGTGTGTTCGCCAAACCGTTAGTGTTATCGCCATTCTAAACGTAATTTGACTCCATCGGGAATATGATTGAGAACTGATTCAAGATCTTCAATAGAAGGTTCCAAAAAATCTTTCACTTCATCTGGTCGTGTTCCCGAGGATTTCACGTAATTCTGTACAGTATACTCGCCAGCATATCCCAAATTAATTAACAATTGAGATATTTCTAAAATTTCAGATGGTTTGACAAGTCCACCAACGTATGTTGTCCTCGGCCAGAATGCAACATTGGAGTCGAGAATCAACTTTATACTCTGCTCAACTCGAGGCCAAGGATTGTACTTTACACGGGTCACCTCGCAATAACGCTGAGGAATTGTTTTGATATCAAACCATATTGAATCCAAGAAAGGAAGCGATTTCTCTAGGACATCTGGAATTGTTCCCTGAGTATTGAGATTGATATGTTTTGTATCTTCAATTCGTAGTTTTTTCAGCAAATCTGGAAGCTCTTTATGGATTGTAGGCTCACCCCCTGTAATGCAATAACCATCTGTAAGATTTCCTTGAAGTTGATGCACAATATCTTCGATTGTCATTTCTTCGCCAGATGTGCGAGCGATGATTTCTGCATTTTGACAGTATGGACAATCCAAGTTGCATCCTGCAGTGAAAAGTACAGTTACTGGGATACCGGGAACGTCAACAAGACTGATGTCAATTATAGATGCAACACGCATAGCCCTTCAATTCCATATCTTACTATTTTCACAGTTCCATATTACGACCTGCACGAGGCAATATTGGAGTAGTATTACTAGATTTCTTGAAGCTTTTTTCTAGAACTTACTTAAGATAAAACCTCTTGCGAACTTGTGGGGACCGTGCATATGACCATGGAGAATAAATGTATCTCTAGAAACGACATTCTTCAAAGTACACTGTTTCATATTCAGATCAAACAGTGCCAATATATTGACAACTTTCCGGAAGCTGTTACAACAGTTATTGATAATGCGGTCGGGAAGAAAAAGTTGAAGAAATATAGTGAGATTAAGAATAAACTCTATCGCATAAGAACCAACTTCTTCGCTATTAACAAAGGAAAGGTTAGAAAGAAGGACTTCTTTGAAGGACTTTACGAACGTATTGAGAACCGCATCCGATGATAGTGCAGATACTATCTCTTCTTTCTAGATTTTGCTTTTTTAAGAGTTACAATGAATTTTGAACCCAGAGCAGGTTTACCATCTACTCTATCTTGAACTTCAATCGATCCACCATATTTCCGTATCATTTGTGATACTAGAGCTATTCCTACGCCACCGCCATGTTTTCGCTCTTTGAACAGAGTGCTTTTTCTTAAATCACTGAGACCGGGTCCATCATCAGATATCATTATGTTATAAGAGTCAGCTTTTTCTTCGCATTCAATCCAGACTTGCTTCCTTTCTTTTGGATTGTGACGAGCTGCATTCTCCAATAGATTCCAGAGCATCTCACCTAGTAAAACATCAGCTTCAACTATGAGATTCTTTTTCAATCCTTGGACATGCACTTGGGCTCCATAAACTCGTTCTAAAACTTTGATTTTCTCCTTTAGAATAGGAATCGCATCAATCCGGGAGAGTGGAATGTACCGAATTTGAGCAGCACGTTTCACTTTAGTAATGAGCCGATTGCATCGCTCCACGGCATCAAGAATGTCCTTTCTTGCATCAACGATGTAAGATGGAGGTACTTCTTCTTCAAGAAGTCCAGTACTAGTCATGATCACTTGGAGTTGGTTAGTGATGTCATGACCGAGTAAATCTAGATAGAACTGGACAGTTTCTTCTGCTTCTTTCTGAGATGAGATTTGAGTGATTACTGCAAAAGTACCAATGAACTTACCAGAACGGTCGAAATATGGAGTAGCGGAAATAATAGTTGGGATAATTTCTCCAGTTTTACTGACCCAATTCAGTTCATAGCTGTCTGTAACTCCAGATTTTCGCTCAGACATTTTTTTGTTGAATTCGTCTACAGTCATTTCCTCTGTGAAATCTGTCCATCTTTTACCAAGTATTTCAGAGGATTCATATCCGAGCATTCGACAAAAAGCTTCGTTGGCGTAAACCAAGTTACCGGATTCATCATCAATTGCGAGACCATCATTCATAGTTTCAACTAGTAACTTATACCTTGTTTCAGACTCTTCAAGAGCATCCCTATTTTTAAGGAGCTGAGTTATGTCAAGAAAATGAGCAATGGTTTTGATCTTACCGTCAGTTGTCTGGAATATTTCTACTCGTCCTTCGAGAATGATTTCCACTCCATCTTTTCGAATAATAGTGAATGGGTATACCTCTGGGACCTCTTCACCTCTCCGTCTGCGTTCATATCTTTCTGCAACGATCTTTACCATATCATCTCGCAAAAATTGACGGAAGTCATAACCAATTAGATCTTTAATTTTGCCACCAAAAATTGTCGCACCCGGTTCGTTGATATACTCTAGAATATAATCATCACCAACAATAACAATACCCTCATGTGCATTGTCAAGGATGATTTTCAAAATTGTCTTGTTTGCCGAGGGATCGAAGAACGAGTTTCTCTTGCTAGATTTATCTGATTTGTTCTTCTGAACCCGTTTTTCAGCACCCTGTGGCATTTCCGGAATACTCCAGCTTCAATTTTTCTTAGACTTCTTGATTAAATCGGGTGTATTATTAACGAAGCATTTTAGAATTGAAACAACATTTTCGCATTTTATGCCTTCCTAGCTCCTAAGTGGATTCATCCGTAACTTCGTTCTAGCTTTCCTACACCCGTATCCTGATAGATTAAGCATCTTAACAATCAATCGGTATTTGAAAGTACTGAATGATAGGCCACAAACAGTAAGCGCCATATGTGTAATAAGCGATTAGGACCTGATGCCCTTGATTGAAATTTCAAAACCTCTAATGATTGGATACCAAAAAACATGTGACTGCTCTCCGAAGCACATTAACTGTATGACAGCGAAAGAATGGATGCAATCACAGGTTGCAATATGGGAGTTCTATTATCAAAAGAGAGATATTCGCGATAAACACATTCACCCTGCTGTTTTTCCTATCGCGCTACCTGAGAAATGTATTAGATTGTTCACACATAAAGGCGAACTTGTTATTGATCCGTTTGTTGGCATTGGTACCACATTGGTGGCAGCTCAAGACCTTGGACGCAATGCGGTAGGATTTGATCTTAAAGCAGAATATATTGAGTTAGCAAAAACACGATTAATGAGTAATCAAGATGAAACAGTCCAGATAGCGATTAATGACGATGCATTGAACATATCAGAATATTTTGAGGAGGGAACAGTAAGCCTATGTATAACCTCACCACCGTATGCGAATTTACTAAATAGAGAACGAAGAAATAAGAGCAAACGTGGAGATCTCAGAGAGAATGAACATTTCCTTGAAATACAACAGTATTCCGCAGACTCTCGAGATCTTGGAACGATGAATGCGAAACAATACGCTAGCTCCTTAGGTAATATCTTTGAGCAAATTTTACCTCTTCTAAAACCAAAAGGAAATTGTGTGATCAATATCTCCGATTACTGGTGGAAAGGACAACGCATACCAATTCACGTGAACGTAATTGAAACACTTCAAAAGGTTGGGTATGAACTTCGAAATACAATAATTTGGGACAGACGTAACATTGTAAACAAGGTTGGTATCTTTGGCTGGCCTTCTAATTACATAACACTAACAACAACTTTCGAGTATCTACTCCATTTTTGGAAACCCTCGAACTGAAACATTATTTTTCTAAAGACCTAGAATCGGAAAAACTAATCGTTTGACCTTCTCAACATTATGTTTAACAGCAGTCCATGTTTCTTCATCGTCTTCAAATGGTGGTTCTTGCTTAGGTGGTTCATAATTGTAGCCTGAGAGGACAGACATTACAATTCCAATACCCCATTTGAATGATTCATTAGTATAGCCACCCCCCGCAAGAACTCCAAAACGACCCTGACTAAATCTATGAGCTGCATCGTGAAAGTAGGAAGTTATGTATCTGATAATGTCAGTTGTCAGATTGAGATGTGCAAGACGATCTCTATAGTGAGCGTCGAAACCCGGGAGAAAAATGATGAACTCTGGCTGAAAGAAATCTACAAGGGGTGGTACAAGCTCATCGAAGGCATATCTATAGACGTCATCGCAGGAATCCATAGGAAAATGCATGTTGATGTTGTATCCGCAGCCTGCTCCTTCGCCTATATCCTCGATGAATCCATCATGTGGGAACATCCATTCCGGGTCTTCGTGGAAAGAGATCTGCATGACTTCTGGGTCATCATAAAAGTAAGCTTGAGTCCCATTTCCATGATGTACATCAAAATCAGCAATTAAGATTCTTTGATATCCTAGAGATTTCAACTCATATACAGCAGCAGCCACATCGTTAAATATGCAAAACCCACCGCCCCACTCAAATTTGGCGTGATGAAATCCACCAGTTGGTGAGAGGAAATGGTCTACAATTCCATCTGTTACTGCACGAACCCCGGTAACTGTTGCACCTGATGTTATGCTGGCATTCTCAAAAATACCAAGAAATCCAGGTGTATCTATAGCAATCTCACCTTCACCGGTTTCGGATATTCTTCGAACTGCATCGAGATACTCTATTGTATGAGTCATGCGTAAAAGTTCATCAGATAGTGGTTGAGGTGTCAAAATCTCAACATTTGGCTGGCTAAGGAAATCATTTTCAGCAAGAAAGTCACGCACCATCTGAAAGCGTCCGACTTTAATTGGGTGCTTTGATCCAAAATTGAAAGTTTCTAGACTAGGACTCCAGAGAAAGCCAACCCTGCAACTCTTTGAACTGCTCATCATTCTGCTCGAAGTCTATGCACACTTATATGGCTATGCAACAAGTGTTCACAAGGTGCAGAGAAGAAATTGAAGATTCGCTCAGTTGCAAATGTGTTGACTTCTGCGAATGTGTACTCTGTGTACGTGAGACAGAGAAAGGATGCCAGCACTCAAATCTTTTCACTAGATTACGGTGACCAGCTCAGAGTCTTTGATGCAAAGGGAATTCTTCGCAGTGCTAGAAAGTGGAGCAGTAAGGTCAGATGCATTGCAGTAGCTGATATCGAAGGAGAAGGAAAAGATGCTCTTGTGGGAGGAGTAGGAAAAAAAGTCCTTGTTGTAGACCACAGAGGAAGTCCAGTTTGGAACATTAGACTAGAGAGTAATATTGTTGCATGTGATGCACGTGATATCGACGGAGATGATGCAGCAGAGGTAGTTGTTGCATTAGAAAACAACCGAGTTATACTATACAATGATGACAAGGATACAATTTTCACGAGAACAATGAGAGACCCTATCGCTGACGTTTGGCTTGAAGACATAACAAAGGACACTGAATTGGAAGTAGTCGTAGCTGAAATGAGTGGTTTGGTTACAGTCCTCACTGCAGCTGGCTACCAACTAAAAGAACTGCAATTAGGTCCAGGTCTTTCAGTCTTTGCGGTTCTTTCATTCAGTGATCGAATTTTGTTCATTACCGGGGACCATTCTTCAACACTGCGGATTTGGGACATCGATGGGAATGAGATTGCCCGACTTGATGTTGAAGACATTCCCAGAGCAATGGCTACCGGGATCCCCGATGACATTTCAGATGTCGCCTTTCTTGTAGTTAGTACAAAAAACCATAAGCTTAGCTTTTGGGAAGTCCAAGAGTCAGGAAAGGTAACAAGGACTGAGAAAGTAATTCTACAGCAGATTGGTTCGACAAAGACAGTTCTATACAGAAGAGCGATAAAATGTGGGAATTGTGGTGCACCAACAACACCAGAAGCGTCAACCTGTACGTCTTGCGGAGCTCAATTGGAAATGATTGAGGAGTATATCCTAGAGGAGTATATCCAAGAAAGCATTGATTCGATTACATCTAAACACAACAGGATAAAACTCAAGGAACTTGATAGAATTCTTAGAAGAACGCTTCCTAGACCAGCAGCATACAATTTACGTCGTAGCCTTCAAGCTATGATTCAGAGTGATGTAATCGAGGGACACATTGATGGTAACACATTTGTAAGAACAGAGCCCAAGAAGAAGATTCCAGCACCTTCAAAACACGACATCCAAAAAGTGAAAGGAACTCTTCGAAACCTTCTCCGTGGAACTGATACATTGGACATTCGTCATCTAGAACAAGAAACCGGAGTAAATCGAAGAATATTGCGGCGTACCCTTATCATCCTACTTGGTGAGGGAGCAATTCAAGGCTCATTGTCTGACGATGAGTTCACACTCGAAAAGAAACAAGACCTCAATGATTTCGAAAGAAAGCTTCTAGATGAACTGGGCACTTGGAGTGGATAAAGACAATTGAGGATGAAATCATTGATTCTGAAGATTAGTAAAATAGTGGTGGAGAGCAAATGAACATCTCAAAGCGAATTGTAGTCACGTTTGTCGTTGTAGCATTGATACCGATTCTTGTGATTTCTTCATTATCGATAATAGCTATCAATGATGTTTCTAATGCTAATGCTGCTGATGCTGCGGAGGAGTTGAAAGCTGAAGAGTTAGCGAACTTAGTCAGGCTTTCGAATGACACTGGCGTTTTCATTGAAGAAAGATGGCAGAATTATGTCGATGGAGTCTATATGATGGAGGCTTACTGCGAAGATCTATTCAATGAGAGAGTCAACGCAACACCTCGATATAGCTATTACTGGGATTCAACAGAGGAGCCTAATTGGGGGGACTTGACTTTTGAAACAGATCCGGAGATTACAGAGGCGTATTTTTCATATTATATCACATTTGAAACTGATTGCTATTACATGCCAAGGTTTGCATGGAATAACGATGATCCTCATGACCTATCTCCTGGAACGCAGTATGCTTTGGACGTTTCATCCAATATGGTCAACATCTTTAGAGCTCTTCATGAGATGAATGAAGACTATAGATGGTTATACATGGGATTTGATTTAGGAATTTCCAACCAACACTTATTCAGAAATTACCCATTTGATGACCTCATTTATTTCCAACAGGACGACGATGGAAACCCAGTACTACCAACAGAAGATTACGACCCGAATGCAGAGGATTGGTACACAAATGTAGCTACACAAAATCCGAGTGATAACAGCATAGTATTCACGGAGCCATATATCGATCCTTCGGTTGGACTTGTAATATCGATGGGACGACCAGTCAGGTATGATAATGGAACGCTAATTGGTGTAGTGTCAGCAGATGTTACAATGTTAACAATCAATGAGAATGTGTTGAATCTCGAGGTCTTGGAGAATGGATACTCATTCTTACTTGATCGCGATGGAGTCGTTGTTGCACATCCTCAATTAGGAATATTTGATGAGCCGCTTCCGATTGAGGAGCTCGAGTTCGGTAGCATGACAAGTCCAGAGGCAGTAGCATTTGGAAATCTATTGAGCTCATCAGTTCTAGTAGAAGACTCGGGACTAGAAGAATTTCAGAAAGGGGGACAAACTTGGCACATGGCTTTCGTAAATGTTACAAACACAGACTATGTGCTAGCTGTGGTAGTTCCGGATTCTGATGTGATAGCGCCTGCAGTAGCAATGCTTAATCTTGTGGGAACTCAGACACTGATACTCACTATAGCTCTGGGAGCTGTTTTAGCAATTGTTGCAGGAGTTGTTACTCTTGTGTCGTATCGTAGAGCCCAATCTGTAATTGAACCAATTACGGAGATGACGCGCCTTGTGAACAAGATGGCTCGACAAGATTTCACGCGAGGAATAACGACTTCAGGGGCGTTATATGAGGAAGTCGGAACCACAGTAGATGCACTTCTTAGTTTCCAAGAAGCTGCAAGATTCGGCAATCAGGCATTTATTAGAGGAGACCTCAATAGAGCATTAGCGAACTATCAGAACCTTTTGGAAATCAGTCGCAGACTTCAGATTGATGTTGGCCAGCAGACAATGCTTCAGAACATAGGAAATGTGTTCAGGCAACGCGGAGATGTAGGAAATGCAATGGACTATTATGAACAATCCATGATTATTGCAAATAACCTACTCGAAAAAGCAAAAGAGAACGGAGCAGATGAGAAAGATGCGCTCATCAGAATTGCTTCGCTCTATCATAACATGGCTCTGGTTGAGATGGATAGAGGTCATACTGATAAATCACTAAAGCTATTAGAGGATGCTGAAGCTATTGACCGGACTATTCAGAATCAATATGGTCTTGCTAGACGATATGATGCTATGGGTCTTGTCATGATGCGTGATGGTCGGTACAGTCAAGCTCAATCAAGGTATGATGAAGCCAAGGAAATCGCTGAGAAAATAGACTACTTGAGAAGTCTAGCTTACATCCACTATCACAAAGGAGAGCTACATCAAGTCCAAACAAAATGGAAGAAAGCAGAAGATTCCTATAATGAGGCAATCTCTTATGGCCAGCAAACAGATGAGCTTTGGCTGGTTGTATTCGCAATGCAACGACTTGGTGATGTTCTTGATCAGCAGAACAAACCTAGTCATGATGTTCGGAGGAAAGCAGAGAAACTAAGACGCTCTATAATGTTCAAGAAAAGTGTAACATTCGTGATTGACTACTCAGGCAGCATGCAGGCTCAGAATAGAATTAGAGCTGCAGTTAATGGTGCATTAGAGATTCTCCATAGTCAGGTGAATCCTCAAGATGCAGTATCTGTGATAGTTTTCAACTCATCATATAGAGAACTTCTCCCTCTAACAATAAAGGGTGAGCGCGAAGATGATGAGAACAAAATAGTTAGGACTTTGAATTCCCTGAAATATCCAAATTATGCTACAGCCTTCTACGATGCTCTTGGAAGAGCACTTGAAGAACTTGAGAAAATAGAGTCCAGTGAACATAGGTGGGTGATTGCTCTAACTGATGGACAGGATAACAGCTCTAAAACGTACTCATTAGATGTTTTGGAGGGAATCCTCACAGAAGAGGATAGAATGAAGAGAAAGAAACCACTTACTATCGAGGGCTTTATTCGAGATCATCATCTAGACGTCAATCTGCTAATAATTGGAGTTGGACAAGAGCTTAGAAATCGTGCGGATACGGATAGAAGAATAATCTCAAAGGAAACGGGGCAAGCAATCACGACAGAAGAGTTACTAGAATCAATATGTGAGAGAGTTCCTCAAGGACAGTATTTCTCTGTTGTAGACACTATAAACGTAAGGTTAGAGATTGAGAAAGCGTTTGAAAAGGTGGGAGTCTTGATGGCACAAATGGAAATTGGAGGATCAACCGTTGACTACTAGGAGGTGAAAAGGGATGGTACAATCAACTACACAAACCAGAAAGAAAGGCAAATTCCGAACTAATGTAATTATCACCTTTCTAACAATTTCACTGCTTTCCCTAGCTGTTACAGGGGTTGTATCTTTGACTTTTGTGAACCTAATAGGCAATTCAACAAGCGACCAAAGCTCCATTGCCCTCGAGAATCAGATTCAAACAAACATGGTTGAAACAGCACAAAAGACAGCACTGGTGATAAACCAAAAATTAGCTAGTGCAGAAGGAATGATTGCCGCTGCTGCAGAGGAATTAGAAGCACTATTTGATCCAAGTTCAACCTATGAATATCGAGAAGTGTATTACGACCTCCTGTTTGAAGATGACTCTGTATCTCCAGCACCAGCTGACAATCACTATGATCCCAACTATGGCCTTCATGTTTCATGGGAATACAGCAGCTGGTATATAGCAAACACCGATTCTACAAACTACAATTCCAGCTACGCGGATATTCCTGCAAACGCTGACAATCTGGGGCGCGTATCAAATATCGACTACATTTTTAGAGCAATACACAACCAATTAGCCTTTAGATGGCTCTATATTGCGTTTGCTGATGATGGACTCTTCATAAACTATCCTGGTAGCATACTGGGACCAATTTCAGATGCGGCAAGGTTAGCTGATCCATACGATCCAAGAGGAGAATATTGGTATCAAACGATCTGGGATGGAAATGGCGACATGGTATTTGTCGAGCCATATTATGATGAGTTTGATGGTGTGCTATTGATATCGATAGGAAAAGTGGTGTATCGAAATAGCATTCCTTTTGCAGTCATCTCTGGTGATATCACCATAGAAGACATCAAAGACAAAATCATCAATGTGGAAATCCTTGAAACTGGATACGCATTTCTCTTGGATTCTTATGGTGGAGTAGTTGCACACCCAGAGGTTGAAGATGACGAGTACATAAGTGGAGTGCCAAATCTTCTCAATGTGGAAGTGAACCCTGATTTCTCACCAGCATTGACTCAAGCTAATATTGACCAAATCACAAGCGTACCTGAAGGGACTTCAGGAACATTGCGATATACACGAGGTGGAGATGAAAGAATCCTAGTGTTCACGCAGGTCGGAAAAGGTGGTTACATCTGTGTAATCTCAGTGCCTTTGGATGAGGTCTTAGAGAGTATTCCACGTCTTGAAGCGAGAATCATAGAACAGAATGCAGAAGCAGCAACCTACATCATCATTGTGACCATAGGAGGTATCCTAGTAGCAGGAATTGTCGCGGTTGCCATCTCAAATACTATTACAAGACCATTGCAGTATCTAATGGATCTCGCACAGAGAAATGTTGCAGCAAGGATAAAAGACCAACCGCTTAGCACCGGAGACCTTCAAGTAGATGCAACATACATTGCGAAAGATGATGAGATTGGCGAGCTCGCTCGAGCTTTCCAAGGAATGCTTGACTCCATACGTGAAGAGGAGGAATAGTAACTCCTCAGCAAAGCGCAAGGGTGAATGCAGTGGTAGATGATAACTGGTCATTAGATAAATCAAGAATAGTCTATGGTGTGAATAAAAACGACCTTCACTTTCTAGACATCACAAAGGAAGGTGATCTCTGTATACGACTTCAAGAACACACTATAACCTTCAGAGAGATTGTTCAAAGAATCAAGGAGATGAATGGAAACGAATCAGGATATACATCCTCATTCACTCTACGGGTACCACAGCTGATTACGTACCAAATTAAGAAACTTAAGGCCGCATTTCAAAGAGTGATCAGTGAACTTGGCTTTGAAGGGAAGTTCATTGGGATCTATCCAGTCAAAGTCAATCAACGCAAGGATTGTGTTACAGCCGTTATTAGGTCTGATTCTGAATATGGTCTGGAGGCTGGAACAAAAGCAGAACTACTTCTAATTAAAAACGTCATTGCAAACGAGAAGCATAGGCTCATCGTCTGTAATGGAGCAAAAGACCCGGAGTATTTGGAGTTAATTAAGGAGTGTATGGATGAGGGCTATAATATAGCAATCTCTATTGAATCAGTTCATGAATCTCGCTTGATTATTGACCGGTTCAACGCTGAAGAAACCAATCTAGTATTGCGAATCAAGCCATATCTGAATGTTGAGGGACACTGGTCTCATTCCACTGGGAGAGATTCCAAATTCGGTCTGAGTATTCACGACCTATATGATGTTGTAAAGCTATTGAAAGAAAGGGGATTTGCAAAATCGGTCCAAACGATCCTTGCACATGCAGGCTCACAAATCACCAAAATAGAATCTTTTGAAAAATTTGGCAGGCTACTGACAAAGATCTATACGGAACTGAGAAACATGGGATTGTCAAATCTTGCGAACATTGATTTTGGTGGCGGACTAGCGATTGACTACACTAGTTCTCATGTTTCAGACTATATGTATCAGTACTCTCATCTCCTCGTGTCTGGCGTGGAAGAGCAGCTGTCTAGAAGCAACAGTCAACACCCACCACCAAATATAATGATTGAGTCAGGCCGAGGAATTACAGCACTGGCGTCCATGATTATTGTTGAGGCTCTAGAGGTTCGGTCAATATTTCCTGAGAATAGAAGAGAATATGTTTCTGAAGATGCTGAGGATTTTGAGAAGAAGACAATTGAAAGAATCGAGAGTGTGTCAACACTCGATGAAATCAAGGAAATATGGAATAGCTACCACGAGAAATATAGTGGATTGAATCTTAATGGAATGCAGTACATAATGGAACAAGAGATGTTGACAGGGACATTAGAAGATGTTGTGAGAGCTAGACTTGTTGAGCTCCATCTAAAATCATATGATATTGAAGGATTAGTAAGAAGCTTTTGGCATCCTGAACATATTGTTATAGGAAACTTCAGCGTCTTCAACAGTGTTGCTGATCATGTGCTGGTGAAGCAACATTTCCCTGTAGTTCCAATTAGAGACCTCCATATAAGACCTCAGACCACAGTCCGCTTAGTTGACATAACTTGTGATTCAGATGGAGAGATAACTCAGTTCTACAGGCCAAACACAGATGAAGTTTGGTTTACAAGAGATAACAGACTCCTGACTACACCAGGGGGATTGATGGGTGATGGCATTCCTGTAGGCGAATTAGAAAATGTAAGGGGTTCTTGCTTTGTATTGGCATTAGCAGGTGCTTATCAAGATGCTATTGAGATGGACCACAATTTACTTGGAGATCTCCCTGATGTTGAGCTATATCTACAAGAAGATGGTCGATGGGCGTTATCTTGGGTAACAGGTGCTGAGTCCATCGAGGATCTCTTGAGAGATGTCGGTTATGCCGATATCAACATGGATGAAGACCCATATATGTCGGACTAAATATCAAAGACCCGTCTCCCTTTCAATTTCGTACTTCACTTCAATCACCATGAGGTTGAATGACAGCTTTAAGTGAAACCTGTTTTTCCTGGGCTTCTAGTGCTTTCTGTGCATCGTCTAATGAGAAGCGATGAGTAACTAATGATTCGAATGGAAATCGCTCAAAATTATCAGCTATTGTCTTGATTCCTGTATAGACATGCATGGTTTCAGAGCCCCAAACAGTTTTGATATCAAGGTGCTTTTTATTCATTAAGTGCGGATTAATCTCAACAAGTCCATGGTCTGTGTATTGACCACAGATTGTATAGCTCCCACCATCTCTAACTAGCTCTATTCCTTCTGGGATAGCTTGTGGACTTCCAGTTGCTTCATAAACAATATCTGGACCATGTCCACCAGTAATCTCTCTGAGTGTTTCTTTTCTCTCTTCAAGCGTGGTTTCGCCAATATTCAATGTATGAGTGACTCCGAACTTCCTAGCAATATCAAGACGATTCCTTGCTTTGTCCAATACTGTCACAGTTGATGCTCCGTTCACGATTGAAAGAACTGCGATCATAAGTCCGACGGGACCAGAACCCTGAATTGCTACATTCAATCCCCAGCGCATTGGACTACGAAGAACTGTATGGACAGCTGTAGGCATAGCACAGCCAACTGCACTCGCACCATCGAAGCTCACATGATCAGGCAATTTCATGATATGAGTACCCGGTGAAAGGTAAAGATACTCGCTATAACCCCCAATTAGTCTCGGAAATTTGGTTGAATCCATTGTGATTCCATAGACCTTTCTGTTTGGACATTTTGTCGGGGTTTTGGCAATTAAACAATAATAGCAAGAGAAACATGTTTGCGTAACATCATGAAAACCAATACGGTCTCCGACCTTCAATTCATTACCATCAAGGTCCTTGATTGGTCTTGGACCAATTGACTCTATTGTGCCAACAACCTCATGGCCTAGAATCAAAGGATAAGGTACACCAGCTAGTTTTCCTTGCCAGAGCCAGACATCAGTACCACACACACCTCCACGAGCAACCTTCATTAAAGCAGCTCCTGGTTCTAATTCAGGGATTTCATATTCTTCGATAATTAAATCAGCATTAGGTTTTGGAACAACTGCAGCTCGGCTAGTTTTCACCATAGATTCACTTTCCACAGTTTGCTAGTGGTGGTCTGTACAAACTTAGATTTAAACGAGTCCGATTGAACAGGGAGAGATAACCAAATTTATAAGATGTAATTAACGATAGTTAGGTGTGAATTCCATGTTGGATGTGGAGCCAGTTGAGAGTCTAGATTGTGTGGGGTTATACTGTCCGCAACCCCTCTTCCAGACCCGAGAGGCAATTGATAGGATAAAGCCTGGTGAAGTACTTGAAATGCTCGCTGATGATCCTGCTGCTGAGGAGGACATCAAGCGTTTTGCAAAACGAACGGGGCATATCCTATTGAGCTTTGAACGTCTTGAAGATGGAGTGCAGAGATTTCTCATTAAGAAAAAGGAGGAATAAAGAGTGAGTAGTATCTTATATGTACAAACATCAGATGATCCCGAACGTCAATACTCTCCGTTTGTGCTAGCACAGAGTGCCAAGGCAATGGACATTGATGCAAAAGTCTACTTCTTAGGACAAGCATTGAGGGTCCTTCAACCGGGTGCGGCTGAAAAGATCAAGCTGGGTAGTTTTCCAAGTCTTAAAGAGATAATGAAGAAGACGATTGAAATGGGTATCCCCATTTATGTGTGCGAGGCGTCCAAACAAATGCTAGGATGGGAAAAGGTAGAATTGGACCCAGACCTAAAGATTGTTGGAGCTGCAACACTCAATGACCTTGCCCTAGAAGCAGATGCAACCATGTGGTTCTAGAAATAGGTTGATGGAGAAATGAAAGAAATCTATCTCGATTATCAAAGTGCAAAACCAGTTGATTCCAGAGTAATTGAAGGAATGACGAAGTATTTTCACGAGTTATTTGGAAATCCATCCTCATTACATCATGTAGGAGATGTAGCGACAGAGGCATTAGAGGCGAGTAGAAAGAAGATTGCCAACTTTATAAACGCTGATGAGGATGAGATTATCTTTACTTCGGGAGCAACAGAAGCAATCAACTTGGGAATCATCGGTTATGCTCTTAGGAACAAGAACAAGGGCAACCACATAATTATTTCAGAGATAGAACACATCTCGATACACAACATTGCAAAGTATCTTGAGAGAGAAGGATTTTCGGTTTCAAAAGTTCCTGTTGATCAATATGGCAAAGTAAACCTGCAAAAGCTAGAACGTCGCATTACAGATCAAACAATTCTCATTTCAATAGGAATTGCTAGTAACGAGATTGGTACCATCCAACCAATTCATGAGATAGGGGAACTCGCAGCGGAGAAGGGAATCGCATTTCATACAGATGCTGTGGCTGGTGAAGGACTTGTCCCTATTGATGTAAGAAAAGACAACATCAATCTCATGGCGCTCTCATCTAACGACTTGTATGGACCCAGAGGAGTAGGCGTTATGTACATGCAGAAGAAATTTCGAGTGAACCCCATCATCATTGGAGGAGGACAAGAGAGAGGTCTTAGGTCAGGCAGTGAGGATATTCCCGGGATAGTCGGCATGCGTATTGCAGCTGAAATAATGCAGAAAGAGATGGATACTGAGGTTAAGCGATTCCAGAGATATCGGGACAGGATGATTAAGCAAATCCTTGAGGAAGTGCCTGATAGCCATCTTAATGGACATCCAACAGACCGGCTTGCATCCAATGCTCATTTTAGATTTGATGGAATTGAAGGCGAGTCAATTCTACTATCATTCAAAGATCTAGGAATATCTGTGTCAACAGGATCAGCATGTACATCGAAAACGCTTGAGCCATCCCATACGCTAATTGCTACGGGTCTTTTGCATGAGGAGGCACATGGTTCGCTCCAGTTGACAACAGGTAGATTCAACGTAGATGATGACATTGATATAGTACTTGAAGCCGTGCCAAAAGTAGTTTCACGACTTAGAGAACTATCTCCAATATATAAAACCAGGAATGGGTGATATAAGATGAAATCAACCAAATATAGTGAAAAAGTTCTTGATCATTTCCGCAATCCAAGAAATGTCGGTACTTTAGAAGGGGATGATGTTGCTGTAGGAAAAGTTGGAAATCCAACTTGTGGAGATATTATGGAGGTCTATATTCGCATCGATGGTGATACCATAACTGATGCTAAATTTAGGACCTTTGGTTGTGGATCAGCGATTGCCACCACAAGTATGACGACTGAAATGGTCAAGGGTATGACATTGGATGAGGCTATGAAACTCACGCGTCAGGATGTGGCAGACGAGCTTGATGGACTGCCACCAATCAAGATGCATTGCTCTAACCTTGCTGCTGATGCTCTACATGAAGCAATCAAGAGTTATCGAAAAGGTAGAGGGGAAGAAGTATCTGATGATAAGGAGAAAGTGGAATCTGAAATTGAGTGTCTCGTTGGGAAAGATGAATTTCTAGACAAAGGTGTCTATCTTAGTGTCGAAGACCTAGATGAGTTCAAGAATCGAAGGACTCTGGTTCTCTATTCTGGCGATGAGTCAGTTGATACTGCAATTAATCTCACAGAGGTCACTGAACGCGTGATTCTTCTTACGCCAGATGAAACTCTTATCATCAATCCAGAACTTGCAGAGAGGTTGGCGAGTTCAAATGTGAAGGTATTGTATCAATCAAAACTTCTTGAAGTTCGTGGAGAGTTTGAGGTAGAAAAGGTATTGATACTTAATATGGATGAGGATGAGGAATACGAGCTATTCGTTGATGCTGTTGTAATCATTGAGTAATCCAAATAGAACGACAGATACAAATGACCTAGGGATTATTTACAAAGCTGTCATGATAGATATCAGACCTGCTACCTCTGGAGACATCTTGCTGTTAGAGGATTTGTATAGAAAGGAGATAGAGGATCACTCAGGTCGTGCTCAGAAGTTTGCTAAAGATTTAGTTTTGAGATATAATACCGTTCTTGCAATTAAAGACGGAATGATTTGTGGAACCGGGTCATGGGAACCTCGAGGAGGTCTCGATGATGGAGTTGTAGAAATTATTGGATTGGGTGTTAATGAAGGCTTCAAACGACAGAGCATTGGAACGCAATTGATTGATACAATGATTGATGATGCGACTCAATTTTACAAAAACAGTGGTTATTCATTGAGAGTACTTATCTTGTTCATGGAACGTTCAAATGAAATCGCGCGGAAGTTCTACAAAACAAACAGATTCAAAGAAGTAGCTAATATTCCATCACTATATCCAAATGATGATGCATCAATCTGGACCAGACATCTCTAACCATTCCTTTTGGTGAAAACACATGGCAAAGGACCCGATTATTGGCACATTGCGGGAGGGTTCACTGCACACCAGCTTGAAGGAACTTTACATGAATGGTGAAGCGAGAACAGAGGTCTTAGTTGATGGGTATGTTGTGGATGTAGTAAAAGAAGGATTATTGATTGAAATTCAGACTAGTAATTTTGCTCAAATCAAGGAAAAGCTGTTAACGCTCCTTAGAAAATACCCTGTAAGATTGGTGCATCCGCTTGCACAGAAGAAATGGATTGTGAAACAGTCAACAGAAAGCGCAACACCGTTAGATCGTAGACTTTCTCCTAAAAGATGCGTGTTTATAGACATCTTCGATGAGCTTGTGAGAATCCCTAGTTTTATTCAGCACCATAATTTCTCCTTGGAGGTTATATTGATAGAAGAAGAAGAGATTCGTTGCCAAGACGGAAAGGGGAGTTGGCGCAGGAGAGGATGGAGTATAGTAGATAGAAGATTGCTTGAAATCATAGATAGGCGTCTTTATGTGAACCCGTCGGACTTTCTGCATTTCATTCCAGACTCTCTTGAAAGACCTTTTACAAATTCCAAGTTAGTACAATCTTTACAGATTTCTAAACGGCTTGGTCAGAGGTTGACATACTGCTTGAGAAAAATGAACGTGCTAAAAACAGTTGGTAAAGAAGGAAATGCATTTCTTCTTGATGTTGTGTAAAGCAAGTGACGGTTATTTTCTTTCTAGGACATTCCTGATGTCTTGTAGATATTCTGTTCCAGGCGTTTCCCATCTTTCTGTTTTTTCGTTGTATAGATTGTATGGATGAGAATCCATGCTCATCTTTGGATCGTGGATGGTTTGGATAAAACATGATGCTAGGTTAGGTCTAAGATAATCCAAGCCTTTCAAAAATCCAATCATGTTCTTAGCGCTGAGTGAGAGCTGAATGCCAAACCTGGTTTTAGATTCCATAGTTATTGTAGCTGGAAATGGAAGTTTGCGAAATGCTTCCAATACTGGATCTTCAGGTTGTTCTAGCTCAAAGAAACAGATGAGACTAATCTCATTCTCAATAGCGCACACTGTTGATTTGTATCCTTTGATAATACCTTCATCCTCCAGACGCCGGATTCTCTTATTTACAAGAGCTTCTGAGATGCCTAAAACATTGGCTAGTTTCTTTTGTGTGATTTCACTATCATCAAACATGTGCCTTAAGATGAGGATGTCGTGCTTGTCGAACTCAGCAATAGATTGAACTTCCTCCATTGGAAAGTCGAATTGTTTCTTCGACCTAAGAACATCCTGGCACTGATCCTTCCACTCACTCCAATCCCAAACCCAACCAAGACTCGAATTGTAAAAGCTATAGTCCGCAGGCTTGTAGATAAAGTCAGTAATATCAAAGATAAAAAAGTCGGAGATTAATTCGGTCTTCTGGAGTTCTTCAAGAATCCTGCGTGTTATTCTTGGTGAAGAGAGGGAATACAGCGCGAACGCAATATACCCATTGTAATTTCCATATGTTGGACTATTGTGGTATATTGTGTCAATAGCATGAAAAACATCGGGAAGATAGTGAGTACCTTTTCTGGTTGTATCAACGAGAAAAATATGTTCGCCGAGACCCAACCTACGCTCAAATGTTAAAACACAAGCAGGACCTAGAATACCAGTTTCTCGGAGTCTTTTCAAACGGTATCTGACGGTTCTGGCTGGAATGTCCAAGAGTTCGCTTACTTCTTCAGTTGAAACCTTTGGCCCAAACCTATCAATAACACCTATGATTTCTACATCCTTTGGGTCTATATGTGGCGTTGGATTTCACCTTGACATTTTAAGGGGAGCAATATACAATTAAGGTTGGTTTCTAAGCAATTGCCATATTACGTTATTGGCAATCTTTATATAAAAATAGTTGCCGAAAAAATATTAACGCATGATATAATGGCAAACCAATAGTGTTTATTGGCCAGCTCATGCCTGAGAGAAGTGTGTGGTTAGAATGAGCGTATCTATGAACCTGACAAAGAGCACATTGATAGTACTTGACAAGTTAGATAGAGAAGGTCCAATGTGCCCACAAGACTTGGCAAAATCATCAGGTCTTGCTATGAGAACGGTTACGCTTGCACTCAAAACGCTATTACGCAGCAAGCTTTGTAGAAGGACACCAAACCTACAGGATATGAGAAAACCTCTTTATTATGCAGACATCGAAAAGGTACAGGAACTCAGACGTAATGCAGAGATCTGGAGATCTATGGCCCACATTCATGTAATTAGATAACCAACAGAGAGTTAGTTGTAGATAAACACCAGATGAAGCAGCTCATTTTCTGAGGTTTAGAAACAGTCATCGCCAGAGAAGCAGTTCTTGAGTACTGCGTGCATGACTGCACCACGAGCACTATCTATGTCAGGAAGACCACTTATGAATTCCTCACAGATACGTATAGCTGGCAGGCCAACTGGTGCTGGAAGACCACAACCATCATCATCATTTTTAGTAATATCTACTTCTCGAACCGCAGAAGGCTGTAAACCAAAATCAGAAATGACACTATACATGAGCTCAAGAGCGGCATCACATAGAATACATTGAGGACTAGAGTAGACAATTATACATGAGCATCTTCCGCACTCTGTCCTGTTAATCTTATACGTAGCATAGGTTGATTCTTGATTTACTGTCATTCCCAATCAGTAAACTCATTGTAAAATCTGAATATAACCAGTCTGAAGAAATTCACCATTTCTATATTGCCTCAAATAGCCTTCTAGGTTCATTCTAGAGGAGTATGTTTTTTTAATATCACACAAACGTGAATTTCAAATGGGTAGAGTCGATAGCAGTGAACAGTCGAAAACCTATTGCTTAACAATTGGCCATATTGCGCTCGTAATACCTGCCTATTATATCGCTTCCAAACCATCCATCAGATCGTTTAGTAAATCTTCAGGATCCTCGATACCGATAGATAACCGGACAGTCGAGCTTGATATATCCATCTCATTTAGAACACGCTCATCAATGCCATAATGTGTGGACAATGCAGGAATGCTTGCTAAGCTCTCAACTCCACCTAATGAAACTGCATTCAAGAAAATCCGTAATGAGTCTACGAACTTACTCGTTCCGGTCAAATCAGACTCAAGTTCGATGGAGAGCATGCCTCCAAAGCCTGTCATTTGCTTCTTCGCTATGTCATGATGTGGATGATTTGGAAGTCCGGGGTAGTGAACTTTCCTAACTCGTGAGTCACGAGACAGTTTCTCAGCAAGAAAGCTGCCATTCGAGTTGTGTTTCTCCATTCGAACACCTAGAGTCTTGAGTCCTCGATCTAAGAGGAAAGAAGCAAAAGGATCCATTGTCCCTCCAAGAAGCTTCGCAGCGCTGCGAACATCAGCCATCAATTCTTTCGATCCAGAGATAGTTCCAGCAATGATATCACTATGACCACCGAGGTATTTTGTTGCACTATGCATCACAAGGTCGACGCCCAATGAATGAGGTCTCTGATTAATGGGGGATCCAAATGTGCTGTCTATCAAACTAATGGTTCCAGTTGCTCGAGCCGAGTCAGCAACTTTCTTGATGTCAACAATCTTCAAAGTAGGATTAGTAGGAGTTTCAAAGAAACAAAGCTTGTAAGGTGATGAGGAATCAGAGAGCCGATCAGCAAGTTCGTCGGTATCCACATAATCAACTTCTATGCAACTTTGGGACAGTATCTTGTTGAAGAGATGAACAGTCCCACCATAAATTGAATCACTAGAGAGAATTTTTTCACCATTCTTCACAAGGCCTATAATTGCAGAAGAAATGGCAGCCATACCTGATGCAAGGACATGAGTGTCTTCTGTTCCTTCGAGAGCATTCATTTTTTCCTCTACATTTTTTGTCGTTGGGTTACTCCAACGTGTGTAAACATCCTTTCCTGTCTTGCCCTGTACAGAGTCGAGCATCTGCTGCTGGTTTTCGAACACAAAAGTGGAGGTCTGGACTATAGGAACCACAGCTGGTCCTGATGTTTGAGAGTGTTCACCTTGAACACAAAGAGTTGAAGGTTTTCTCGTTCTAGTGACCATTGTTTTCACCCAGAATTAGAACTATAGATTGGATACTAGTTGACCATTTGAAGTTTATAGATGAACGTAAACTGGCAAAGATTACTAGATTCAATATGGTTCTTCAGGAATCACTAAACCAATTATGATATACCCTAGGATTCCGATGACTGTGAGTGTAAAAAGAAACATGAGAACGCGGACAAGTGTTGGATCCATGTTGTAATGTTTAGCAATCCCGCCGCATACTCCTAAAATTATTCTGTCATCCCTCGACCGGTACAACCCCCCACTTTTTGGAGTTGAAAAATCATCAGGTGTTGGTATCTCCGCCATTCTATAACCATGTTCCCTGAGAATATGAGCGATTTTAAACATTTACAATTTGAAAATCATTTGAAGAATAGACAATGATAAAATCGAGATTAATAATAGCTGGAACTACTCAGCATCATAACGATTATCCGCAGGAATTTCCAATTTACTGAAACTATAGACCGTCTTTGAGAACAGATTGCAGTCACAGGATGTGCAATTATTGCTTCTTTCCTCATGCCTTTGTCTATTGTGACCGCATATACACTCATCCAGTCCACGAAGATCTATTGGTGATTGAATAGTATGTTTTGTCATTTGTAATCTATTGATGTCGCCAGATTAACTATATTAAACTGCATTTACCGGCAATTCGGACAAGGCATGAAACAAATATTGATTCAATCTTCATCAACAGCTCGCCATGCAAGATATGTGCCAACGGTCTCTAAAGGGGACCATGGTTCAGCAATCTTCTCAACCTCTTTTTGTGTAGGAATCTTATCAAGTCCATAGAGCTTCATTACACCTTTTCTCACACCAAGGTCACCTGCGGATAAAACATCTAGTCGCCCCAATGAGAAAATCAAGTACATCTGAGTAGTCCACTCACCAACCCCCTTGATTTGTGTGAACATTTCGGATATCTCCTTGGAAGAAAGATTCGAGAGGCTCTCAATTGTTCGATATTTCCAGAGTGACCCTCCTTTGCTAAATGCCTCTGCAACATTATGAATGTACGATGCCTTCTGTCTCGAAAGACCAACGCTACGAAGCTCTTCCTGTGTCTTGGCAAGAACTCTACTTGGTGTTAATCTACCAATAAGTCCCATGAATCGGTCGAGGATTGTCCGTGCAGCTTTGTAAGCAAGCTGTTGATAGATTATGGATCTTATGAGCATTTCAAATGGTGATTGCATAGTAGGTTCAAGCTTCATGTTTGCTTTCTTGAGTGCACCTTCCAGCTCTGGTACCTGTTTTGAGAATTTTTCCAGAGTCCGTTTTGTGAAGATATTAGCCATTGTAAGGAAAGTGAGATAGAAACTTTGTATTAACTGTGCTCATATCATCATTCTAGAGCAAAACTTAGAACTCTGCTGGTTGAGCATCTACTGTGGTACGACAGAAGGGACATTTCGCTTGAAGCGGCCCTACCCAATCGACTTCCTCGTTACTCAAACTAGCGCCGCATTCAGGACATTTTCCAGGTACTTGATAGATTATTCTTCGATCTACTGTCAAAACTTGAGAAACACCTCTCCGCGGCTTGATTCGTGTAATTTTCGAGGAATCCATTGATTTCTCTGCTTCTTTGTTTTTAGCCACATTAATGAAGACAAGTACTCCAAAGACAATGAATAGTATACCAAAGGGGCCTGCAACGAATAAGGCCATGATGGACCAAATTACGAGAAAACAGACTCCAATAAGACACTCCATGTCGAAGTCCTTTGTAGACATCTAAACCATCAAACTCCACATCTTCCACACCGTGAAGCGACTTATAGTTTCTGTACATTTGGACAACTTTCGACTAATGTTTTGACAGACATTCAGAACTGATTTGCTTAGAACATCATTATAATATTGGATAACCAATATATCAAGGTATGAAAATGTCAGATTCGAGTATGCCATCTGTTGATGAGATAATCTTGCTTGTTGCTGAGCTCGTTCCTGATGTACCCATACCAAGTAATCTTTTTGCCGAGATAAAAGGAAAGGACAAGATCCTATGGTTAGAGGGATGGTGCGACGGATGCATCGCTGGAAAAGGATTTCCACCAAAAGGAAAAGGTATGCTCCAAGAAAAGCTGGACCATATCAGAGAAACCACTCCAGAGTTCCTTCAAAGTAGAGCAAAAGAGAGTGGCATGGTTGTTCGATGGTCAGGATTCCTTCCCTTGCAAGACAAAGAGTATCTATATGGTGTATCTTGGGGAATTTTTACAAAATAAGTATGGGATTGATTCACCTATTTAGCAGCAAATTATTCCTTTTTCCGTAAAACTGGACAATAGGTTATCTTGTACAATCAGCCAACATATTAATTAATTAGCTATTTGAACGATATTAGGTGTTTGCGTGAGTAGGACGTCTGCGTTCTTTGGGTTCACAGATTCGAATGAACGATTGCTTCGTCTTGCAAAAATCATGATGATGTTGATGCCCTTTCTAACGGGCATTCTCGCTCTATCATCAACTTTTCACATAATCTTCATTGCTGAAGCTTTAGGGGGCGGATCCGGACAATATATTCAAGGTCTTGCACTGGTCAGTATTTTGCTTGTCATTCAACTTGTCATTCAAACATTATTCGATTACCCAACTGGATCATTAGGAGACCACATCGGCCATCGGTATGTGTTATGCTCAGCGTACCTGTGCTTTGGAGTAGCATTTTTCCTAACATCTATTGTGGTAGTTGATACTCCATTTCCCATTTTCATTTTAATATACATACTAATCGGGATAGGAGGTTCACAAGAAAGTGGTGCGTGGCAAGCTTGGTTTGACAACAATTTCCGTGTTGCGATGCCTGGTGATGAGAACAGGAAGCAATATGGTATCTTTCAAGGCAGATTAATGATGTTGGTTACTCTGTGTACAATGATAGCGATTGTTCCGGGGAGTGTTCTCGCAGCATTGTTAGGTCGTCCTTGGGTATTTCAACTCGAGGCGGTCGTATGCGTTATTGTTGCACTTCTAATTCTGAAACTGGTCCAAGATTTTGAAGAAGTGAAAGAAATGCGAGACCAGCGTCCCAAAGAGGGTGCTTACTTCGATATTTTAGAATCTGGAATGCGATTTCTAAATTCTGATCCTTTGGTAAAATGGCTCATTATCGGAAGTACGTTGAGTATAAGCACAATTATTGTCTGGTCCTACTTCATCATATTTCCATTATTCTATGTCTATATGCTCACAGATGTTGCAGTAGCCAGTTTTAGAACAATCATAAGAATCCCAGGAATCTTTACTGATGAGAGATCTGGAGTTTGGTCTCAAAGATTCGAACCAAGAAAATGGATACCAAGATTTCAGCTTATACAAAATTGTGGATTTGCATTCTACCTTTTCTTCGCAGCAATCGTCTTTGTCTTTCAACCTATAGCAGCTGGCCCAATAATTGAATTCTATTTCCCCAATACAGAAATTCTCTTACTTGCTATTCCCTTGGAATCACTCATTCCAGTCATATTAATGTTCATTGCCTTCTCTGTGGGTGGGCTTTTCTACGGATTCACCAACATCTTGACTCAACGCGTCCTCATCGATATAGTGCCAAGTAACATTCGTAATAGCGTATATTCTCTTATGCCAACAGTAACGATGCTTTTTGCTATCCCTCAGATACTTATTGTTGGACCTGCTATTGAGAATGTGGGCTTTATTCCGGCATTGGTCTTCTGTGCAGCGATCTCAGTAATCGGTGTATTATTGGTGAGAAAGGGTCTCTCGTATCCAATGCCAATTCTTGATGAGGCAAAACAGGAGTCTTTTACTGAGAGAAGCGTAGAGGATATGGAATCTATGGAACCTCAATGAATCTTTGATATCTCACTAGTCAACGATTTCAGGTAGAATATCTGTTTCAATCAAGAAATTCTTGTGTCGTTACGATGCCAAGACAAAAACACTCTGGAGATATTTACTAGCAACAGACTATTTGTATTCAGGAAGATCTCTTTCGAAGAATAACGATAATGACAATCACTATTGCACATCCGATTCCTGCTCCCAATCCAAGTACAAGAAGCGGATCTATCTCATCAACTAAAGTACTGGTTTGTGTTGTTGTAGTTGTTGATGAAATAGGAACTTCAAGAACCGTTATAGTAAACGTAGCAGAGCAATAATTATCAAATGGGTCATACGCCGTAATGTTCAGACCATATGACGCTGGCTCTAAAGGTAATTTGTTAGTAATTCGGATAGTGCTTCCCAGGTCATAGTAAGTAGCATTCAATGAGAAGTGTTCAGTATTGTTGATTGTCCAGCGAGAGATTCCTGAATGGTCAAGAGCATGAATAAACAAATCTACTCCCTGACCATAATTAATCGTCAAATCCATGGGTGTATCAATCCAGCTTGGAGCAGTTGTATCGAAGGTATGCACAACGTTCACTTCAAATCTGGCGAAGATGCTATCACCGTAAAAGTTGGTTACTGTAACTTGTAATTCGTAGTCGCCTAGAGAGAGAGTTCCTATCGATTCTAACACTCCTTGGCTGTCGATTGTGAACTGAGCTGTCCAAGAGTCCCAAATAACAGACCAGAAAATTGGCGCTGGTGCTGTTGCATTGAGGTCATAGACAAACAGAGTACCAAACTCAATAGTCTGATCTGTGGGCGTTTCAATCCACCTAGGTCTTGTTGGTGCAAACATCAATGGATGGTTATCAATGATGTTTCCAGAAGTATAAGCGGTATCACCAAAACCATCCCCGTTTGCATCAGTGCCCACGTAATCCGACCAGAAGTTGTAATCGAAATTATTGTCGTCTGCGTCATCACGAGCGTTGCCAATTAAGTTGTCACTAAACGTATTCCAATCGAAATTGTTGAGTCCCGTAAACCATTCTAAGAAAATACCATATTGGCCATTCATACTGAAAAGGTTGTCAGTGATATTGTTTTCCCAGACACTCATTCCCAAGTACATACCAGATTGTCCATTTTCGCTACAATTATTCTCGACCAGAATGCAGTGTGAAGCCATATCACCCAAACTAATGCCAGCAGCTCCATTTCCATTACAACTATTATTGATGAATGAACTGTAGCATGGGGTGATGAGACAGATACCATCTTCGTTATTTGCGCTGCAGTTATTATTTCTCACAATATTACGCATAGGGCCAATACTTTCAACATTGGTGTCTCCGAAACTAATGCCATAGGTGTTATTATAACACATATTACTCTCAATAACATGATCTCCGCTATGCCCGCTTTGACCAATGAGATCGATAGCATTGATACCATAATAGTTACTGCTGCAATTGTTTTGTGTGACTGTAATATTTAGTGATGCAACTAGCTGAATTCCACTGATTGTGTTATGTGTAAATGTGTTATTTATCAAGCTACAATTCCTGCTTCCTCGTCCTAGTATGAAAACCCCGTGAGTATTATGTTGACAGAAGTTATCAACGATTCTTGCGTTCTGGACATTATCAAGGTATATTCCAGAACCAGGATCTACGCTTGCACCAACCAGATTGCAATTTCTAATGGTAAAATTAACTAGAGTATTGCTGATGCTAATACAGTGGCCCGGATTGTCATCAAGGTTAATATCCAGTCCAGAAATGATGTACGGAGTTTCAGATGAACCATCGCCAGGCCATCCCTCCAATATTGCTGTGGCTGAGAAGTTAGCATCTCCATCAATGATAATAGGAGTATGAGGTGTACTTGCAAGAGAAATTGGTCTTGTCTCTGGTTCTTTCATTGCTTCATTTATCCAAGGAGTTTGACCATCTAAGTTATCTATTGGCATCATATTTCCGATTAGCAATACGAGCATCAAACTAACCGCAATCAAAAAGACACCATTTTTTCCATGCATGTATTTTCTCTCCGATACTGCGACAAACATGATTGAGGTTTGTTTATGCAAGTCTACACGCTCGGAGTCAATGTTGTGAAGCTACTTCCCTTTTCCTTCGCAGAACTCCTCCTACTATGTTTTTGTTTGCTTATTAATCAGAGCAGACAGACCAATTTTAGAAGTTTCAACTCAAGTCAGTCAAAGTGAATATCCGTGCCTGTCAAGGAACTCCTGCTTCATTGCAGGATTGATTGACGAAAGACTTTGTAAATAACATCAGAAAAGAATCACTCAGATAAAGCGAGTGAACACAATATTACTAGATTACTGAGTTCATTCATTTGTGAACTGGGATGAAATACGGAGTCTATATCTCTAACTTCGCACTTCAAGGAGATCCCATTAAATTCCTTGAATTGGCAGTTGCTGCTGAAGATGCAAAGTGGGATGGTTTCTTTATGTGGGACCACAATTATGCGGGAAAGGATGAATTGATTGCAGATCCATGGATCACACTTGCAGCCATAGCAACACGCACAGAAAAAATTCGAATCGGTACAACAGTGACTCCTCTACCAAGACGACGACCACAGAAGGTAGCAAGGGAGGTCGCTACTTTAGATATTCTTTCTAAGGGAAGGTTCATTTTAGGAGTTGGATTAGGGGGTTCTTCTGATAATGATTATGGAAGTTTTGGAGAAAATACTGATCTCAAAGTAAGAGCTGAGAAACTAGACGAGTCTTTAGCAATTCTTGAGGGGCTTTGGTCTGGTAAACCATTTTCATTCTCTGGGAAACACTATAATATTCATGAGGTCACTTTCAATCCTCGCCCCATTCAGCGACCACGTGTACCAATATGGTGTGCAGGAACATGGCCAATAAAAGCTCCATTCCGAAGAGCAACAAAATACAATGGTATATTTCCACTAGGGATAGATGGAAACATGGAATTGAATGATTACTCCGATGTCGCAAACTATGTCAAGAAGCATCGAGGATCCATGAAGGACTTTGACATGGTAATAATAGGGGTATCAACTGGTGATCCTGAAAAAGACTCGTGGATTGACGAATCCGAAACTCTTGGCGTCACTTGGTATGTTGAAGTCATGATGGGAGATGATTTCGATAAGTACTTGGAAAAAATTGCCAAAGGACCTCCTTGAAAAACCCTACAGTGAATACCTGTGCCTGTCAAGGAACTCCT
>JAEORO010000163.1 GCA_016840855.1 Candidatus Thorarchaeota archaeon | reverse complement strand
GAAGCTCGGGTATGCTGCAGATACTCGGATTGATGATGCTCTTAATGTTATCATGAGTAAGAGGCTTGTGTCAGGAGAGTGGCCATTAGAAAAAACATATTCTAGTACGATGCATTCAACCATTGAGTCCAAAGGTAGGCTGAGTAAATGGGTCACATTGGATGCTCTGAGAGTCATCAAGCGAGTTGTTCAAACTCGAGGTCATTTTGAATTAAATACATTAAGATAAAACATTGGAACACGTGTTCCAAGATGTTCGATAAATCAAGTCGATGAAATGAAAATTCTGCAAAATTACTTCCTAGTTTTGAGGCGACGACGAAGCGTTCTTTCAGCTTGGAGTCGATGCTTCCGAAGTAATGAGGATGTGCCTTTCGAACGGGCCAATTTTGTATTTTCTGTGGTTGCCATCTTGATCAACTCGTTTAGATGGTGTGGGGGCTTGACCTAGGGGAGTCCGCCCCCACTGTGTCTCTGATGCCGGGAGGTGCACGGAGACAGCGATTGACCTCATTGGATAATGAGGAGCATGATAAAGTTAGGAACTCGCGTAGAGGTAACGCAGGCTCTGCGCGTCCTGATCGGTTGGTTCACGGTCGCTATCTAGAAGACCGTAGAGGGTATGAAGCACTTCTGCATTCTTTTGGAGGGTTGACGTGCGTCGGTCATGTTTGGTCATCGCTTTTATCTCCATGCCCACTTTCTGTGGTACAACACACCTCTATTTCCACTGAGTTTGCTAATAACCCTTAGCGTTATGTAGCGAATATTTAGGTATTCCACAGGTAATACGCAGGACTGATATGGAGAATACACTCTCAGAATAAGCCCAGAAGGCCAGGAAAGCCACTCTATAGCACCCTACATTATTAGTTCCAAAAGAATTGAAGGGGACAGGGGGTGCTTCGCTAATCTATATTTTCAAATAGAAAATCAGACCATTCTTTTTGCAGCATCAATCCATGCTTGGATTTTCTCTGTGCTGAATTTGTAACCACTTGGTACTCGTACATCACCTTTGTCGAGTGCTGCCTTTATTTTTCTATACATGTCATCTGCTGAAGCTGCAGCAAGACCTTTGAGATCAGTGATACCAGTGGCAAACACGATTGCCTCAGCATCTTCTTCAGACACCTCATCAAGCCAAGCGAACTTACTCATTGCAATCCAACGTTCAGCTTGTGTTTTGCTGACATCGCAAGCACGAGCAACCTTATCCGCCTTAGCCGCCATTAGATCTGCAACGGTTGATATTCCAACAGCCCTGAGTTCTTTCCCAAAGACACCCCCAATACCTTCAATCGTTTCAATTGGGAGTTTGCTAAGTTTTGCAGCCGGTGCCTTGACTGCTGGAACATATTCCTCAGCGTGCTCGTCAACTGGTTTAGGTATATCCTTAACCTTGGGTTTAGTCTTTGGTTTTGCTTTCGGTTTGGTAGTGGGAGCAATCTCATCAGAAATGTCCATAACATATGCATAGACAAACAGCAACAGGGCTGCACCGTATACAGCGTAGGAAACTGTACGGTCAATTGGTCGGATGAAGACATACGCAACAATTGCTAAAATCACACCAATGATAATAGCAGCCACTGCTCGCTTATCGCTTAAGATTCCTGGACTCATGCTCAATCGACCTGTTCACGGTAAACAATACAGAGTCATCAACATACCTATGATATTAGGCTTCTGCTCCGCCGTTCCTGTTTTGTGACCTTTTGAAATAATCCTTGAATTCAATCTCAGGAGTCTTAATCTCATGTTCATCGCAAATGTGGATAAGACCTTTATCAATTGCTTCAAGAACTAAGGTACAGCCTCTGGCTTGAGATACACCGAAAGTAGCAACACCTTGAGCGAGGTATACTGGTTTTGAGCAGTGTCTAGTTTCAAGAGATTGCATCAGTTCTGCAAGGAACTGGTATCGTTTTGGAAAGGCTCTGTCTGTAGACATCTTGTAGAACTTGAGTAGGTATCCATCCATTGCTGTATCAAAAATGTAATCCAGCATTTCATTGATTTTTTCATCAATTAGTGAACTTGGTCGTTCATCGAAGAGATCATCTAAGTAGGTACCAACTTGCATTGCATATGCTTCCATTTTCCTGTTCTGCTCGATGGAAGCAGACTTGACAGTTATAAAAGCGCAGATGAGATTGCGAGTCTGGACTGCTCGAATAATATCAGAAATGGGAATGACCTGCATCTGTTCTTCATCGAACATCTCAAACTCTTCTCGGAAATGAGTAACCGCGGATACGAATGCAGCGACAATCCCTTCATCGAATCCTCCTTTCGGGATTCTGGAGTAAATTGGAATACCACTCTTCTTATGCAGAACAATAACACCAATGAGATTGTCAGCGTCATCGAAGCGGCGCTTGTTTACCATATCGAAGCTAAGCTGCTTCTTTTTCCTCGCAGAGTAAATCCGTAATGTGATAAAGAAAGCGACTAATAAAAAGCCTAATCCGCTCCCACCGTAAATCAACGGACTCATTCGGACTACAATGTCATTTTCCTTGTAAAAGGGCAAGTCAAATGATTGCACAATCTTATAGTTATCTTTGAAAATCTTAATTTCAAGTCTATAGTCAGTTTCATCTATAAAAAGCTGGAATCTATATGTAGCAGAATAAATACCAGGAATAGATTCGCTCATTGCTGAAAATTCACCTGCACGATTAAGGGATAATCTATACTGGACTGTGGCATTTTCCACCGGAATTGATGTTCCATTTTCCACTAATTCTACTCTAATTTCAAAGCTCTGTCCTTCAACAGCAGAGCTAGGGGTTAATAGATTCACTTGGATTAAGATTTCAACAACATCCAGAGTGAATTCAACGGAGCTGATTGTATGATTCACTAATTGAGCAGTTATTGTAAAGGTCCATGTGCCAACTCGACCAGGAATTATGGTAACAATATAACCAGATTCAGATTCTATAAATGCCCAAGAATAATCAGAATTGGGTACCCCTTGGACATCTATTGTTGCACCAGATATATTCAATCCAGTGTCTGTGCGTTCGTATAACACAACAAGATGGTATTCATTAGAATACGTCATAGTATCTGAAGACTTGCCACTAGCTATACTGAGGGTAGTCGGAATTCTGACTGCTCCAAGTGTAAAACTCACTGAGTCATTTTGATAACCAGCTTTACTGGCTCTAAAGATGATATCAAAAACACCCACTTCCAGAGGGGAGATTTTAACTCTGTAGATTCCATCACCAATCTCTTCGTATGGTGAAATTATTGCACCAATTATCTCTTGAGATGTTATTACAGCATCAGTTAGATTGTTGAAATCCTCATCGTGGTAGCGCATATACAATGTGTAACTTTGATCAAGCGATATGGAAGTACTAGTGTTGAGCAGATTCAATGTGGTCGCTATTGCAGTTGATGTGAGTGTAAAAAGTAGAAATTGCGTCTTGTGATTTTCATATTTTGCTTCTATTAGGATGTTGAAAGTGTTGGCTGTCGTTGGCGTAAATAGTATAGAATAGTATCCTTGCCCTTCAGAAACTGTGAGAGCCCTCTCCAACCCTTCATTGGGTACTACATTTGCCACGCTAACATTAGCTCCCTCTATACCATAACCTGAGCTATTGGTATATCTGACAACAAATCGATAGTCCTTTCCAAAACCGATTAGTGCTGAAGTCCCGTTGAGAGAAATAATGTTTGTTGATATTTCACGCACAATTAGAAAGAAGGATTGAGATCTACTCTGATAGTATTGCTTGGATGCAGCAACAGTGACAAGATATGTTCCAGAATTTGTTACACTAAACTCAACATTGTAATCACCAGATCCTAACGAACTATTCTGCGGAATTACTTCTGGTGGTGCAAAAATCGAAATCGTTGCCCCTTGTATTCCAGTTCCATTGTACATTTCATATCGAATTGGTAAGTTGTATGTATCAGTAAGACCAATCTCAGTGCTAACAGTATTGAACAGTATAGCATTTGTTGGAATGTTGTTGATTGTTAGGTAAAATGAGTCTGAGGAACTTTGATGGTAGGGCTTGAATGCTGCTATAGTAATGAGATAGGTTCCAGGGAGCCTACCCATGAACTGAATACTGTAGTTGCCGGATCCAATTGCACTCCAGTTCAAATCAAGCATTCCTGCAGGACCTGAATAAACGATTTCTATTGCAGCATTAGATATTCCAGTTCCATTATACATTTCAAATCTAAAGGTAGTATTGTAAAAGCCTGTCAGCTCAATAGAGGGATTTGTATCTCCATAGATGATAAGATTAGTTGCTACATCATTGACTACTAAGACAAAGACTGTGCTTGCGTTTTCAGCATTCTGTTTTGTTGCGAGAAATCTCACAGTGTATACGGTAGCTATGTACGGAATCAAGATCATAGAATAGTTACCTGGTTCTCCAGCGACTTCGCTGATTGCAGTACTACTTAGTCCATTTGCTGGTGATACACTATCAATTATAACATTAGCACCTACAATTGGATTGCCGACAGCGTTCAAATATCGTAGTTTAACAGATACTGATTCTTCAAGATCAACTCTTTCAGAGAAACTACCGACTATAGAAAGTGAGCTAGTCATGGGGGAGAGAATTAGGGTTAGCAAGAGTATCTGGCTTTCATAATGAGACTTAGTGAAAGTTGTGTTAAGTAACCAAGTTCCTGCATCCACAGCGCTTGTGTTAAGGACCATTATATAAACGCCCTCAATGATATCTTCCGATATTGACCAATGACCAATGGTCCAATTGACATTAGCACGAACATGTGTATCGTTTGCTATGCCTGACCAGTCATCTGTAATATGACTAAAGGATTCATACTTGAAAATCAAAGACACCATACTGCCCCATTTTGCTGCGGTCCAAGGAGCATTCTCTGATGTAAGTCTAGTAACTCTAATCGAATGGATTAGTATCTGACAACTAGCATCATCATAGAAAGGTCTTGATGCATTGACGATAACAACGAAATCACCAGCTCCTGTAATCGAGGTGTCGAAACTAGCCTCCCACCATGTTTGAACGGGATTTGCCACAAAGGATATTATACTACCAGACCAGTTTCCAACCAGTGATACGGAAGCATCCAATAGTGGGTCATTTGTTTCACCATCTGTGTATCTAACCAATCCCCTTACTGTAAGATCTGCTTCAGTAGTAATCTCAAAGGGATCAGCAATGAGATTCGCTGAATGGTGAACTTCGAAACGTTCACGGTCATACGCCACTTCTGTTCCATTGGTCCAATAGACCTCAACCCACCACTCACCTGCAGGCGATGATGTATTGAATAGAATGGATTCGGTATAGACTTGCCCCAGTATACCGCCACTTGTCTGCTTTGTTGCCCAAACCTGATCTGAGGGATTAAACCAGCTGACATTTACAGAAGTCAATGTGTCCATTGTTTCTGTATCTGTCCCAATAGTGACATCTGCACGAGTTTCGTTGCCTATTCTGAAAGTTGTCGCATCAATCCATGTTATATCATGTATCTGCGGCCTGATTGACTTGGCATAATTTGGAGATTCAAGCTTCACTTCCCACCATCCAAGACGGTCAATAATTGAAGTCGGAATAGTGACAGAGCCACTGCTGATATTACATGTACTAGTAAGGTCAGTTAGAAACGGGTCTGATACTGTTAGATTCTCCCAATCGGAGGGGAAAACAATTGTCATGTCAGGGTTTTCATATTGTCCAAGATAACCAACATAAGCATAGAAAGTCAGATCTGCG
>JAEORO010000162.1 GCA_016840855.1 Candidatus Thorarchaeota archaeon | reverse complement strand
TCACCACGAGGTGCCAATTTCAGTCCTATGTTATTAGTGCTTAAATTGACTCCAGCAGCAGAAAATCCATTGAGAATGTGGATGAAGATGATTAAGGGAATTAGCACTCCGTAGTTTCTAGCAATTGAACTGAAAGTCCAGAGAAACGTTCCAATGATGAACAATGGTAATGATACTTGCAGAATTGACTTGTTGCTGAATCGATCAACAAGACGGCCCCAAAGTCGCAGGAAAATTACACTAGTAAGTTGAGTTAAATCTAACAGACCAGCCACAAAGGCAATCTCAAATCCAAGGATATTCACATCAAGTAAATAGACTGTAAAGAACGGACTGGCAAAAGAAGTGCTTAGACTCCAAACAGCAGAGAAAATTATCAGGTTTCTATAATTCTCATTTTGAAACGGTTCTGCAAGCAATTGCGAATAACTGAGTTGTTCATGTCGATGATGCATTGGAGGTTCAGGTGTAGATCTTGTGAAATAGACAGCTATCATTCCAAAAAGAAATGCGATGAAGAATAGGACTGAGTATGTGGAGAGCTGACCAAACAGATCGCTTGGATCTACCTTAGTCAACCAATTGTTAATGAAAAACCCTCCCAAAACAGAAGCAATTATTGCAACTAACCCTGTGAGAGCCATTCTTGTTGAAAAGAAACTACCAAGTCGGTCTGGAGGGACTAAATCTCGCATCCACGAGTTCCAGCTTGGTGAGCCAATTGCGGTAAATGTACTTTGGATTAACATCGCACCAATAAGGAGGAGTAAACTAACCTCACCAACGGCTATGAATGGTATTAACGCCATGAGAAGAATTCCAAACCGGTTACCTAACTGCGTGTATGTATTCAGTTGTCGCCTGCTTCTATACTTCTCTAAGAGGAATATTGATGGGATTTGTAACAGCTGAGTAACAGAAGGGATTGCAGCTAGAATACCAATCACTGTATTTGGAGCCTTCAAGAGGAGGGCAAAACCAACAAGGAAAACACTCTCAGTAAAGGTAGTCTTAACCTGAGCAGCGATTCCTTGCCACTCCATATTAGCAAGAGCCCTCTCTGTTTCTTCAGATGTCAATGGAGGCTCTAGCTCTGTCGGCATTTTCCTGATATTCTCCCTTCTTACTCAGTGAGTTTCGAATTCAATCTATTACTCTAATGAAGATTCGCTTATTGCAAAGTAAAATGATTGGACTAGCGCCGACCTAAATACATCTCTGACCATAATTCATGAGTCGCGAGAACATATCATAACGACCGGAATCCTTTTTGAACATCAAATTAACACTTAGAGTATGCCTCGACGGAAGCGACATCGATTTGTGCACAGAGAACCGACTGTTTCGGTCTACAAACCAGCTGGTGTGCCAGCTAAAGAGCTGGAAGAGATTCTTCTCACTGTTGATGAGTTTGAAGCAATCCGTCTTGCTGACTATGAAGGACTTAATCAAAGACAAGCCTGCACTATTATGAAGATAAGCCAGCCAACATTCAACAGGATACTTGCATCGGCTAGAAACAAAGTTGCTCAAGGACTTGTTGAAGGTCAAGTTTTGCGAATCGAAGGCGGCCGCTATGTTCTAGGTGATGGTTCAGGTGGACTCCAATGTACTGACTGCGGGTATCGATTAGACATGGAGAAGGATCAACAAAACAGATGTCCAAGATGTGGCTCTCCTGGATTGCGATGGACGCGATACGACACTAAGTAAGGCAACCACTCTAATGAATCGATTTTATTATATCTTCAATCCTTTTCCACATCTGTTCTAAGGATTCCACGAGTCTGTGGCCGGGTGAATATTCTGAGAGAGTCATTCCCGCAACCATCGACTCCGTCACTATTGGATTGAAAGGCAGTTTTCCAAGAATCTCTATATGATTTTCACAACAGAATTTCTCTATAACTTCCGAATTTTTACGATTGAGGTCGTATTTGTTTACAATTGTGGCTGGTTTGACTCCAAACTGCTTCATCAAGTCTAGTATTCTCCTCAAATCATGGATGCCTGATAATGTTGGCTCTGTTACGATAATTCCCAAGTGCAATCCTGATACTGTAGCAATTACCGGGCAACCAATTCCAGGAGATCCGTCAATCAACACAATTTCATTCCCACTCTTTTCCGCAAATTGCAGACTCCGCTTCCGCACCTCAGCCACAAGCTTTCCTGAGTTTCCCTCCCCTGGTAATAGCTTCGCATGTACCATTCGCCCAAAGCGTGTCGATGACTCGTGAATGTGACCAGAAACTTTGTCCTGCATAGTAATTGCTCTCTCTGGACAAACAAATTCACATACTCCACATCCTTCGCATGATATAGGGTTGATATCGGGCGGATTAGCTGCATCAAAACGACAATATGTTTGACAGATATTGCAGTATGTACATGAATCTTCATCTATCACTGCGATTTTCGAACTGATGAATTCCTCAGTGTTTTCTATATTTGGTTGTAGGAGAATGTGTAGATCAGGTGCATCAACATCGCAGTCAGCCATCACTATATTTCCTGCTATCGCGACAAATGCCGCAGAAACTGTGGTTTTACCAGTACCACCTTTCCCACTGACAACCGCCACTTCATGAACCACTGTTCACTATCTCCTTGATGTACTTCATCATCTTCTGAAATTTAATACGATATTCAGGAATCTCATCAACAAATGGTCTGCCATTAGAATAGAGTTCTGCGATTTTCCTATCAAATGGGATTTCCATTAGAATTGGAATCTTGTTCTCTGTCAGGTATTTCACAGTATCATCATTCCCAATGGTTGACCTATTGATTACAACACCAAAAGGCAAACCAAGCTTATTTACAACATCAATGGTCATCATAAGGTCGTGTAGCCCGAATGGCGTTGGCTCAGTGACTAACACAATATAGTCACTTTCTTTCATAGTTTCAATAACAGTACAGGCTGTTCCAGGAGGTGCATCAATGATATTTATCGCGTTGTTCACAATACCTTCTTTCACAGATTTGATTATTGGGATAGCCATTGGTTCTCCAATATTCAACTCTCCAAAAACAAGGAATATACTATCTACTTGGGATGATTTGATAACTCCTACAGTCCGTGGTTGCTCGCTTATTGCTTGTTCGGGACAGATGAGAGTACAACCCCCACATGAATGACATATCTCATTATACACTAAAACCCCAGTCTTACCAACAAAAATCGCATTGAATTGACAAAAATTACTGCATTTTCCACATAAAGTACATGGCGATTGATCAACTACGGGAGTTGGCACATTCACAGCTTCAATTGTGATGCTTTTTGGATGAATAAGCGTATGAGCATTAGGCTCTTCCACATCACAGTCAAACAAGTATGCACGTTTTATCGAAAGAGCAAGGTTTACAGCTACAGTTGTTTTGCCAGTGCCACCTTTCCCAGATGCAACTGTTACAATCAATAAATCACCCTATGCTCCATTTATCCACATCTAATGATGGTGGGCATCTGCACAGCCTTCTGTTAGTTCCTCCAACTCATTTCGATGATATGCTTGAACAATTTCTTGAATAGATCTACTGTTTGCTCTAAGAACTGCGATATTCTGAGACTGAAAACTCGCAATTCCACGAGGTCCCATTCCTTGCACAATTACAGCCTGTGGTTGAAACCTCTGGACATTGTTATGAGCATGGCCATGTCCACCTGAATGCACACCTGTATTTGTATGGACTTCTATTTCAGTTACAATTCCGTTGGTATCAAGGTCAATCACTGCAAAGAAAGGTGCTCTCCCAAAATGGTCAGCAACCTTGGTACCCTCTATGTTCTCAGTTGGAATTAGTATTCTAATCATCAGTATCTTCGTCCTCCTCTATGACGACCTTGTCCACCACCAGCACGGCCCATTCCGCGACCTATTCCCAATCCATAACCATAACCCATACCCAGTCCTCGCCCAGGCCCTCCTTGTCCTCTTCCAACATTTGAGGGGCCAGGGACGATTAGTTCTTGGAATGCATTTTTGTTATATTTCTCCAATGCAGACTTGACTGTACCTGAAACTCCTGCAAGTATTTTGACTCCAGCATTTTGCAGTGCCGGAAATGCATTAGGACCTACACTACCCGTGAGGACTGCATTAACATTTTGAGATGCTACAATCTGAGCCGCTCTAATTCCAGCACCCCCTGCCGCACCTGCAGCTTGATTTGGAACTGCTTCAAAGTCATATGTCTTAGGATCTGCGATTATGAAAAAAGCACACCTGCCAAATCGGGGGTCAACCATCGAGTCCAAAGTTGGTCCTGATGAAGTAACGCAAATCTTTGTCATAACTAACACCAATTTATATTGAATATGGATTCAATATAATAATGAATCAGGATTCATATAAACTCATCGTTATGCATCTTGATTAAAGATGCCTTGCCTAAGATCGTTTCTAGAATTGAACTGAGTACGTCCTGACAAAATGTAAACAGTTTACTCTGTTTCATATCTCTTAGGTTCAGCAAAGAAGTCCATTACTCTACACTGCGTCTTGAATTCTGCTGAATGAATGACACCTTCAGGTATAAAGTATGAATCCCCTTTTTTGTAGAGTTTCGTAGTATCTCCTATTGTTAGCAACATTTCACCTTCAATGACAAAGCCATACTGTGCACTGTGACTATGCGGGGTTACAACTCCAATTGGTTCAATCTCAAAGAATCCAACCTGAAAATCAGCTCCTTGAGCAATCCACGCCTGAACACCCGGAAATGGCATCTTTGCCCTTGGCAGGTTCTTTATGCAGTCTGGATAGACCTCTGTTGACATATTCTTCACAAGTATTTTTCAATTAAATGAGTGATTTGAGAATTCCCATCTCAGTAATTCCCATACCACCAGACTAAAGAAAAAATAAACAACATCTATTGGTATGGTAAAGAATGTGAATGGTTTCTTTCTTTGCGAGGAATGTGATTTGTTGTATCGTGAGGAAGAGCTCGCCGCTAAATGCGAACAATGGTGTAAAGAGAATAAATCCTGCAATCTTGAGATAACGAAGTATGCCGTGAACAAGTCTGAATTATCTTCTTCATGAGCTATCTATCAATCACTACTATGAAATAGGTGAATGTATATTCTGGATGAGTTACAGCTTGAGGTCCAAGCAGATAGGAGCTTGTCCTTTGAAAGAAACTTTTGAGTTCGGTGGCGAGATTGTCTGGAAACCCACAAAAAAGCATGTAGAACAGTCAAATCTCTGGAGCTTCATGAAACTTCATGGAATCGGAACTTTTGACCAGCTCATTCAGCGTTCCACTGAAGATGTCGCATGGTTTACAGATGCACTTCTGAAATATCTCAATATCCAGTTCTACAGGCCCTATGATCAGATAGTTGATTTTTCTAGGGGAATAGCTTGGCCACTGTGGTGTGTCAATGGAAAGATGAACATTGTACACAACTGTCTTGACAAATATATGGGGACAGATACTGAAGAACAGCTTGCACTGATTTGGGAGGGAGAAGACGGAGCGACAAGCTCTATGACATATGGTGAGTTGTTTCTGGAGGTTAATAAGACTGCGAATGCACTCCGTCAACTTGGTCTGGGATTTGGTGACCCTATAGGAATCTACATGCCAATGGTCCCTGAAACTGTAATAGCATTACTCTCCATTGCAAAGATTGGAGGAATCATCTTACCTTTATTTTCAGGATTTGGAGTTGATGCAATAGTAGAGCGATTGGCTGATGCTGACACAAAAGCGCTTTTCACAGTAGATGGAGCTGTTCGTAGGCAAAAAGTCATTCCAATGAAGCCAGTGGCTGATGATGCTGCGAAGCGAATCCCAACCCTTGAACATATGATTGTCCTAAATCTTTCAGATGTTCCTATTGATATGGAACCAAACCGTGACCACTGGTGGAATGAACTAGTGACTAATCAACCAAAAGCTGCATCTACAGAGATTACAAACGCTGAGTCGCCCTTAATGATAATCTACACATCTGGAACGACCGGACTTGCCAAAGGAGCTGTTCACACCCATTGTGGATTTCCTGTAAAGTCTGCACAAGACATGTCCTTTGGTACGGATTTGCATCGTGGTGAAAGGATTTGGTGGAATTCTGATCTCGGATGGATGATGGGACCCTGGTTAATATTCGGGGCTCTGATTCTAGGTGCAACTTTCCTATTATACGACGGAGCTCCAGACTATCCCGGTCCAGGTCGAATATGGGCGATTGTAGAGAAACACAAGATATCGATTCTTGGAGTGTCGCCAACACTGATTCGACTCCTGATGACTCATGGGGAAGAACCTGTCAAATCTTACGACCTCTCTTCTCTTCGTTTCTTTGGTTCAACAGGAGAACCGTGGAATCCTGACCCGTGGATGTGGCTCTTTGAGAAGGTTGGAAAAAAGAAAATTCCAATCATAAACTACTCTGGTGGGACAGAGATCTCTGGTGGCATTGTGATGGGTAATCCACTTCTACCCCTGAAGGCATGTGCATTTTCTGGGCCATGTCCTGGGATTGCTGCAGACGTATTCGATGACGATGGAAAACCCGTTCGAAACAAAGTCGGAGAACTAGTCATTAAAAGCCCTTGGATTGGAATGACACGAGGTTTTTGGAAGAATCCTGAAAGATATGAGAATACATACTGGTCCCGTTGGGAGAATACTTGGGTTCATGGAGATTTTGCAGCCATTGATTCCGATGGTCTTTGGTATATCTTGGGCAGATCGGATGATATTATTAAGGTGGCAGGAAAACGCTTCGGACCTGCTGAAGCTGAGTCAGTTCTTGTGAGTCATCCCGCTGTTGCTGAAGCTGCAACGATAGGTGTACCCCATGAAATCAAGCTCAATGAACTTGTTGTATTTTGTGTACTGAATCCTGGAATCGAACCATCTGAGGAATTAAGAGAGGAGCTCAAACAATCTGTCGCAGTTGCTATGGGTAAGCCACTAACTCCTCGCGATGTCCTCTTTGTGTCCGACCTACCAAAGACTAGGAATGCTAAGGTTATGCGACGAATGATTCGCGCAGCATACTTGGGAGAAGACCCAGGAGATACTTCCTCATTGGTAAATCCAGAAGCAGTAGAAGAGATAAGACACGCCAAATGACGTGGAAAAACACAAGAAGATCAGAGGCTGCCCTTTTGATGAGCAGACTCTGATCATGTAATGCTACGTTTTCTTTTTCTTGGAAGGTGTTTCTGTTAACTCAGACTGAAAAGACTTCTATGGAGCACGACTAGGTAACAAAGAATTACCAATCGTCGTCGTCATCGTCTTCCCAATCATCGTCGAAGTCATCATCATTCCATGTGTCATCATCATCGAAGTGCATGGTGTCACCTCAAATCATAGTTATCGGATAAAGAGTAAAGTTATTCTAATCTCAGAAAATCTTATTATAACCTCCTAAATGTTAAAAATAGGTCTATGAAAACCAAAAATTCCAATTATGAGGTTATCAAAAAAGATTACTAAGATATAAGTATTTAAACATGCCAGACAAAGATATTAACGATTATTGTTGTCGCCTGATTGTGTCACCAATGACCTGAGTTATGTCTTGTTACTGTTTGAAGGATAAATGTGTTAAGTGAAATGACCGAAGCGAGCTTAGATGGAGTCGTCCCAGATGCATCCGAACTGAAAGGTGATTCCCGATTAATCATTTTACTTGGCTCACCTGAGGGGATTAGAGGGACCTCCAAGAAACTGTCTTCTCTCCAAGGTGTTCAGCGAATCCGGAAAGGCGT
>JAEORO010000161.1 GCA_016840855.1 Candidatus Thorarchaeota archaeon | reverse complement strand
GTAAGGATATTTTCTATATTTTTTAGTCGATAAGAATCCTTTAGTAGCATGAAATCCTACTGAAACTAGGTGGGCGTCCGCGAAGAATCTTGGTACTTCTTCCATTAGTACCACACCCAACTGATTCTTCCTTGTCGTCCCCCCCTTTTGAAGTCATATTATTTCGCGGACCCGATGTAGACTATAGCACGGATGGAGGACTAAAGGTTGACCAATTCCATCTATTTCCTCAGGCATGCAAAAACAAAGGTGGATCTATCTATGTCTGCAAGGGATTGGTCAATAACAGATGAAGGTCTATCGCTCACTAAGGAACTTGCTAAGTCGGAAAAACTCAGCTCAATAGACGGAATTATACACTCAAGTGAACTCAAAGCGCGACAAACTGCTGAGGTTTTTGCAGAAGGTCTTGATGTTCAAATGTATCAGCTCTCTGGTTTTGATGAGCTTAGTCGTGAGCATGGGGGCGTTCTGTCTGAAGATGAATATCGTGATCGTGTTAAAAGGACACTAACAGATTTGAATGAAAATGTTGTTGGCTGGGAGTCTGGATCTTCGGCTCTTGAACGATTCGAAGACGCAGTTAGAAAGATAGACATTATGTTTCATCAAAAGAATATCCTTGTAGTTTCGCATGGTATTGTACTCACTCTCTATTTCAACAAATTAAGAGGACTAGAAGAAATCGCCTTTGAGCGATGGAGCCAATTGGAGTTCCTTGCTTGGGGGCTTGTTAAAAACAATCGTGTTCTCGTTGATATAGTCTAGCAGCCTAACCTTTTTGAATATTAAAAATGTAGACACCAAAGTGATTTGACATGACAAAGGTCACCAAGAAGATGATTACATCATTTTCAAAATTCAAATCTGAATGGGAGAATGATGCTGATAAACCAGAGAACACAATAATGTACTACCTGATTGCTGCACTCAATGTTGAGAAAGATCCTGACCTTGCTGATGCGATGATGACGATTGTGGTGTCAAAGAAAGACACCATCGAAGATAGTGGATCTCCTTCGGGACTGAAGCTTGGTCGGAGTGCTAAGTACTTTATTGGTCAATTTAAGCAGAATAAGAACATTGCACGCTCATATGTTGGTGGCACTCCTCAGAATGGCTACAAAATCAACAATGACCAACTCACTATGAATGTAACTAAGAAGCAGGAGCACGGTAAAGGCCTGAAAATCTTCATTGATAGCGGTGGAAAGGACATGGATACTCCAGTTCAACTCGCGCTTAATTCGAGTGGCCAGTGGAAATTAACTGAGTATTCATCTATATGTACTGGCGTACGGAAGACAGTGGAAGAAGAAGGTGATTTCTAATTCTCAACGGGTCAATGAGGCCCGTATCTTCCCTTCATGATGTCTATTCTTTCTGAAGGACTTCTAACAGATGAAATACATCTGGACAAGTTTCAGCGCTACTTGACTGGACTTCGATATGGCGAATAATCCCTCTCTTATCAATTACAAAGATTCCTCGTTTTCCATAGCCTTCCTCTGGCACAAAGCAATCATACTTGAGGGTGGCATCTCCTGGTGGATCATGGTCTGACAGAATAGGAAATCCTAGACCATCAAGACTTCTTGACCACGCTCTGTTCTTTGCAACTGAATCCATATTAATTCCCAAAACTTGCGTATCTAGTTCTTCAAATCTTGCTAGGTTGTCTGCATATAGTAGAAGGTAATTCTTGCACGAATCATTGAGGTCTCCAGGATTCAAAGCTAAGAGCACATTGCGCTTGCCTTTGTAATCTGAGAGGTGCATAATCTGTCCATTTTGGTCAGGAAGCTCAAAGTCAGGTGCTTCCTCTCCGATATTAAGACACACGTTCTGTTGACGTAACAGCATAGGCATCACCATTTTAGTAATATTAACTATAGTTAAAAATATTTGCGTGTGTTTCTTACACCTTTTAGTACGTCTTATAAGTAACCATAATACTTAAATATTGTAATAGTATTACAAAATACATGACAACTGTAAGCAACACTTTGTGGTCGTCAGCAGTTGGAGAGGAGATACAAAAACCATGGCTGGTGAAACAGCAAACAACGAGTCCTTCGCAAATCGAAGGAACGGAAATCCGGGACTCAGAAGGCTTGATTCCCTGTACTACGACTATGCTCGTATAAAATGAGCAGAAATGGAGGTGAAGTGTAATGGCACTCGCAAAAACTGATAGGAAGAAGCTGAACCACGGAAAGAAGCTTCAAAGCACCGAAGCACTGGCTTATGCCTACCTCTATAACAGGTAGAGGTCGTAGCATCAGCCATGCGGATCAACCTATAATGAGGTTGTGCCCGTGTCTGTCGCGGGCACTCTCATTCTAATTTTTAAACCCTGTGATTTTTAGTGTAGTTTTATACCTTGGACAATGCACTGAGAGATATGGAGGCACAAATCAACACTCATACTCCAGCATACATGATTTATGATGCTAGGGGTCATTCGGAAAAAGATGCAGTGTATGAGGCAGCAATCGGTATCGCAGACAAGGTTATGGAAGGAATCGATAGACTAACTTATTCAACTACCATTGAAACTGCTATGCTTCTTATAACAGGGAAAGGTGCACACCTCATCATCTTTGCGAGGTCTTTTGACAATGAGCTCATTGCTCCAGCATTCCAGAGCACTCTCAAGAATGTTACCTTCGACTCTGAAACTGGATATATCCAACGATACGTGATTCCAATTCTTGATGTTGATTTTGAAGTGAAGGCTACTTAAATCGATAATCTTAACCTAGTAGTCATGCCTAGCAATGCATCTACGAGGAGCGATGCAATATGGAGATTGAGCTACGAGCTTTCGACTCTTCAAAAGCGACGAAGGAACAATGGAGAATGTATCATGATTATAGGTATAAGCGATACCCTGAAGCATTTCCAGGAGATCCTGTCACTGCTGATGAAGTTGTTGAAGAAAACATCAGATGCATGCTTGAGGAGAGCTATCTGGAAACCCATTTTGTTCACCAGCGCGAAAATCCCGGAGCGCCTATTGGTATGGTTCGGATAGCCACACTAAAGGAGTCATCCGCTGCGTATGAGGAAAACAAGCATTTTTGTCAAGTTGTTAATCTAGAGCTACTTACACCTTACCGTGGAAATGGGATTGGTAAGCAACTACTCGAGGTCGTGCTTAATTTTGCCAAGAAACATGGTAAATCCCTTCTTCTTTGTCAAGTAACTGAAGATCATGGGAAGCGATTCATGAGGAAGCTCAAGGCTAAAGAAGCGCTTTCAGCAATTGAGAACCGTTTGGATTTGAAGAAACTTGATTGGAACATGGTTGATGAGTGGACTAAGGAAGGACCAGTCAGGTCTCCCGATTCTAAAATTGAGTTCTTCCAAGATGTTCCTGAAGAAATGATTGAAGAATACTGCAGAGTCTACAATGAAGTTGGGAACCAAGCACCACGGGAGGACCTCGAAATTGGAGACTATACTTTTACACCTGAACGGAGACGACAACTTGAGGAATCCCGGAAATCTGGAGGGGGTACTTGGATTACTGCCATAACTCGAGAACCAAATGGTGATATTTCAGGACTCACAGAGGTCATATATCTTCCATCCAAAGCTCCACTTATCTTCCAAGATTTAACGGGTGTCCCTGAGAAATATCGTGGTTCTGGAAAAGGAAAGTGGTTGAAAGCCATCATGCTCCTTGAGATAAAAAGGCGTTTTCCAAACGTTACTTCTATGTCCACAGGAAATGCAACAACAAATGCTCCAATGTTATCAATCAATAACCGACTTGGATTCAAACCCTACAAAGAAATCATTATAGCTCAGATGAGAACTGATGATCTTGAGAATTATCTTAGTAACTAACTTGCTGCGTGACAAAGAGCTGAATTCTTATTGTGCATCGTTCTTGACATGTGCAGGTGTTGACATCTGTGAAATTACAGCAGTTTGAGCTTGAACGATTTCAATCTGAATGGGAGCATCGGGTTGAGTATAATCTGAGTGAGAGTGGAGTCGAGCCGCTACGCATCAAAGATCTTCTTGATACACAAGAGTTGAGGGATCGCTTTCAAGATCTCCAGCTAGGATATTCTCAAACAAATGGCACAATTCCTCTCCGTGAAGCTATCTCATATCATTATCATGGAACAACATCCGATCAGATTCTTGCCACATCGGGAGGCGCTGAAGCCAACTTTGTAACAACCTGGTGGTTACGTAGAGAAAATCCCGAGCGAAATGAGCTTGTTTTCATGATGCCCAACTACATGCAAATCGGTGGAATTTGGACGAACCTCGGTGGGAAGGTGATACCCTTCAAACTCAAAATGGATGGAAGTAAATGGGTTCCAGATATTAAAGGCTTGAAAGCGGTGGTTTCCAAGAAAACTGCTGCTATAGCAATATGCACGCCCAACAATCCCACCGGTAAAATCCTTTCCAATGAAGACCTACGTGCAATCGTTGACATCGCCAATGAACACGAGGTATGGATTGTATCTGATGAGATCTATCGTGGCGCGGAGCTTCAAGATAGTAAAGCTCCCTCAATGCACAAACTCTATGATAGGGCCCTCATTACTTCAAGCTTGTCCAAGGCATATGGTCTCCCCGGTCTCAGAATAGGTTGGATTGTCTGCCCAACACCTAGGGTTGCTTTGGAACTCTGGACTTATTCTGACTACACAACCATATGTCCCGCAAAAATGAGTGACTGGTTGGCAACCTTTGCTTTGCAGCCCGATATTCAAGCTGCTATTGAGAAACGGACAAGAAAAGTGATTCGAGGGAACTGGGCTATCATGGAGAAATGGATTGCTTCTCACTCAAATCTGATGACAGTGGTGCCTCCTGAAGCAGCTGCAATCTGTTTCATCAAGTTGAAAGATGGTATCAATTCGTTGGATTTTGTCTTGCGAGTCCGAGATGAAAAGAAAGTGCTTATTTCACCTGGTGAGCACTTTAACATGCCCGGCTTTATACGAATTGGCTTTGGCAGCGATAAAGAGTACCTCGAACCTGCATTGCAGAGAATTAGCGAACTCCTTGAAACATACTAGCAATTTTTTCATGTTATAATTGCACTTTTGACCACAGCCATATACAAAATTCGATTATAAAACAATTTAAAATAAAAAATGGGGTTTTATAACACTTAATAATCGAAAGCCAGTTAATTGATGGTTTCTTCAATCATTTACTGGCTTCTTGTTGTCTAGATGTATTAAACGTATATTTTGAATATTATTGTATCATTCACAAAACTGCAGTCAAATTTAGACTGTAGGATGCAAGACAAAATGGCAGCAGAGGCAAAACAGCCAGTAACCAAGCACACGCCTGAAGAGCTTAAGGAGAAAGAGAAACGTGAGCTAACACTGCTGGTAGAGCTGGCTAGAATCTACTATGATGGTCCGTGATGGAACGCATATGAGAAGATGGAAGTGTATGAACATTGTCGGAGTCTGATATAGAAGATGAGAATATACTAGGACATTTCCAAGAAGCACTACTGAGGGCAGAAACCTCTAAAGAGGTCAAACCATCGCCTGGTGTTGAGTATGCGTGCTTGAGATCGATGATGCTTGAGCCCCAAAATACGACAATGTGGAATTCATTAGCCTTGGTTTACATGATGTCTGATCGTGCAAGCGATGCGGCAGATGCTATCGAGAAGTCTCTTGATATCGATACCTCAAACGCTTGGACTTGGACAATCTGGGGTGATCTTCTTAGACAGGAAGGCAGATTGTCTGAAGCAGAGCAAGCTTATCGAATGTCGATGGAGCTAGATCCGAGTGACAAACACACTGCACGTCATTTGGCAGCACTATACTCATCGAGAAATGCTCAACCCGAGGCGATTGAATTGCTCCAGTTGTTAATCTCAAAAACACCAAATGATCAAGAGCTATGGGATTTTTACTCATTCTGCTTCAAAAGGCTGAAACGATAGCTATTCATTGTGTCTGAAATCATCTGCTAGGTTGCTTTCAAGACTCTTCTTTGTAGCTATATAGGTAGTCGTAAATGCTGAAAGAATGCTCAAGAGAATAATTCCTATAAGAAATGGTAGTGGCAAGACTAAGATGACTGGAAGTTGAAACCAAACAATTTCTGTTGTAATACCAAGAAAAGCAAGAGGAATTTGAAGCAATAGAAGAGACAAGAACATTCCGATAATCAATCCTATCAGAATACCAAGAATCATACTCACTCCTACATCCATAAGGACTGAGCGCATGATTGAGGAATTGGGTGTTCCAAGTGCCCTAAGTATTGAGAATTGTTTCTGAAGTCGTCGATTTTTCACTATCGAAATGATCATGAGCCCTGCAGTCAGGTAAATGAGTGAAAATATCAGGTTCAGAGTATAGACTCCATACACTGATTGACCAGTCCTTGAATCTAGAACTTTATCTATGTCTGCTTGCGCTGAGCGTAATTCTTCAGAAGTGAAATTACCGATACTTCTGATATCCTCCATCACCTTGGTATAATTTGCATCAGCTGCAAGGTCAACAAAAATCTTGTTTACACGAGTCGTATTGAGAGTTGCCTGGACGTAGGTAATATTCATGATAAGAAAATCACGAACATCTGGTTCTCCTGGGAAGTAGCTCACACTTCTTATCACGTAATCAGTAGACATCACATCCACAATAGAACAATCAAGTGGGTATTCTTGATCAATAATTTGGATGACTACATTGACAGAATTATTATACACCGGTTGTCCTGCTACATATTGTTGCACTGGCATGAACGAGCTTACAACATTACTTTCTTCGGCCGCAATAAGTGGGATTGACTCAAACGGATCTCCACTGATTGTGAAATATGGTAATAGGAAAACACTATGAATCCAACTCGCGGGATCAATAGCATAAATCGGCAGTGACATATTAACTAAAACTGGTTCATGTAACTCAATTGCTTGAAGATACAATGCACGACCATAAATCTTCAGTAAGCCGCTTGCACTGTTAACACCTTCAATGGTTTTGATTTCATCCACGATGTTATTGGTGACATTCCTGAGGTTTTCATTTACGTTAATGACAATATCCGCTCCAACATTATACATAAACAGTTCTTCCATGTGACTCGAACCAGTTGCTGATGATAGTGTTGAAAAGAATGCAGCGGTAAATACTAGCCCAATGAACATTACTCCCATAGCTTCGCTTTTCTTCGCTAAGATGGCATTCCTAGATATCATCCGTGCTCCTACAGCTCGGGATGCACTATGGAATAGATTGAGTGCTTTCGATTTGACGAATGAAGTTGGTATCGATAGGATTTTTGATATTGAAACAATAAAGATACCAAACATTGCAATAACTAATATCGAAAAAAGCATCATTTCAGTTGGTGGAACTCCACCTGACCCAAGCGTTGATAGAAGCGGAAATAGTAGAATTCCAGATACGATGAATCCTATGATTTCTGCTACAGGTGGCTTAATTAATTCCCTTCCTGCTAGCGATTGTTTCTCGACCACAGAGTGAGCCTCATCTGGAGTCATAAGGAGCGCGTTGATTGCTGATGGCAACGATATAGCAAAGCCAACAATAAAGGAGAAGACGAAGACAATGGCAATCGAAGTCGGTTCAAGCAATAAACTGAATGTTGAAAGTTCTTTCTCACCAAAGACTAGAAGCTGCCTTACGCCACCTGAGAGTATAGCTGCGACTGCACCTGTTATAATCGCTCCAACACTACCAAATACTCCTGTCACAAGGGCTGCGGATATGATCCAACTAAATGACTGCCATCCTGACGACCCTCTCGTGATTAAAGTGCCTGTGTCTCGTCTACGTCGGTCTTCCATTATTTTCGAGTTGTAGAACAAGAGCATCACTCCCATAACGATGCTTGGGATTGAAAATGCCAGAGAGATGACAGTCATTGTAGACGCCCAAGTGTTGTATCCATAGACGATACCAAGAATCTCGAAATCAGTCACTCTCGCATAGGGAAGTGTGCGTTGTTCTATTCTCTTTTTCACATCTGATAAGGATGATTCGACAAGACTCGGACTGCCGTGAATGATGAAGCTGGAGTCAAACTTAGTCCAAACACTGAAGAAAAGATTGTTCGTTGATCGCAAGCCAACATTGGCAAATTCTGAAACAAGCCCCTCGCGAGTTGTGACCATACGAAGTGACGTAATTGGATTCCCGCTGGAATCACGTCGATTACTATAAGCGGTGGTAGTGAATATGCCTACAACCAAGTAAGATGCATTATATCGCTGCATTGTGTAATTTTCATCAGGAGCTAACATCTCGGCAACATAAACATCTCCAACCTCTAGTCCAAGATAACTCGCCCATTGTTGTTCCAAGTAACATGATGTGTCATTTAGACTTACAGACTCAGTTACCAGCTGAATTACTTTTGGGAATTCATTAAAGATTGAATTTTCCACGCCAAGGTATGTATATTTCCTGAATCTGCTTTCAGGAAACTCATCATCCCAACTATCGATAATAGTTACTATTTCCGTGTTAGTCACCAGATTCTGGTTATCTACAATATCTGCGATTTCCTCGATAGTCGTCGCATTCGTATTATAGAACTCAGAAGTGCACTGAACCTCCATATCGACTAGGATGCCTTGAGTCATTTCTTCAAGCACGTTTGAGCTTGTACTGTCTATATAGAATAATACACCACCCAGGACTCCTGCTGAAAGTGAAAACATAATCAAGGTTGCTAAGACCTGAGGACTCTGTGATGTAAGTCTGGATACAAGAAACATTACGTTCCCTCCATATATGGGCCAGCCTCAGTCCAAGTGCTGTTTAGTGCCTCACTAAGATTGACTCGTGAACTTAACCCTGCTACAAGCCCAATGAAGATTACAACACAGAGTACAAAGAATGAAAGAATTACCGCCATCAAGAACCATGGAGCAAGAATAGTTACAGGAGAAGGATAGATGTATGTTACACCGCCATATATCCTGACTGCAGCTAGTAGAGAATTTACTGATAGAACAGGTGTGAACAGTCCAAGTAATAAAATACTGATCAAAAGAAGGACAAGCATCTCTGATGCCTGTATTCTTATTATGAGAGTTCTCTCGGATCCTAAAGATCTCAAAAGCGCTATCTCACGTTTTCTAGACTTTATCCCTTCTATTGCATAGACTATGAATGCTCCAAAAATAGCTCCTACGCTAACAATCGTCATCAGAGTGTCTGAAGAACGATCGAGAATATAGATATCCTGTGATATGTAGTTCTCAACTTCGCGAGCAGCTGATACCCACTTATGATTTTCAAGTACATTCATCCATGCATTATCAAGGCAATCTTCAGTTATGAGAGTCGCATAGAATGGGTCTTCAACTCTCATGCAGTATACATTTTCAACATCATCTCCGTTTGAGAAGATTAGATCGACATCTTCCCTGTTCACCCAAACTTTTCCTATTCCCACACTATAGGTCCAAGCGATGCCCGGGTAAGGGTTGTATCCAGTTTCAAATGTCAATGTGTCTGGAAGTGCTTCAACAATTCCTATTATATTGAATTCAAGCGCTGCGAGTTCAGTTTGATTCCTCCAAAATGCTCTCAAGAGACCCCCAGTTGATAGAACATATTGTTCTGCAATATCTTGTGTGACAATAGCACCAAACTCCATTATTGCGAGCTGTTCCATTAAGACACCAAGACTTGATTCATCTAGTCTATCTCCAACAGAATCATATCCCACATGTGAATACTCGTCTGGATCTATCGCAATAAAATCAAACGTACCCTCGGTACCAGTAGAGAGTGAGAGAGATAATTTACTTATGAGGCTCCCTGTTGACGAAGGAATGGCACTAGTGATATTTCCAATAAATGATCCCCATTGTTGTGATTTGTCTGAATCGAGGTGAAATGCTAGGTCACCTCCTATTGCAAATCTGGATTGGTTCATTCTCGTATAGGGAAGAGTTGCATCATTTATCGCATAGTTCCAACCAAGACTCATGGCCAAAACAAGAACGATAATGAGGGGTCCAGATGATGCTGTTGCTTTGTTTATCCTTCTAATGCCTATAGAAGCTGGTATCTGTCCAACTATGACACCAAAGACTCGAGACAAACGATTAGCACCTCGTTTTAGTCCCTTGAGTGCAAGACTTGTTAGACCGAAAAACAAAGTGAAGGGCAGGATACCTAGAATTGTATATAGAAATGGATCACGTGCGACAGCAGTGCCCTCTAAATTAAGCGCGATAAGAAAAGCTGCACTCAAAGTAAGAAGAGCCACATCACCTCTGATAAAACTCAATGCTCTTGTTATTCTCGCTAGTCTACCGGTCCTATCTCCAACTGTAATTGTAATGGACCCTCTCATTTGATATATGGCTAAGACCACAAGAGGTAGAACCATTCCGGCAATGAGTGAATAGAGTAGTCCATCAAGAGAAATCAAAAGTGGCTCTGTAAAGATTTTCTGAAAATCTATTGCAAAGAATCCATTTGATGCAATCGCAAATCTACTGACTATGAGACCTGTTACATATCCCGGCAAAATTGATATCATTGCCATTAGAACGATTTCAATGCTGATTGTAGCATTAACTCGAAACTGAGAAGCTCCTCTCGCAACCAATATGCTGACTTCATAATCCCTTTCATTCCAGACATGATTGATAGCTAAGTAAATGACTGCAAGTTCAAGGAGTATTAAACCGCCACTTCTGATAATCTGAGATGTCCGAAGGTCCCTCAGATAGTCCATATAATCTTCAATCCCATCAGAAAGGAAATTAATGATGACATATTGAGATGTTCCTGTCCGCCCATATAATGGGTCCAGTTCCCTAATTTCTTCATCAATGCTATTTAGATAAGCAAGAGATTGTGCAGGATTGTAAGCTACAACTTTGTTTCTATCAGCATTTGCATAGATGAAGCTCGCAGTCAGGGAGCTACTTAACGAGGAATGTACGAGTGTATGTCCACGAATATAGTAAAATGAATTGGCGTAACCTGTTTCCCCGTGTTCAAAGAGTCCTGAAACGATTGTAGGTCTATAGGATGGATTTTCGGGATTATTTGAAGTAAAGGAATAATTGACTTGGTCTCCAACATCAACATAGAGCCGATGTGCGGTCAGAGTTGAAATAGCTATTTCAGATCCGTTCGCTGGAAATCTCCCTTCTATGAGAATGAATATGGTGGGGAATGCTTCGATGAATTCTTCATCATATCCCAAGGCAAAAGTGTTAGCTTGCCACCACAGCCCCAGTGCTCTTGATGCAAGATAGATGGGTGATCCACGAATTGCAGCAGCTTTTTCAATTCCTGAAATCTCTTGAACAGAACTCATTCTGTTGTCAATCCCAGTCCCTATGGCTACAAAAGAAACAGGGCCGACATCAGTGCAGGAATTCCAAGTTTCAATTGAATATGAATCAACGAACACCATGATACCAGCTATGATGGCTGAAGAGAGCATGAAACAAAAGAGAGCAACTAATTTTCTTCTCTTGCCCTGAAATGCATCATAGTTTATAGGTGTCACAACCAATTGGGATCGCCTTCTCGATTTGCTCTCACAATCAGTGACCCTTTGACCGCTGCTATCCATCTAATAAACCGCACTTTTATAGCAGAGCCCTGTATCTTCTTCTCCATGAAACTAAAGATAATCCCATTCTTTTCACCTCTCTCACCTGAAGGCACTAAGGAACAGGTGATCAATCAGTTTTCACTAACCAAAGCTGAGATTATCGAACCTACAGATTTTCAATTCGAACAAAAGACTGACAAGAACTATCTGTTCATTGGAACAGGCGGGACTGAGAATATTGTTGCAGAATTCTTATTGAAAAATCCTATTCCTCCTCCAGTGATTATTCTCAGCTATGACCTTCGCAATTCCCTCCCAGCTGCTATGGAGATTAGATCATATCTTGAGCAAAGAGATATTGAAACAAGGATAGTCCATTCTTCACTCCCTGATCTTATTCAGATGATTTCTGAGTGGTGCGTTTTTGTTGAGATACTTAACCAATTAGAGGCAAGTAGTATTGGTATTATAGGTCAACCTTCTTCTTGGCTTATCGCATCACATGTTAATGTGGCTATGGTGAAAAATCGGTGGGGTTTCACTACAAAGCAACTTCCACTTGACACACTCATTGAGTCTGCAAAGTCAACTGGGAAAACAGATCATTCAGATTCATTCAAACAATCCTCTACATCATGTACTCCTACCGATGATGAGCTTCGAAAGGCTGGTCTAGTGGCTCAAGCTCTCATTGATTTAGTACGTAAACACAAACTGAATGCAGTCACCGTTGAATGCTTCAGTCTCCTAATGGAAACAAGTGTGTCTGGATGTTTTGCTCTCTCACTTCTTAATGACATAATGGAATCAACCGCTGGATGCGAGGGTGATATTCCAGCAACCTTCACAATGATGCTGGGGCGAATGCTCACAGGTCAATTAGGCTTTATGTCGAATGTAATTCATGTTGAAGAAAGAGAAAATACTGCAATATTTGCACATTGCACAGTTCCTATGTCGCTAACAGAAAAATATGAGATCACCTCTCATTTTGAAACTGGGTTGAGTATTGGAATACGTGGAACCTTCGCACATCAACCTATCACTGTTTTCAAGGTTTTTGGAGAGGACTTGAGTGAGTATTGGGTTTCTGATGGTGTCATTATCGAGAACTTGGTAAATGATACTGGGTGTCGGACACAGATTCGGGTCAAGTTAGACGAGAAGGTGGATTATTTCTTGGAGCGTTCATTAGCAAACCATCACATAATCTTTCCAGGAAAACATGCTGAAACGATACGCAGGTTCTTCTCATTTGTAGGATGATACTTGCATCGCTAATAAGAAGAATGCTCTGAAACACAAAAGTCCCCTTTTTTTCCTAATAAGGTCCTACAAGAAAGTTTTAGATCGTGCCTACAAAATGTAGCGGCTTCTCATTCCTGTGTATTAGACTGTAAATCTACCAATCAAATCTCTCTAGTCCATCTTTGTCTTATGTTTTCTAGAGAAGAAAAACGGGATTGACTGAAATGCTATTGACGCCATTTCAGACTGCTGATAAAATTCAGAGAGTCATGTGTAAGACAGGGACCCCAGCATTAGACAGTCTACTCGATGGGGGATTTGAAACCGGACTTATCTACCTTCTTTATGGTTCTGACAATTTGCAGTATAATCTCCTTAAAGCAGCTGTTCATGCTCAACTTCCTCTTTCACGAGGTGGATTCTCTAGTCCGACAGTCATGATTGATAGTTCGAATATGATGGATCTTGTTAAGTTGAGGGACTTTTCTTTCCAGCTTGGACTCGAGCCAGAGGCGGTGATGGAGATGATCTATATTTCTCGGGCATTCAATTCGACTCAGACCTATGACTTAATCATTAATCATCTCGATGAATTCTTTGACAGGGTGCCAGCAAAAATGCTAATCCTTCCTGGTTTGGTTGACCTCTTTATCAACGAGGGCTTAGATGTCGATAGAACAAGACAGATGACTCACCTATCCGCAAGAATCAATGCTTTCACACTGAGGCATGACCTGGTCACCCTCATCTCAACACAAATCAAAGGAACTAAAACGGAAACACCTCCGGTTGGAAAAGCTTTAGCAAGTTCAGCTCAGGTTCACATCCATCTTGCTGAAACTCCTATGCGTACTGTCTATTCACTAACAAAGCATCCAAGCTTGCCAGACCGAATCGAATCTCAATTAAAAGCAGGTTCTGCTTTTGGAGTAACTCTTCCTCTGGATTACTTCTTTAGGGAGGATTCAACCGCTTGATTTCCACATAAGTAGACTATCTACCAGCCTAAGTCAATATCAGTAAAATCGTCTGATGGGTCTTCTTTAGGTTTCTCTCCAGAAAGCCGCAATGGGAACTCGATAAAAGGGTCAATTGACAGTCCAACCTCTAATACCACTTTGAGAACAAGCGACGTGTTGATGAGTTTACTCTCAAAAGGAATCACTGTACTCCAATCATGATGTATCGTTTCCTCAATCCACCGTTCGAAATCGTTGTTTGTTATTGGTATATGTTTTTCACTTATCACAATCTTAGAGTCTAACTTACGGCTTCTACAAATCACATCTTCTTTTCTTAAGATGTCTAATCTAATCCCCTTTACACGAGATCGTTCTAGCACAAGAAATCTAACTACAAATCCCTTTTTGGGTCTAAGAATATTTGTTGGAATTTCAGCTTGTAGATATTCTGTTTCTTTTCTGATTGGCATTGGTTCGGGAATAGGCTCAGGAATATAGTTTGGATGTGGCGATTTCACAATTAGTTCAATCTTTGATTTTGGATCCAATGCTCGGTCAATTTCGACAACTGCCTGAACCGTATAGTCAATCATTCCATGAAGACCAGTGTGGACTGGTGGAATTTTCTCAGGAAGTCTGAATTCAAATTCAAATCTCTCATCCCCGGAGTAAAATTGTCCTCCGTCACAGATTGGGATGTCTTTACTTAGAATCTCATGAGTTTCACTAACATGAGCCTTTCCTGCTTGATAGTGAGTGTACTGTTTTCCACGGAGCTTCAAAACAATTCTATTGCATGTGAAACCTTTATCCGTTCTAACAAGGACGTGTCCACTAACAAGGTCCCCTGGTAAAAATAGGTCCTTCTCTGTTGATATTGTCACTTCGCGCATTTCTGGTTCAACCACCCACTAGCTTCTGATTCTATATGAGAGCAAATATTCTTTTTCAAAAATTCGTAGACCAGATATTGACCCCACCAAAAGAGTAATATTAACAATTGTTAACTATTCTTTTATGAAACGACTATTTTATGGGCTCAGTATTATTATTACATTGTCCATTTTAATTTACCCAATTGCTGGCCATGTTCCAGTATCCACTCAAGATGGTGAAACATTGGAAACAGCTTTCTTCATTGAAGATCCTACGAAAAGTTGGGTGATTTATTCAGAATTGCATGAAGGTCGAGAGCCAAGATATTTTGGATTTGAGATAGAGGCTGGCGAAAGAATCAGAATGCTGCTTTCAATCCCTGTTACTGAAAATCCAGATGAGTTTCAGCCCTCCATTGCTCTGATGGGTCCTGGGCTTACAAATTCCAGTTCAATTCCTGAATATCTAGAAATTCCGGAATCAGCAGGCGTAATAATTTTCAATAGCGAACCCGCAACTCCTGAGTACGAAGGGTTCACTCCTACAAGTTTCTATGCACTCATTGATGTTGACATGGAAGTTGTGGAAACTGGTGAGTACTATTTTGCTATCTTCGAAAATGATGAAGGTGGTCCATTTTCTGTTGCTCTTGGTTATGTTGAATCTTTCACTCTGGTTGAATGGTTACTTGTACCTTTCAGCGTCATGACTATACATCAATGGAATGGTCAAAACCTGTTTCTGATTTTGGCTCCAATGATTATCAGCATCATAATTGGTTTAGCCTATCTTTTGTACAAGAGGAATGACCTGGTGGAACTAGGAAATATTGTTTCATGGCTAGGCGCCCTAAGCGCAGTGCTATTCTTTGGTAGTGGCATAACAATCTTCTATCAGATGGTAATTGCTTCATTAACAGCAATAAATGCGCAGATGGTTATAACCGCAATCTTTGGAATGATACCACTTCTCCTAGGATTCTTCACATTACGAATTGTTCTCACTAATGGTTGGAAGAGCCAACGCAATAATCGTTTGAGATTGCTTGTAATAGGTGTGATATCTCCATTCCTCTGGGCAGGTCTATTGCTTGGTCCAGTGTTAGTTATCATTGCAGCTGCGCTTGCGTCAATCAAGCCATCCGAGAAGTATGACACAACTCCAAGTTATCAATAGAAACTTGCATCTGATCAATCATCGATTATTGAGATAATATGGTTTCTTCTCTCCCTTAACGAAGATGAGAGCTCCTGAATCTGAGAATGTCAAAGCCAGACCTCCTAGGAAGGGCTCTCTATCATCTTCTACTAGTGGTCTATTGAGAAGAATCCTTTTTGTACACATCATCGCAAGATCGTGAGTGACATGTACATGAGTAATAGCTTCTTTCTCTTTTAATATCCTGTCCACTGTATCAGCCATCAATCTATCTCGATACTGATGAAATGGTTCCATTCGGTCACCAAAACTATCATCCACCCATCTGTTTACAAAATCTGTGACATTTCTCCCATCGGGATGAAGATTGGTCCAGACTTCTCTCTCAATAATTTGAGGTCCAACTAGGGCTGGTAACGGGTCGATATCAATAACCTCCCCTCCCTGTTGAGTGAAACCTTCAGCAATACCCTCTGCTGTTTCAAAACATCTTGGTACAAAGCTCGTGAAGATATGCATCTTACCCTTTCGAGCAATCCTCTTGCCAAGCTCAAAGGACATCCTTTTTCCGAGTTCAGTTAGACCTCCACTCACCATCTCATCGTGATTCTGAAGGGTGTCTCGATGTGAGTGTCGTACAAGAAACATCAATGGTTGGTCTGGATTCACTGCTGAAATCCACTCAAGGATTTGTTTGGCACTTCTAAGCCAGTCCTCTGTGTCCCAAGTTTCTTCATTTTTCAATTGTGTTCAAATCTCCATCGATTAAAAATTCTCTCGCACACCGACCTGAACAATGCTTTGACAATTCTGACATGTAAGCTCATTTGGACCTATCCACTCAGCTTTACTGAGCTCTAACTTATTCATGCAATGAGGACAATATAGAGGAATGACATATACAGCTCCAGTTGAGAGGCTATCATAGGTGGGATATTCAGTAATAGCACCGTCATGCTCACGATATCGCGGATATGAGGTAAGTTTAGCCATCTCTTGATCGCTTGGAACTTTGAATGCTTTACCTGATGCAAGCCCGATGATGCAAAACACAACGAAGAAGGTCACAAATGTAGTTGTTAGAATCGGGAAAAGGATTGGCCAGACCAACTCTGAAATTCCGAATGCTTCAAACATGATGAAAATGAAGAGAAATGTGACACCAAAACCAATGATCATCGGTATGAGTACTCGGGTCCAGACATAGTTACTCAAGAGAAATCACTGTTTGCTTCTTTTTCCATAGACCTATAAAGATTCAGAAGGTGTGAGTTATCCTTCAGTAAGAAAGAAACCCTGCCTCTCTCGGAGTAACCGAGCTTCAAAGATTAATAGAGGAGTCCTTCGACTCTACGAGTCGACAAAGCTCTCTGTGTTAGTTTCGACAATCTCTCTCGGTCGAGTCAGTACATTGGGATGGATGATGGTGGTCGAGAAAATCCATGTACTAGTGTATTTCACAGAATGCTGTCGAGGCGTGGCAGGTACCGTAAAGGTTACTTACAGTCAGGAGTGTGCAGTCCTGAATGGTCGAGGTCAGAGTAGATGAGTGATTTCAAACTAGAGGCTCCATTCAAACCCACTGGCGATCAACCTCAAGCCATTGAGAAACTAGTGGAGGGTCTCGAGAATGGTCTGCTACATCAGACCCTACTAGGGGTCACTGGTTCTGGCAAGACATTCACAATGGCGAATGTTATTGAAACATACAATAAACCAACGCTTGTAATCTCTCATAACAAGACATTGGCTGCTCAGCTGACCTCTGAGTATAAGCAGTTCTTTCCAGATGCGGGTGTTGAATACTTCGTTTCATACTATGACTACTACCAGCCAGAAGCTTATGTTCCTAGTAAGGACATGTACATTGAGAAAGAAACGGATATCAATCAAGAGATTGAAAGACTTCGTCATTCTGCGACGCACTCTTTGAGGGCTCGAAAAGATACAATTGTTGTAGCCTCAGTTTCCTGTATTTATGGTGTGGGAAATCCGAGCGAATATGATTACTTCAGGATGTTTCTTGAACGTGGCAATCAGATCGATAGGCGGGAGATATTGGAACGTCTGGTGGCTATGCAGTATGAACGAAATGATATGGAAATCAAGCCCGGCATCTTCCGAGTTCGTGGTGATGTCGTTGATGTCTATCCTGCAGGCTCAGAAAACAGTATCAGAATTGAATTAGATGGAGACCGAGTTGAGCGACTCACTGTCTTGGAAGGATTGACGTCCAAAAGACTGTATGAACCCAACTGGATTGAGTTGTTCCCAGCTAAACATCACATAGCTCAACATGAAACCATCATCAAAGCTCTCGAACCAATAGAACAGGAGATGCGTGAACGTGTCGAATGGTTCAGGAAGCAGGGCAAACTTGTAGAAGCTGATCGACTCAAGAGACGAACAATGTACGATATTGAGATGCTCAGGGAAACAGGGATGTGTTCAGGTATTGAGAACTACTCTCGATTCATCGATGGTCGAGCCATTGGTGAGAAGCCATACACCCTTCTCGATTATTTTCCTGAGGACTTTCTGATGATTATCGATGAGAGTCATATGACAATACCTCAGATACGAGGTATGTATAATGGGGACCTTTCTCGAAAACAGAACTTAGTCGATTATGGTTTTAGACTTCCTTCTGCCATTGATAATAGACCTCTGAGGTTTCATGAGTTTGAAAAGTACATGAAACACGTTGTTTACACAAGTGCGACTCCCGGTCCATATGAGGGCCAGAAAAGTCAGCAGATTGTAGAACAGCTCCTTCGGCCTACCGGACTCCTTGATCCCGCAATAACAGTCAGACCCGTTATAGGGCAAGTTGACCACTTACTCGGTGAGATCAATAAGTCTGTTGAGATGGGTGACCGAGTTCTTGTAACTACACTAACAAAAAAGACATCTGAGATGTTGAGTGAGTATCTCGTTGAGGCAGGAGTCAAGGCACGATATCTTCACTCAGATATTGGAACTGTGGAACGAATTGAGATAGTACGTCAACTGCGACAAGGCAAGTTTGATGTACTCGTAGGAATCAATCTTCTAAGAGAGGGCCTTGACTTGCCAGAAGTGGGTCTGGTTGCCATCCTCGATGCTGATAAGGAAGGATTCCTCAGGACTGACTGGGCGCTCATTCAAACTATGGGTCGTGCAGCTCGTAATGCAAACGGTCGAGTCATCCTATATGGGGATCATGTTTCCACTGCCATGCAGACCGCCATTGATGAAACAAACCGTCGGCGATCATATCAGCTGAAGTATAATGAAGAGCATGGCATTCAGCCTGAGTCAATTATCAAGTCAATTCAAGACATTGCTCAGGGAATCAAAACACCGGAGAAGACCCGCCAGACAAGTCTTGAGGACTTTGATCCATTCGAAGTAGATGAGCTAGCTGACTACATCATCGACCTTGAGGAGCAGATGAAGGAGGCTGCAAGGAATCTGGAATTTGAGAAAGCTGCTCGACTTCGTGATCAGATTGCTAGTCTCAGGAAGAGAATTGAGGGAATGGAATAGTGAATTCGGCAGCAGATAAGAACAATGGAGCCACTGATACTGAGGCAGATGGCCCCAGATCTATCATTGTCATGGGTGCGGCTGAACATAATCTGAAGCATATCGATGTCACTATCCCTAAGAATACGTTTACAGTTGTCACAGGACTTTCTGGTTCTGGGAAGAGCTCACTCGTCTTCGACACAATATATAGCGAAGGTCAACGAAGATTTGTGGAATCCCTCTCTCCTTACGCACGTCAATTTCTGGGGATGCTTGAGAAACCTAAAGTTGACCTTATGACAGGTCTCTCGCCATCAATATCTATTGACCAGAAGAGTGTGAGTAGGAATCCGAGATCGAGTGTTGGAACAATCACAGAAATCTATGATTATCTCAGACTCTTATATGCCCGAGTGGGAGAACCTCATTGTCCACAGTGTAAGAAAAAGATAGAACCTCAGACCTCTCAACAGATGGTCGATCGAGTGTTGAACCTCAAAGAAGGTTCGCGTATCATGATTCTTGCTCCCATCGTTCGAGGGAGGAAAGGAGAGTACAGGAAGGAGTTCCGAGACCTCCTCAAGAAAGGCTTTATCCGGGCCCGTGTTGATGGAAAGCTGACTGAGCTGGAAGAGGGAATGTCTCTCGATAGGTATTTCGAGCACACAATTGAGGTGGTCATCGATAGGCTTGCAGTAAAGGAGTCCGAGCGTGGTCGCATCTCTGAGGCCGTGGAAACCGCTCTAAATATGGCTGAGAGGGTTGTCACAATTGTCACGCCTGATGGAGATTTTACCCTTTCAGAGCAATTCGCTTGTGTAGACTGTGGAATCAGTCTTCCTGAGATGGAGCCGCGTATCTTCAGCTGGAACACTCCTCAGGGTGCTTGTCCAAATTGTACAGGAATCGGTGTCATTCGTGAGTTCGACCCTGACCTGTTCATCTCAGACCCGAATCGGTCGCTAAACACTGGTCTCTTTCAGACGGACCAATGGAAGCTCAAACGTGTCTTTACAAAGAATATTGTTGAGAAATATGGATTCACCATGGACACACCTTGGAAAGACATGACCCAGAAGCAGCAAGACCTTCTTCTATATGGTTCAGGCTCAAGGAAGTTCGAAGCCACTTGGGAGGGTGACAATCCGGAGTTTGAAGTGCAGTACAAGGGGACATTCAAGAGACCCTTTGAGGGATGGGTTGAGCGTGCTAAACGAATCTACAAGACAACGAAGTCTGAATATGGTCGAGGCATTTTGGAGAAGTATATGTCTGCACAAACATGCCCCGTTTGTCAAGGCAGTCGATTGAGACCTGAATCACAAGCTGTCACTTTCAATGAAAAATCCATTACAGAGGTAAACAGCTTCTCAATCAAAGCTCTTCGAGAGTTCTTTGAGAAGGCTAAAGTAGAACCTCGATTAAAACCAGTAGCAGAACCTATTCTTCGTGAGATTCTAGGACGGATTGGGTTCTTAGAGGATGTAGGACTTGAGTATCTCACTCTTGATAGGTCTGCTCCCAGTCTTGCTGGAGGTGAAGCTCAACGAATACGACTGGCCAGTCAGATTGGATCGAATCTTGTTGGAGTGACTTATGTTTGCGACGAACCATCAATTGGTCTTCACAGTCGCGATAATATTCGACTTCTGAAGTCTTTACTCCGACTCAGAGATCTTGGTAACAATGTCCTTGTTGTTGAGCATGATGAGGAAACTATTCGCACAGCAGACTATATCGTTGACTTGGGACCAGGGGCTGGTTCAGAGGGTGGTGAGGTTGTTGTTTGTGGAACTCTTGATGATGTCTTGAAATCAAAGAAGTCCACCACAGCTCGGTATCTCAGGGGTGATGAGAAGATACCAGTTCCTGAGCATCGAAGACAACCAAACGGACGATTCATTGAACTCAGAGGGTGCAAGCATAACAACTTGAAGAACCTAAACATACGAATACCCCTTGGGATGTTTGTTTCGACAACTGGGGTTTCAGGCTCCGGAAAGTCTTCATTGATTGTTGAAACACTTCAGCGAGAGCTTGCACGACGATTCCATAATGCTGAAGCTAAGCCCGGCAAGTTTGACGAGATTGTGGGCGTCGAGCAACTGGACAAGGTTATCGTCATTGATCAGAGTCCTATCGGAAGGACTCCTCGTTCTAATCCGGCAACCTACGTAGGTCTATGGTCTCCGTTACGAGACCTTTTCTCGAGTCTTCCTGAGTCACTGATACGCGGATACAAACCTGGTCGATTCAGTTTCAATGTGAAGGGCGGGCGTTGTGAAACCTGTAAGGGAGCTGGAGTGGAGGTCATTGAGATGCAGTTCCTCCCGCCAGTACAAGTCACCTGCAGCGAGTGTAAGGGACGACGCTACAACAGAGAAACCCTTCAGGTGAGATTCAAGGGGAAGAACATCGCTGACATCCTCGACATGCGGATTGATGAGGCAGTAGTATTCTTTGAAGGCATCCCCTCAGTGCATCGCAGGCTCGAAACTCTATGTGAGGTGGGCATGGGTTATGTCAAATTAGGACAACCTGCAACCACGCTATCTGGCGGTGAAGCTCAGCGTATCAAGCTAAGCAAATTCCTATCAAGACCAGCGACAGGACAGACTCTAATTCTGCTTGATGAGCCAACCACAGGTTTACACTTTGCAGACATCAAGAAACTACTAGAAGTCCTTCACCGACTTGTAGATCTAGGGAATACCATCTTGGTCATCGAGCACCAGCTTGATGTTGTCAAGACTGCGGACTGGGTCATTGACCTCGGGCCAGAAGGAGGGGATGATGGAGGCTATCTCGTTGCAGAAGGAACCCCTGAAGATATTGTTGCATGTAATGAGTCCTATACTGGACAATATCTTCGTGAGCTTCTAGAACCTGCAAATCCGGATAAAGTATCTTCGACTAAACAGTCAACCGTGACCATCGCAGGCGAGGGGAGGTCTACAAAATGACTGGCTACATCAGTGTACGGAAAGCTGAGGAACATAACCTCAAGTCAATTGATGTAGACATCCCACGTGACCGTCTAGTAGTCGTAACTGGTCCCAGTGGGTCTGGAAAGTCAACCCTCGTCTTGGACACAATCTTCGCAGAAGGACAGAGACGCTACGTCGAGAGTCTTAGCTCATATGCTCGAAGATTCCTCGGGCGGCTTGACAAGCCAAAGGTCGAGAAGATTACAGGTCTTCCTCCAGCAATATCAATTGAGCAGAAGGGCCGCACAAAGAATCCACGGTCAACGGTTTCAACAAGCACAGAGATCCACGATTATCTTAGGCTCCTCTACGCAAACATAGGAATCGCTCATTGTGTGAATTGCGGTCTTCCAATGGAGCAACTCACTGCTGAGTCTGCTGCACGACTTCTCCTTGATGAAAACGGAGGACAGCGAATTCATATTCTGGCGCCTGTTGTTTGCGGTGAGGTAGGAAAACATGAGGAGTGCCTAGAGGGTCTTCACAAGAATGGGTTTGTGCGTGTACGCGTTGATGGACAGGTCATGGACATCGATCAAGTCGATTTAGATGCAAGGAAAAAGCATGACATTGATGTGGTTGTTGACAGACTTGAGTTGAATCAGAAGAACAGAGAGCGTTTGATTGGCTCACTGGAAACCGCTCTCGAAACTGGTGATGGCAGGGCAATCGTGTCACGAGAAGGAGCAGATGACCTGACTTTTGCTGAACAGTTGATGTGTCCAAAGTGTGGAATACAATATGAGAAATTGGGTCCGAAAGCGTTCTCGTTCAATAGACCTGATGGCGCATGTCCCGTTTGCAATGGTCTTGGAGTGACAATGTCTATTGATCCTGACCTCGTAATTCCAAATAAGAATATGACACTCCATGAGATCAGTCGACGTATCAATGCTGGAGAGCGTCCTTGGTGGAATGAACGAATTGAAGCCTTGGGTGAACTACTCGGATTCTCGATTGAAAGCCGATTTGGTGAGCTCAATGCATCCCAAGCCGAGGCTCTTATTTGGGGGCGTCCTGAATATACTCTCCATTATGTCCATCACGGTACTGATTCGACTTGGGAAATTACAAGAAGATGGTACGGCATCGTTCCATGGCTTGAGCGAATGTTCGACCGAGGGAAGAGCAGTGAAAAAGCATACCAACGTTGGTGGGCTAATCGCATCGCCAATGAATTCTCTCGAAAGACAAACTGCGAAGCTTGTAGTGGTAGAAAGCTCAAACCTGAGAGTCTTGCAGTGACAGTTGCGGGTAAACCAATTGATGAAATCACGTCAATGACGATTGAAAGTGCGGCTGAGTTCTTCAAGAACATCCCACTCACAGAACGAGAGTTCAAGATAGCTGAACTTGTATTGAAAGAGATACGAGCTCGTCTTAATTTTCTCCTTGCCGTTGGGCTTGATTATCTCAGTCTTGACAGAGCGTCAATGACACTCTCAGGTGGAGAGAGCCAGAGAATCAGACTAGCTACACAGATTGGCTCTGCTCTAACTGGAGTTCTCTACTGCCTTGATGAACCTTCAATAGGGCTCCACCCGCGCGACATTGGAAAGCTCATTGACACCTTTTACCATTTGAGGTCTCTTGGCAACACAGTTGTGGTAATTGAGCATGACAGAGATACAATCACCGCAGCAGATCATCTCATCGACCTAGGTCCCTTAGCGGGAGTGAACGGTGGGCGGCTTGTTGCTGAAGGATCTCCAGCGAAGGTTCTTGCTGATCCGAAATCTTTGACAGCTCAGTACCTTGCTGGAACAAAACAGATTCCAATACCTGACAATAGACGTCAAGGGAATGGTCAGAAGATCACAGTTCATGGTGCTCGTGCTAATAATCTAAAGAACATAGACGTTGATTTTCCACTTGGTACAGTAATCTGTGTTTCTGGAGTGTCAGGAGCAGGTAAGAGCTCACTCACGTATGAAACCCTTTACAAAGCCTTGGCACAGAGAATCAATAGAGCAAGCATGGTTCCAGGCGACCATGATTCAATCGATGGTTCTGAATATATTGATAGAATTATTCTCGTAGATCAGTCACCAATAGGACGAACACCTCGTAGCAATCCAGCAACTTATACTAAGACATTTGGTGAGATTCGATCATTGTTCGCAAGAATGCCAGAAGCGAAGAAGAGAGGCTTTGGTCCTGGACGTTTCAGCTTTAATACAAGAGATGGTCGATGTGAGAAATGTAAAGGAAGTGGAGTTCTTCAGGTTGAGATGCATTTCATGTCAGACGTGTTCATGACCTGTGATGTCTGTAAGGGTAATCGATTTGATAGAGAAACCCTCGAGGTGACGTACAAAGGTAAGAACATCACTCAAGTACTCGGGCTGACGATTGATGAAGCTCTAGAGTTCTTTGGTGACATTCCGAAAATTGCTGATAGACTTAAGACACTAGTCGATGTCGGACTCGGGTATCTCCAGCTTGGGCAACCAGCAACAACCTTGTCTGGTGGAGAAGCACAACGGATGAAGCTTGCTGCAGAACTCGCACGAAAAGCAACTGGGAACACACTCTATATCATGGATGAACCTTCCACAGGGCTCTCAGCTTCAGATGTTCATATCCTCCTTGGAGTGGTGAATCGTTTGGTCGATGCAGGGAACACAATTATCATTGTCGAGCACAATCTTGAGATTGTTAAAACTGCAGACTGGGTGATTGATCTGGGTCCAGATGGTGGCGATGGAGGCGGCGAGGTTGTAGCTCAAGGTACACCCGAGGAGATTAGTGAAGCTTGGAGATCATATACGGGCAATCATTTACGAGCGGCACTCTTTGGTCCTAATGTTCGATATGGTCCATTGTACTAAGTCTTCATTCTGCCCTTATTGCGAATAATCTCTGCGACCATCACAATAATTACTACAGATGAGAATCCCACCAGCAATGTTGCCGCTAAGGTGACCGGATTGATTACATCGCCATTTAGTGACGTGGTGGTAATTGGGGTCGTTACTGGATGGTCTGTCACAATTGATTCCAGATATGCAAACCTTGGGTTAGCTGTTAGCTGGTAAAACTCACCGGCGTCCAAGCTATGAAATAAAAACGGTCCTGATGTCACATGAGGTGCATTTGCATCAACCACTGGGTTCCAATTAGCCCATTCATCATAGCCGATGTTGTCTTTGAAGATGTGTCTTGGTATGATATATTGGAAAGCAAAATGCGAGAAATGCCAGTACGATTCTGTGGAGAATTCTATCACACATGTATATGGACTAGGAGCATAAGCTGCAAACAGATGCTCCAATCTTTCAGCCGCAGGATTGCCATAGGCAAGAGACTCTGTGATGTATGTTAGAGTATAGACCACATCATCTGCTGTAAGGGGCTCTCCATCACTCCAAGTCGCATTCCTAATGATGTCGAATGTGAATCGAGTATGTCCTACTGGTACGTCTGGATTATCTACATGAGTTTCTTTGAGCATCTTCTCAGCAATATAGGGCTGAAGCGTTAAATCTGGAGCAGGTGAGTATAACGATGGCCAGAGCTCGCGAAATATCGCAGCTGATGTTGGATTTTTAGAATCCCAAATATTGAACCTATCTGGTTGATAAGGAGTACCAATTCGAACAGTTCCTCCACGCGTTCCATCGAGTTTGTGGATTTTCCTCATGGTCCATGGACCAGAGATTTGGTTCACTAGGTCTGAAACATAACCTATGAATTTGTCATTTCTATAAGCTTGAATGTATATGTTCTCATACAAAACAAGTCGTGGTACATTATAATGCAGGATTTTCTGCATCTCTACTACAGCCTCATATACTTCTTCATATGTTGCACTGTAAAGGAGCTTATCGCATAAGTTGTCGTAGGTTTCATTCTTGAAATTACACCAATTCCAATTAGGATCACCGATTGACTCCCCCCAGAATTCGTATGCTAGCCATTCAATGTCATTACTATGAAAGTTCATTTCAAAAAAGACCATATCGTAGGTGTCCCAATAGTCTTCCACTCCTATTGGTTCGCGAAAATAATAATCATTTATAAAGTACTCAGCATCAACATGCAGTGAATGAAGCGTTTCGTTCGCTAAATGTGCCGCCCATAAACCCATTTCTG
>JAEORO010000160.1 GCA_016840855.1 Candidatus Thorarchaeota archaeon | reverse complement strand
TCATTCCCATATTCTGTATCTTAATGAGCGCAGCTGAGAGGTCTGTCGATGACAGTGTCTATGCCATTCATCCAAACTTGATACAGGTTCTTAATAAAATGATGGACCTAAAAGAGAATCCCTATCAAAAGAGAGCTCTTGAGAAAAGGATCGAACGGCTCAAGCGTATGCTTCTATGGGGAAAAGAACAATACTCCGATTGGTCTCGCGAGAGCTGAGATTATGCTTGCAAAACAATCAAAAGATGAAAAGAAAAGCATCACTCCGGGGAGATGTCTATCAAAGCTTGAAAAGTATGCGACTGAACGTGATTTGCCAGGAATCAGAATGCAGGCGGCAATGCTCATAGCAGAGTTCTATCTGAATAGTGGTCAGCTAAAAGATGCACTAGCTGTTCTTCAGGATGCATCGGATATCACCGACTCGTTAGGTGTCAAGACCCTCAAAACGAAGATAAATCAACGAATTCGAGAGATGCACCAACTTCTGAGAGAGGCGGAACAATCCACAAAAAGAGGAAAGAGTGAGTTCTAAAACATCTCAAGGAAGACCCAAAATAGGCTTATTATATCATAACATGAGCTATTTTTGATGTGAAACATGATGAGTTTGCGAAAACTGACCCTGTACTTGGTCATGAGTATCTCTTTGACAATGTGTTTAGGATTTGGTCAAATCACTACTGTTACTGCAATAGAGTCCTCTGATATGCAACTCGTCTATGATTTTGGGTCCCAAACTCTGGCAGTGAATGTTTCACATTATTCTATAAACAAGAATGACATTATTGAAACAATAGAGATACTAAAGAATGGTATCTTCTGCATGAACAGGACTTACGAGAATCAGTCTACCAATGAGTGGGTGTATGATACATTCAGCGTTTCAGCTGTTGTTGATGACAACCTTACTGTCACTGCGACTTGTTCGAGAGGATTATCCATCACAAGATGGGTAATTGTCACATCAACTACTGCAACGAATACACCACCATCTGATACAACAACCACTACCACAACAGAAGAGTCGACTGATGGTACTGATTCACCAGGAACACCTCTAGGCACGGAATTTGCTGTGGTGGCTGGAATCGGAGTAGTTGTCTTCCTCATCCTGTTCTTTGCATGGCTTAGCCCGGATAATATTCCTGGTGTGTTTAGACAACTCGGTTCACGAATAAGATCGGGGCTCATTTGGACTGGGGAAAAGGTGAGAAATGCATTTTCTTGGTTGAAAACAGGACTCGGTAACCTTCTTCAACAAATTAAAGCGAAAGCACCTTCAAAATAACTGAGCTCAACGTATTTCGATATCCTGCAAGAACTCTATTGTTCGAGCGAACAAGTCGTCTTTGTACTTGTCGTTGCTCATGATTGCATGTGGAGCTCCTTCAACGATATACATGTCTTTTCTATCTGAAGCCAAGCCATCAATGATTCTCTTGGCACTATCTCTCGATACCCCATCGTCAGCAGTACCCTGAATAATGAATGCAGGACAGGTCACGTTACTGAGGGCTTTCCTAAGACGCTTCAAAGCTTCATGAGCAATGAGCCCTATACTTGTTGGAATCCATTCATACCCCACCCAACCTTGATTTCGTATCCACTTCGGAGCCAGTGACTCGTGCCGCTCAGGAATAGCTCGTCTAAGAAGTGGAATCTTGTTTATGGCTGGAAGAAGGGACAAAAGCCTACTCTTGACAGCATATGGGGTTGCCCATGTAACCACACCGCTGACCTCACTCCTTTCTGATGCTGTAAGCAGTGCGAGAACGCCTCCCATGCTGTGTCCCACAATGAAGACCTGCTGACAGGTTTCTAATAGGCGATCAAGTCCCGAATGCGAATCAGATAGCCAATCCTCCAGAGTGACCTCAAGAAGGTCTTCTGGCTGAGTCCCAAAACCTGTTAGTGATGGCAACCAGACGGTCATTCCAGTCTGTTTATGCAGAATGTCTGAAAATTCCTTCTGATCCCACGCAGAGCCTCCTCCGGCTCCATGAAGAATAAGGCAGCCTGATGCATTGCCATCAATGAATAGAGGTTCAGCTCCTAGCAAATAGTCGATCATGCTCACTCTCCACTCTTTTGCTGTAGTTTGAGTGCTTCAAAATCAGGGTCAATGTCAATATAACGAAGGATGAAGGCGGCCACTAGGAGAAACGGTGCGAACACCGGTCCCCACCACATGAGTCCTACAAGCTCTGACCCTGTAAGAATGACAGACAATTCCATGACTCCTCCAAGAAGAAGGCTGGAGGCAGCTTGGAACATGTTCAAAGGCACTCCAATGAATCCAGTATATATCCCCGAGCGACTCTCTCCAGTCAGAATCTCATCGACCTGAGCAATGTCCGCAGGAACAACGTAGCTCATGAGATAGTAGATTGACATTCCTGATCCAATAGGGATAAAGAACAATGTCGCAGCGAAGGTGTATCCGATTACAGAGCCAAGATCTCGCAGAAAGGGAGTGATAGGTGTGAACACTGCGAGAAGCAATAGTCCGATTATTAGTGACTTTCTCTTTCCTAATCTGCGAATTCCCACAAGCCAGAGATAGAAGAACACTATTGTAGAGCCAAGCATTGCAAGGGCTGCAGGAGCTAGTGCTTCAATGGAATCTAGGAACATTACCTGTTGCAAGAATCCTACCAAGGACTGGTTTATTGCAATTAATGTGAATGAGAGGAATCCTACTGCAAGTGTCCAGCCAATGAATGTTCGATTTTCGACCGCTACTCGAGTTTCATCTTTTAGGCTACGAACAATAGGTGTGACTCCTGGTTTTGCACGAATGACCAGCATCGATGGTAGCATGAAAAGGAGGGTAATGCCACAGAATGTAAGAATAAGACTGAAACCAGTCTCACTCAACTGCCTTACTGGTACAGTTACAAACAGTAATGGCAACATGAAACCCATGATTCCTCCTGCAGAGTCCGCCGCAAAGTTGAAGGTGTTCATGAGTCCAGAAACAAAGGGTCTCTCAGCCTCATCGGTGATTTCAGGTAGCCATGCCTGATGAGCAGTCATTACAAAGGCGTAGAAGAACTTGAAGAGGCAAAGGAAGGTCAGATAGTAGATGAAGAGGACCATCTGGAGATCTGGATTTGTTGTGTCGAGAAACCAGTTAGGCACGAAGATCATGAACGCGGATATCACAATACCTGGAGTACCAATGATGACAAACGGTCTCCTCCTGCCCCATCTACTCTTCAGGGTATCACTATAGTATCCGGTAAACCAGTGGGTCAGACCTATGACCACATATGATGCTGCCAACGAAATGCCATTCAAGAACCAATTGAGCTGAAAGCTTGTTCCATAGACATAGAACGCACTAATTTGGATCATGGTTATCAAAAAAGATGGCCCAAATCTTCCCATTGAGTACCCAATTTTCTTTGGCAGAGAGAGCATCGGTATCATTTTTCCATTATCTGAACCTGCTATTGTATTTGCTGATTTCAAGAGAACACTGCAACAAGCTATTTGTAGCTTGAAAAGCATCAACCAATCAGTCCCTTTGTGACAATGGAGGTATATGGTCGTTGGATGTTTCATTCTCCGCAAAACAGATTGTCCCTTCTGCTACTTTAGCAATCAACGAACTAATCACAGCTATTAGAGACCGTGGCGAAAAGGTCTATCACATGGGCTTTGGTGAGTCTCCCTTTCCTGTTCATTCTCTTGTTCGAAAAGCACTCTGTGAGAACTCATGGCGCCAGAGATATCTACCTACCCAGGGAATCCTTGAGCTAAGGGAGCAGGTATCGAAGTTCTATCAGACAATGTTTGGTTTGCAATACACTTCCAAGCAGATAGTTATTGGTCCGGGAAGTAAACCTCTCATGTTTGCAGCCCTCACTGCACTGGATGGTCCTATCTTTCTGCCTGCGCCTTCATGGGTCAGTTACCAGCACATGGGTCGGTTCCTCTCTCGAAACGTTCATCACATCGTGACTCTTTCAGAGAACTCTTATCGCTTAGAACCTGAACTATTGGAGCTGGCAATCAGGGTTCACGCACCTGATCGTGACCAACAGAAAGTACTAGTGTTGAATTATCCATGCAATCCTACTGGACATTCTTTCTCAGCGCAGCAGCTTCGGGAAATTGTTGATGTTGCTCGTGAGTACAACGTGATTATCCTCTCTGACGAGATATATGCGTTGACACACTTCAGAGATCAGGAGCACCACAGTGTTGCGGAGTTCTACCCTGAAGGTGCCTTAATCAGCAGTGGTCTCTCGAAAGACCGGTCTCTGGGTGGATATCGACTTGGAACTCTTCTACTCCCTGCAGACGAGAAAGCCCTCCTTCGAAGCATCATTGCAGTTGGGAGCGAAATATGGTCCTGTGTTTCTGCCCCGATACAATATGCTGGAATTGAAGCCTATAGGACAGACACAAAGTTAGTTGACTACATGCGGGACTGTGCGATTGTCCATGAGCTGGTCACAAGGTATGCATATCAGAGAATTCATGATATGGGCATCTCATGTCCTTACCCACAGGGTGCGTTCTATCTCTTTCCCGATTGGAACAACCAGAAGGAGGAGCTCAAAAAGAAGGGTGTTACAACTTCTGGTGAGCTGGCCAAACATCTCCTTAAGAACTGGTTTCTAGCAAGTCTCCCAGGGTCTGAGTTCGGTATGCCCCCAGATGATCTATCAGTCCGACTTGCCACTGTTGATTATGATGGCACAGCTGCATTCAAAGCATTTCAGAAGAACCGGAAGTCTGCTATCAGAAATCCAAAGGAGTTTGTTCTGTCTATCGCTCCATCTGTTGTGGACGGTTGTAATCAACTTGAGAAGTTCACTGCTGAACTTGGTTCTTGATCATTGAAACATGCGAGGAATAAAGATGGAGAAGCTCATCATCACTGTTGCTCCCACTGGCTCTGTAACAAGGAAGAAGGATAGTCCTCACCTCCCTGTGACACCAGATGAGATTGTTGAGACCGCTTATCGTTGTGAGCAGGAAGGAGCCTCAATAATTCATATCCACTGCCGAGATGAAAATGAGAAACCCACATCAGAACTTGCTCTCTTTAGGGAAACCGTGAGCAAAGTTCGAAAAAAGACCAAACTACTTGTCATGGTGTCAACAAGTGGTGTTGCAGGAAAATCTAACGAGGAGCGAGCGGAGCCACTTAAGACTCAGCCTGAATTGGCTAGTCTGACTACAGGATCATTGAACTTCACGAGCCGGAAACCACCTGTGGTGTACCTAAACACTTGGGACACAATCATGTTCCTCGCAAAACAGATGCATGTGCTCAACATTAAACCTGAAATGGAGGCATTTGATCTAGGGTTCATTCCACAGGGTACGATACTCATTAAGGAAGGGTTTGTGAAAGAGCCTCCTCTCTTCCAGCTGGTCATGGGAGTGGGTGGAGGTATCCCTGCTACTATTGATAACTTGATGCACATGCGATCGCAGCTCCCTCCGAATGCTATATTCACTGTAGCTGGAATTGGGCGTGCTCAAGTTGATATGACTACAATGTCCATCATGATGGGCGGCCATGTCAGAGTCGGACTTGAGGACAACATCTACTTTACAAAGGGACAACTAGCCCCAAATGAGGACTTTGTAGCTCGTACACGTAAGATTGCTGAAACTCTTCACCGAGAGGTTGCCACTCCTGATGAGGCGCGGTTGATTCTGGGACTGTAGCCTCAACATTTCACACCTTATCTGTAAGATGATAGGTATGTCTGTTCAAACATGTCGCCCCTGACTGGATTCTTATTTATCGCTCGTGCTAGCGAAGTCTGTCCTAATGCAGATGTCATTCTATTGGGTTCTGATTCCGTTCTGAGAATAGACTTGATTGAATTGATTAGGTCTGCGTGAAATGGGGGTCTGAGGTGAGTTGATGCCAATCTGATGTATTCAACCACCCTCTCTCTCGCTCTCATCTCCCGACGCCTCCAGTAGTAGCTATAGCCCCTGTTGACCTGGTTCTGCCACCTCTTAAGGTCCCTACCAAGCCTGTCAAACCTTTTTGCGAAGTACTGATGAACCTCCGTCATTCCAGCCACGTTGGAGATACTCAATAACTTCGTGAGCGCGGTTGTGGATGGCTTATCATAACCAATCCTGTTCATCACAGTAGTTGCCTTTGCACTGATGGCTTCATTACCAATGCTTCCAAGACTAGATAATGCAAGCACAGCCGCTCGCACGACTGGTCTGCTTCTATGAACAAGATACGGCGATATTAGTTCAACAAGGTTTGGTATATCCTGTTTTGAAATCGCCTGGATCACCGCGGCCTTTGTCGTGTTACCATCATGTTTCAGCAACTCGACAAGAGTTACCTTGCACACCGGAGAGTATATTCCACCTAGCGCACTGATCATGGCTTGCCCCTCCTTAGACAAGTAGCGACCACGAGGTGTAGCGCGTTCCTTCAAGATATCAATTGAAGACTCGTGACCAACATTCCCGAGGGCTCCAGCTATTGAAATCCTAACATTCCTGTTTTGCTCAAGTGGCAACCTATGATGTAGAAATGGTAGCACCCTTGAGTCTCCCGAACGACCAAGAGCTCTAGCTGCGCTCCCACGATTTCCTGGGACCTTGTAAAGAGAAACGCGTACTGCATTAGCTAGGATGTCAGCAGTCCCTCGGGTGCATTTGGTCTTGAAGACAGGACTGCTTCCAAGGGTTCGATATGTCTTGTCCATGTCCACCTCACTTGCAAGTTCCCCTGTGAGTTTTCTCACAGCATTAGCTGCGTTCTCTGTTATTTTCTCATCCAACCAGGTCCTTCGACGCCAGCGATAGTATCCATATGTACTAGGCGTCTCGAATGGCTTTGAACCATCAGTCATGAGTATCTGGAATCCATAGTACGTCCCAAGTACCTCGATTCTGGATGGATTGCCCTCGAGCTGTTCTAGTTCTCGTTTTCGAGCTTCGATGACATCCTTGACCAAGATTACATAGGGTGTCATTGTCATGGCTTCAATGTCTAGAAAGTAAGTATGTTTATACTCAATTTGGTCCTTGAGGACTCCCATTGCATGGTCAACTGCATTCGCTCTGACCTGACGGAGATTGTCACCTTCTAGTGATTCGAACTCCCGGAAGACATCGGAGTCAGTCCCACCTATCGCATCTAGTTGCAAGAGGGCGACAGCAGCATCACGTGCTTTTCCCTCAGGACGAACACACTCAAGGCTGCGCAGGAGTGCTTTCCACCCCTCTGTCTTAATGAACTCATCAGCTTGTTTCTCTAATTCGGCGTATTGCCTTCTTGTGGCAATGTCTACAATTGTTGCCTTCTCCATCATAACTCCCAAGATTCGTCAAGTATGTGGGTATATTAACCGCACATTTGCTGTTTGAAAAGAAGACAAACTGGAACACGTGTTCCAAGAATCATCTTCTTTTCCGAATTAAG
>JAEORO010000024.1 GCA_016840855.1 Candidatus Thorarchaeota archaeon | reverse complement strand
TTCTGATACTTCTTAGCTGCAACAACAATATCCCGGATTGCATACTGCAGATTCGCTGCACGAGGAGTGATGTTTAATCTCATTTTTACCCCTGCGTGAGCTGCATCTTATCCATCGTATATTGTTTTCCTTTGTGGAGCGGTAGAAGTACTCAATCATCTAAGCCAACTTGCTACTTAAGCCCCTCAACAGATTCTATCTCATCTTATGCTCAGTTAGTAATATAGAAATTTGTGCGGCTTTTGAAACGTATTAGTGATGCCGTAAACATGGATCTTCAATTCAAAGACAGTACAATATTGGTTACTGCTGCGTCAAAAGGATTGGGCTATAGCGTAGCGAAGATATTAGTTCAAGAAGGCGCAAAGGTAATCATCTGTTCTAGGTCAGAAGACTCATTGAAAAAAGCTGTAGCTTCTTTAGGTAATCATTCTCGATACATAGTTGCTAATCTTTCACGATCGGCGGAAATTGATAACTTGTTTCTTCAAGTGAAGGACATGACCCCCAAACTTGATGGAATGTTTGTTAATGCTGGAGGACCACCTCCCGGTCACTTTTCAGACATTTCGGATGATGACTGGAAATCTACCATTGAATTAACCTTGATGAGCTCCGTCAGACTGACAAGGAACGCGCTTCCTCTATTACGTAAATCAGAATCTCCCTCCATTCTGTATAGTACATCTAGTTCTGTAAAACAACCGACAGATAATTTTCTACTTGCCAATTCTGTACGGTTGGCAGTCGTTGGCATGATGCGAACATTAGCGAATGAGTTAGGACATGAAGGTATTCGAGTAAATGCAGTATGCCCCGGTCCAATTCAAGAGCAAGGAACCGAGCAAATCTCTTCTAGTTTAAAGTTAGATGATAAAACTCCAAGAGGCGAAACTAAGCCGAGTAATGCATTGCGTCGATTGGGGAAACAAGATGAATTTGGGAAACCTTGTGCATTTCTGCTTAGTCCAGTTGCCAGCTTCATACATGGAATATTGCTACTCATCGATGGCGGACTTTATCGCGGGATGATGTAGCATTTCTTCTAGAGAATGATTTCACAGAATTCATAGATTTTAACTATGTGAAAAATCACCCATATCTTACTTAACCAATTCCAGTCCACATTTTTGACAGAACTGAGATCCTGCTTCTACCACTGTGCCACATTTTGGGCATTTCCCTGAGTATCTGCTCCAAATGGTAAGAACTCTTTCTATGTCATCTCGCTGTAAAAGCTTTATTCTTAGAAGTTCCTCAAGCCCTTCGACTAAGAGTTGCTCACCTTCAGGAGCTAGCAGCATATTGCCTTTCGTACATGCGCTCTCGAAGGAATCTCTGAAGGATTGGTCATTTTTCAACCAATCATCGATTAAGGCATTTATGGCGGCATCAAAATCATTACTCAAAGTATTGCCCTTTCCCATGCTCAGAAAGTTCCCTTCAGGCAGGAACATGGGTGTAAGAATTCTCTGAGATCGATCATCGTATTTTGCTACATATGTGTGTATATCGATAAGTGTCAACGGGGCGAGGTCTATAATCGAATTATTATCAAGTGTCCAATTCATTAGACCAAGAAATTCTTGTTGAAACGCTAAAACTCTCTCTTCTACTGCTTGTTCTGTCTTATTTATTGCAGTATTCACCTGAGCTATAAGTTCATCGAGCTCTTTGGCTTTAAGTTCCATTTCATTTCTAGCTTCATCGATTCTTTTCTGACGCTCTTGAATTTCAGTCTGTAGTGTAGCCTCAGCTTTTAGTTTGTCTGATTCATATTTCGATTGAGCTTCAGTCACATGCTTCTGCAAATTGGCTTTTTTAGCCTCCATTGTATCTAAAGGCTGTTGACTTTTTGACATTGTACTTTTTAGAGCGCCAACGAGATTGCTATATACAGCAATCGCACCTTCAGTATCGGCTTCTTTCTGGCTTATTTGCGATCTAGCATTTCTTATGACCTCGATAATATTAATGAAGAATTGTTCAAGGTCATTGACAGATCGAGAGAAGTCTGCAGTCATGGCTCGTAAGTTCATTTTGTGTTTTTCACGCAAATCATACAGCTTGTCATCTTTATCCTTTGTGAGTTTGGCGATTTCTTGTTTTGTTCTCTCTTCCATCATTCTAATTCGTTCACGTCCACGCTCCAATTCCACATTTGTGACATTTTCTAGAATTGTAGTTTGAGCACTAAAATTCTCCCGGATTAACTTCTGCAGAGTTTCAGCTGATTCTATTCGGAGCTTTGAAGACTCGGAAATTTTCCTAAACTCTTCTGTCCTTTTTAGTGCAACAGCTGAGTCAATAAGAACATTAACTCTGTTAGGCTCAGCTACAGGATCGGAAGCAATAACATAATTTCCAATCATATTGATTAATGCAGGTTCGATTATGTTAGCAATATCTGCAGTATGGCTGTCAATATTCTCAAGGAGTGGTTGTATCTTTAAGGCAACCTTCGGAATATCTGTTGCTTGAGACAGCTCTGAGCTAACTATTCTCTTTACTTCACTTGCTCCTTTCATGTCAGTGAAATGAAAATCCTTTCTCATACTACTTGCTGCAGAGAGAACAATTGATTTTGTTGGCGAGGTCTGCACAATCCAGAATGGGAGTGATAATCTACTCAACCCAACTATCCTAGTACTTTTTCCTTTCTGAGACTCTGCAGAGGCTAGTGCAGTAGCCAGACAAACGCTTTCGGACTCAGGTTTGACCTTCGTGCCTTCTTTCTTAAACAAGAAATTTAGAGACAGATTTCTAACCACACGAACACCACCTTTGAGGTTATCGAAGATACAAGTGTAATTATGCCTTTTTGCGAAGTATCAAGAACCATATTTATCACAAATTGATGAAATGCAGTCACCACCATGGATGCAAACCGAATTGACGAACATGTCACGTTGTTCCAAGGACTGCTAATTGTTCTCCTGCGTTGGGCAGGTTGAAACTCGTGTGTCGTTTCTAGAGTATTAAACCAAAGAGTGAGCAATAAATTGTTGAGATAATTAAATGCAAAATCCCGAGAGGAATTACTGTCTTGTTGAACTCTCCCCAACTTAGAGGCTTCAAATTGTCCTCACAGACAGACACGACAACGATGTTTGGAGCATCTCCAAATGGAACGACATATCCTCCAGCATTTGTGCCCAAGGTTAGAGAGATTGGTATCATTGCGTTAACTGATGTTAGTTCTCTAGCAGCAGGAGCCATTAGAATACCCACTGCCTTTGCATCAATAGGTGCCATTAAACCTCCTGGAATGAGGATCATAGCAAAAATAGCTGCAAATACATTTGTTTCTGCTACTCCTTGAAGTACTCCCGCTAAGTCTTGAATAACTTCTGTCACGACCAAAGCTTGAACTATTCCCATCATACCAGCCAAGAAAAAGACAGAATCCCAGGATAGTCTTCTGAATAAATCTCGTGCCCTATCTCTGGTTGGAATTAGTAGAGCTGCTGCAACAACAAGCGCAATCATTGCTGATTGTTCCGGGAGGATTATAATTCCAAAAATGAGCACAGACATTCCTACACATGCCGCAATTAGATCAAACCTTGATCGAATGGTTACATTGGGGTCCATTGCGAACATGTCTGTAAGGTCTCTCTCAATCGAATCATCCAGAACGTCTGCAAATTTTCTCATCATATAAACGAGAGTTATGATAAAGAGGATTAACGAAAGTGGAATTAATGAAAAAAACATTAAGCCAGTGTTTATTTCGGCAAGAAAAACAATCACTAGATTCGTTATAGAACCAATAGGTGATGGAAATGATGCCACGCAAGCCACCACGGCTTCACTCATCAAGTATGGTCTGAAATCGACATCAATAGCATTACAAACCTGTACAGTGAAAGCACTCACTATAAGCATCGTAGGCAAAGGATCGAAGAACAAAGAAATAATGAACACGAGAACCAAGAAGTACTTGAAGATTCGTTTGGGATTTCCTGCAGTTCTTACCGCAAGTATCAATGCAACATATTGGAAGAGTCCTGAGGATGCTACAACAGACACAATAATCATCATCGATGTGACAAAGAGAATTATGTCCCAACCGATTGTCCCTGCGAAATCCATGAAGGGAATGTCCTGCATGAAATAGATCACACAAGCAGATGCACCGAAACCTAGGAGTGCTGCAGCAGTGTCATTCACTCTTTCACTCAGTATTATGAGAACCACGATTATGAATATTGCAAGCACAATTAATCCAGCGGCTTCCATGTAACACCGGACTAGTTCCAATACGCAGTCCTATTAAGCAATATCGTTATTTAATGCACGAAATGTCAGATGATTTCCTAAAATCATGAATCATATACATTATTTCGTTTCATTAATGTCAATGTTGCTGCTTCATCAATGGACAACTCCTCTTCTGTAAGGAGTTCTTTTAGGATTTCCAAATATTGATTATTCAGCTTGAAGCCATCGCCTTCAACAACTCGCAATGTCGCTCGATGGTTCCATTCTGCATCTGGGTCATCTACTGAATGGAGTGTCACAACATAGTTTTCGCCTGCTCGTCCCATCATCAGTCGAACATTGCTATAGGTGAGTCCCTTCATTTCGCTACCCATGGATCTTTGGGCATAGGTTTGTATCGCTGACATAAACGAGCCAAACAGCTCTTGGTTGACCCTAATATTTTCAAGACCAACTGAAGCTTGCCGAATCCCTGCTTCATCAAACACAATAATGCCCTTCAAGTTCGCGACAACCAACTCTTACTCTATCATACCAGTTAGTGAAGACCTGTAATATGAGTACCTCGTACGGATTCAATAAATCGAGTAGAATTATTGACCCAGAAGCTCTCCAACTTCTTTAGCGTATTTCCTCATCTGAGTCACTGCAAGACCCATGGATGTTAAGTCCTTGGCTGAACCCATGAGCAAGAATTCACCTGCATGAGATAGAACTACAAAGCCGTCCTTTCCACGAACAACGACTTCATAGAGATCACTGAGCTCAAGTTTACTTGCAGCCATGTCTCCTGTCATTAAGAGTGCTGCACTAACAGCAGCCATTAGATCAGGATCTGCCTCAGAGTCCTCAGTAGCAAAGTACGCGAGTTTGACTCCCTGTTTGCTCACCACAGCTATTGCATCAAGGTCCGCGTAATTAGTCAGACCCATTAATAGCTCAACAAGTTCCTTTTCCTTTGCAGGATCGAGATGAGATGACATTTTGTTTACCTCTTTTTCATGCAATCATTCATTATTATTTTGCAACTAGCTTCTTGCCTTTTGCTTTACTCTTTTTCTTTTGATCTACATCTGATTCTTCTTCCAGTTCTGATCTGAAGAAGCTAATAAGGTCTCCAAGACGCTCTTTCATCTCTGCTTTAATAGGACTTAGGATAGCGTCTGGTGTTCCTTTCAGTAATTCAATACCTAATACTCTTCCGTCTTTAACAATTACGCGGGGAATGAACCCTTCCGCCATGAAGGTACCTTCGGGTGGATCCTTTACTTTCTCAAACTTCCTCTCTACTTTCTCTTGTCCAAAGACAGTAATCTTGTGCTCTGCCACTGTGAAGAGCTCATTGTATATAATCAGCAGCTCCCGTTGATATCCTTCGGGTGGGTCTACTGTTTCAAGCTCATTAATCATTGCTTGAATGTCCCCAGCTGGAGCTTGTGCAGTTGGTGTGCTAGTAGGTGGTCTTGGTGGAGGTGATGTTGATTTTGTTGTCGATGTAGGTGGTCTGGGCGGTGGTGCTGTTGTCGTTGGTTGTGTCATTGGCTCTGCTGGTTTAGGTTTTGGTGGTGCGGAAGTTGATGATATGGGTTCTTCAGTTGTTTGAGTCTTTGGCATTGGTGGTTTTGGAGGCGGAGCTGGCTCCCCCGGCTTTAACACTCTTTCAGCCGCTGTAGTTCCATTTAAGGCCGTGAAGAAAGTAGGTGGCTCTTCCCCTTCGTCTAATGGTCGCACTTTGAAGTGAAAGCCATATTCCGTTCTCAGGTTGGTAGCAACCCTGGCGCCTATGAATTTCCTCCTAATACCTGCTTGAGTCCCCTTCCACAGATAGATGCTCTTGGTTTCATCGTCGACAACGCAGACAACTTTTGAGGAGTCAAGATCATCTTTAGACAATTCGACCTCATTCAGGGTCCCATCTTCCAGCACCTCATAGCCAACTACCATGGTTAATCACGACGCTATTCATTAAACATCTAATGCTGAGCATAAATGGTATCTAGCCAGCGTATTCGATATTGCCTTTTTGTGGTATATGATTGTTATTGTGTTAGATATAGCGACTAAATCTCCCTCTAGTAGGCGTGAAGAAGGCTTATGTATCAGGTGCACCTACAAGTTTTGGTTGCTGATTATGGAAAAAACAAACAAATACACAAGTCCATTCAAGAAGCAATTCGATGAGGTTGAGAGTCTCAGTTGGAGTAAGATTATCCTTGGATTTATGGCATCAACACTAATAATGCTCGGATCCACATGGGGACTACTCTCTCTGCTGAACTTTTTTGGTGTATATAGCTTTGATTCTTCACGTTTCGTTCCATATACTATGTACATGCTTGCGGCATCTGTAGGTTCAATAATACTCGCAATAGTATTGTGTGCTATTATCGCCAAATGGCCTCGAGCAGTTAGTCTACCACTTCGGATACATAGATTTGCTAAGCGACATGCTGGTGATTATTTTCTGTCTCCAGAACCAGAAGACGAGAACTTGGGGACAGTGTTTCGAAGGTCACTCTATGGTTCTGTCCTTATCGTAGGAATTGCGCTCACACTACTAGGGCTCGAGTTGATGGGTCAATTGAACACAGGTGACATTATCTTTGTTGGCGTTGTCTTAATGATTGCCAGTGTCGTCATCCTTCCATTTACAATAATCTTACTTTACTTTGGCCCATGGTTAATGAAGGACTCTGGATTGTTCCATCTTGACTTAAGGGATAGGTCTCTTAGCAATGTTGGAGATGATGTTGAGGATATTCTTGAGTTCTTTGCAGGAGTAGACATCATTCTTGTGTGGCTTGAGCTCACTCTGAATGTTAGTGGAGATGCTCCATGGCTTCCCATCTTTATAATGATTATACCACTTGGACCATTGTTTTCAATAGTTCTTAATTTCACTCTCGTCTTCATGGTCTTCAAGGAGAGAGCTATTCTCTCTATGATGCATTATTTGACAACCGTATACGATGTTCCAGACATGATAAACTCTTCAAACTACATTCGCAGTCAGATACTCAATCTCGTGGACCGTGAATTACTTCCGACGACTTCCAGCCCCTCACTTTCTTCAGATTCTCAAGCTCCAACTGAAACTGAGCAAAAAGATGAGGTTGAGGTTGAGGTTGAGCCTGATACACCTCCTGAACCTATCCGAGAGTATATTCCTCCACCTCCTGAATCGGGAAGAGATCATGTTCCTCCACCTCCTGGTGATTTCACTGATTCAGTTCCCGATGATGATAATTGAATCTGGTTTGAATGAAAAAGCAACAGTCTTGTTTCCATTGGCTCTTAGACGCTTGACCAAATCCTCGTCATACGTAAGTGCGATTATGGGAACTCCATCGAGGTCGATAGATACTTTGAATGAACCTACTTGAGGTGTTATTGAAACTAAGTTTGCTTGTGTCCAGTTTGATGGCGCAGAATCGGATATGATTACATCTTCAGGCTTCACGCTGAAAGATACATAAGAACTGATCTTTCCCTTACCAGGGATTTTGAAACTCGAATCGTTGACTAATATAGTGAGAATTCCATCAGAAATGTCAGTTATTTCGCCAGAGAAAATATTTCCACTTCCAAGGAATCTTGCTACGAACTCATTTGCTGGCGAATCATAGAGTTCCTCAGGAGTTCCTACTTGGACAACAATGCCATCTTTGAGGATTGCTACCCTATCTGAAATGGCAAATGCTTCATCTTGACTATGGGTGACATAAATAGTTGTGACCTTCAGTTTTCGCTGTATCTGCTTAATCTCTGATTGTAGACGTTCTCTGAGCTGCTGGTCTAGTGCTGATAATGGCTCATCTAGTAGTAGAAGTTTAGGGCTCGTCGCGAGTGCTCTAGCAAGGGCAACTCGTTGAGCTTCACCACCACTGACCTCAGATATCTTCCTTAGTAACAATCTCCGAATACCTAGAAGGTCTGCTAGCTCTTCGACCCTTTCAATGGTCTTTTCTCTAGACCATCCCGCCATGTCTGGACCAAATGAGATGTTCTCAAACACGGTCATGTTAGGGAATAATGCAACCGATTGGAATACCATTCCAATATTGCGTTGATTAGGTGGAACATTTACCATGTCTTTCTCATCAAAGAGCAAGCCTCCTCCAACATTCTCTATGAAACCTGCGACCATCCTAAGTGTTGTTGTTTTCCCAGAACCACTTGGACCAAGGAGAGTCATTAACTCCCCATCTTTAACTTGAAGGTCTATTGGTCCAATTTTAGAGTCATCATCAAATTCTCTTACCAATCCTTTGAGCTCAACCTTTACCATTATAGAGCACCTCCAGTGCTGCCTTCTGAGATTCGTTCCATTGCAAGAAACGCAACAACGCAAATGATCACAAGAACAAGAGCTGCCGCACCAGCATCAACAAATGCTCTTACTGCGAGATAATCATAGATTGCCACTGCGAGTGTGTAGTTCTGTGGTAGGGCAATAAAGAGTGTAGCAGACATCTCTCCTATTGCCATGGCAAAAGCGAAAACACCTCCTACAAGGATACCTGGAGCTAGAAGTGGCAGCTCCAAAAACAACAAGCGTTGTAGTCTCGTTGCACCTAGTGAGTCTGCTTGTTCTAAGAGTGTCTGATCAATTTTGCTCATAGAAATTTCAATAGCTCTTGCACTAAAAGGCAGTCCAATAATAGTCTGGGCTACTACAATAATTGGCCAAGGATTAGTAACAAGACCAGTTGGAACTGCAATGACGAGTACAAGACCATAAGCAACTGTGATTGACGATATACCAAGAGGGAGAAGTATCATCGTTGATGCAATTGTAGGAACAGCTTTTCCACTACTCCGTAATGCTAAAGCTAATGGAATACCTAGAATAATGGCAAAAACTGTGGCTAAGCCTGCATAGAAGAGTGAGTTTACGAAATATCTGAATCCTCCTTGGCTTCCCAAAGTGAAGAGATTCACAAATCCTTCCAATGTGTATGTTTGACCAATCGGATCGAAAATAGACGCTCGCAATATTGTAACAATTGGTCCTAAGACTAAGACAGCAATTATGACTAGATATCCTACAATTAAGGCTCTTTCATGTATTCGATATCGATTGAATGGTGTTGTCTTTATTGATGCAGTCGGACCAACATCGCTATCTTTCCTTCCAAATTTGACATAGATATATGCCAGACTTATAGTAATGAAAATCTGGATAAGTGTAAGAGAACTTGCTTCTCCATAATCAAACATTCTGAATGCATTCCATATCTGAGCTTCAATCGTCATATAGGTTCCTTGGCCAAACGCGAGTATAATGGGGAACGACATGAAGCAGAACATGAAAGTCAAAACCGCGGAAGCCAGGACTGCAGGCATTATGTGTGGAAGAGTGATTCGTCGAAATCTTTGAAGTGAGCTTGCTCCTAATATCTCTGCGCTCTCTTCTATCTCAGGGTTGAGTCTTTCTAGAGAAGATGAAACCATCAGAAGAACTAATGGTACATTATAAAATGTATGAGCTAGTATGATTCCAGGAACTCCTGTAGCCAAATTGAAGACCGACACCGATGATCCTCGAATCCACATCAGAATAGAATCAATCACTCCATAAGACCCAAACATCTGAAGAAATCCTACGACTACAACAATCGGTGGGAGTACAAAAGGAACTATCATCATCGCTTTTACTAAGGACTTTCCTCTAAATCTCAAACGAGCAATTAAGAATGCTCCGGGTAAGCCAATTAGAACTGCCATAATTGTGCTAACAACTGATTGACTCACGGTGAATTGAATGGTGAACTGAATTACTGGTGATGACAGTACATCTTGAAAAGGAGTTCCTGCGAAGAGTCCTTGTACTATAACTATGCTGACAGGAAATATCAAGAACACGAGGAGTAGCAGTAATGGGAACGCTAGTATTGCATATCTGAGAAGAACTCTTGTTTCCAATCTTTACCCCTCTTCTAGGGTGCTCTAGTTGCAGTCCACAAGCTTAACCAATTTGATAAATTAGATGAAATCTCTGTGCTATTTAGAAGTTGATTTAGGACACTAACTTGATCCGGATGTATTGCATATTGGTAGACATTTGGTAATGTGAGATCTGTTCTAACAGGAAACATCCACTGGTTAAGTGGAATCTCTGTTTGTACAGTTGCATTAAGACAATAATCTATGAATGCCTTCCCAAGTTCTGGATTTGGACCATTCTTTACTAAGCCTACCCCTTCTACTTGCATCCATGCCCAATATTGGTCGTTATAAAAGAACGGTGCAACTGCCGTGTCTGGAGCAGTCTCCAGATAGCTTGCTGAATATGCTGGATCAGTCCCATAACTGACAAGAAGGTGTTTGTTAGGATCACTAGACCATACAGACCATGCCTCAGTCCAGCCTTCTTGAACATCTATGTAGTCCTTGACATCTTCCCACCACGTTGTCCAATCTTGATGAAGAATCTTTTCATAAACTGCAATCTGAGATAGTAAGAATGAGAGTCCGGGGCTACTATAATTTGGATTCTCAGTAACTAGAGCAGCAGCCAATTCTGTTTCAGCAAGATCTGCGAATGTAAGATTTCCTAGTTGTGGATGAGTTGTTGTGTTAATTGTATTTGTGGAATATATCAGCGTGACCAATCCAAAATCAAACGGTGTTAGATAATGTTCAGAATCTAACAAATTCACAAAAGTTTCATTGATAAGGCTAAGGCTTGGAGAGGTATATGGTTCTAGGACACTCCTCGCAGCCTCTTGTAATATTAGAATGTTATCGATTCCAATTACTACATCAGCAACAGGATTTGCAGATTCAGCTACCAGTTTCGATATGATGCCATTTGCATCCACTTCCAAGAGGATGATTTCCACATCGACTCCGTATCTTTCTTCAAAGGGTGCAAATGCACGCTCTAAGACAACTTCTGCACCTTCATCCCCCCAGTCAAGAAAGCTACTATAGGTATAGACAACAAACCTCGGTTTCCACCATGTGACAACAGCATAGACTGAGATAACTAGAATCACTATGATTGCTATACCAGCAATAACCTTTCGCGGGTCTCTTCTTTCTGGGTACTCACTCACGCCATTCATCCCCAAGTCGAGTGAAAGCAAGCATTCTTATAACGCTTCTTATAACAGTGTTATAGAATTTAAGGGTGAGCAGACATGAAACCTCCCTGTGAAATTGTACAAAGAGACTTGTTACGCAATGTCCGTGCATCAGTTGCGAAGTTGCTTAGGGACGAAGGACTCTCACAAACAGAGATTGCTTCTAAAATGGATTTAACACAAGCTGCAGTAAGTAAGTATCTGAGTCAACCAATAGTAAAAACGAAGTTGGAAGAAGAAATCGACCATCTCTCAAAGAAGATCACTGAAATGATCAGGACTGGTGAGTCAACCACAGAAAAGATTGTTCGAGAGATTTGCTCTGTATGTATGCATTCACGTCTAGGTTCAACACTCTGCGAAATCCATCAAGACAAGGTGCTATCACTCAAAATTACGAATTGTCAAGTCTGCACGCAGCTTCTAGGAGGAAGAGATGATGATCTTGCTGAGCGAGCAGTCGTAATGGGCGATATTCTTGAGGTATTAAGAGCAATTGAGGAATCGGAATCGTTTCAGGTCATCGTGCCTCAAGTCCGTACAAATTTCGTTGTGTGTAATAGTAATGCAAAGACATTCAGAGATGTCGTAGGAGTGCCTGGTAGAATCACAATTGTAGATGGACATGCTCGTGCGTTAGTAAGCCCGCAATTTGGAGCATCTCAGCATACTGCTGAATTATTGCTCCATGCAAAAAACACATGGCCACGTGTGCGTGCATGTCTTTGTGTCAGTGGAAGAAACGAGGTTGTGAAGTTAGCAGGAAAATTCGGATTTCAGGTAGTATATATGAACGAACCAGAAATTATCTCCTCTAAGATTATCATTTCTCTAAAGAAAACTAATCAAATACCAAAGCAAAGAACAGCATTTCCTGCAATTCATATTCCTGGAGGAATTGGAGTTGAACCAATCATCTATCTCTTTGGACCCAGTGCTAAAGAACTCTGTGAGCGAAGTCTTCGAATAAGTGATGCATTGGGACATTAGTCACTCTGGAGTTGTCTTACATCATTTTATTTTGTGCATGATACAATTGAGTTTTGCTACAAGTCAGAGGCGTCCATAAATGGTTACGATTCGGCAGGGTAAGATGAAAGATTGCGCGGATCTTCTGGAAGTTTACCAGGGGACGCGTTGGTTTTATCGAATAAGAGAGGAGGGATATACTACTGTTGAACAGATCAAAAGTGAGCATAAAGGTGCATCATTTGAAAGGTGGGGTTGGCTTGTAGCTGAAGACAATGGTAAAGTTGTTGGTGAGATAGTTTTCAGAGCAGAAAAGAATCCAATTTCTGGTCGAGTAGGTATAATCCGGAATTTAGATGTTGATGTAAGAAATCAGAAGTTAAAGATTGGAACTATGCTGACAAGAGCTGCTGAAGATGTACTAAGAAATAAGAAAGTTGTAAGAGTTGTTGCAACTACACCTCCTGCTGCATACAATTATTGGATGAAAGTAAAGTATTTCGCGAGAGGTCATATCACGGACATTAGTATTTCCCCAGCAAAAATTCCTCAAATCAAAACTTCCAAAGTTAAAATGGTTCAACAAAAGAAATTGACCAAACTCCCACCTTCAATGCGTTTCTCGCATATCGCGTACCCCGGTTCACTAGCCGACCTCGCTGCTAAAGTTATCGATGGGTTTCTTGAAGGGAAACTATTGGAGTTCTATACTGCCAACCGACTTGTAGGAGTTGGTGCAGTAGGATTGGTTGATGCAAAAACTGCAATGTTTGTAGCTGATGTCACTAAGATTGGTTTGTCTAATTCTGATATTATCCTTTCAAAGACTGCAGGGTATGCATCACGATGGAGTGTAAAGAAAGTGAAATCTACAATTCCAAATGATCAACTTGGGGTTTTCACTTCTTTTGCCAAGTGGTCGTCTACTCTGTCAACTGATATTCCAGTCACAAGGCTTCTGTAATCATGTTTCTTCTGCCATGATAAATGGAAGCATCCAATTTGCGAACACTAGTGAGCTACCAATCGCCCAAATACTTGCTAAGTTCACATGCCATAGGATGAACGGGATTGAACTTATGCCTAATATCAAGAATGCAAGTGCTACCACTCCAATGAACACTATGTCAAGTATGATGATAGGTCTAATTGGATGCCCTTTCCTTTTGCGATAGATTGGAATTGCAATGGCTAGTCCAAATAGTAATAACATGCTTGCCATCTCTTCTATTCTGAGAGAAGCAAATCCATATTCTCTTTGAATTTCAGTTTTTTCGTATTCTGGAGTCATCATTACCAATTTGACAGTATGTTGTGCTTTTGTATAATTACTAGTGTCGATGTAAAATGTAAATGTTCCATCACTGATATCAACTGTGAGATTCTGATACTCACCCAAGAGATTGCCATCAACATAAACGGAGGCTTGCAATGTAATCCAATTTGTATCAACTCTTACTACTATTGCTGCACGCCCAATAATCACAGCAGCAGTAGTTGAGAACCATAGAGCAGGTGGTCCATAGTTGTTGATAACAAGTAGAATTCTGTATGTGTATCTATGTCCATAGGGGTCATAGGCTCTGAACGTGAAATTGTGTTCGCCCTCTGAGAACCGTGTTGAATTGAACCGAATGATATTCAATCCGACATAGACTGTGATGTTGTTCACTTCCTCTACTAAGATTCCACTAATGTATAATGAAAGAGTGCCATTCGGATATGGAGATGTAATTCTCACAGGTATATTTGCATCTCCTGAAATCTCATCATAACTAGCATACTCAAGCACAATCACCCGGATGTGATCTAAGAAGATTAGCTCTCTACTAATTGATGCTGATAGTCCTTCTTCTGTGAAAACTACAACGACCACTAAATGATTGCCATTTTCATATCGACTTGAGTTTAGTGAGTAATTCCCTGCACCTGTTGTAACTATTGTGACATTCCATTCTGGGACTATTCTTCCATCAACTGTAATATTAAGGTACACTTCATTATATGTGGAGGTTATGTTTAACCAAAGATCAGTTACACCACTTATGGTTGCTAGCTCTACAGGTGATATCATTACAACACTAGGAACACCATGGTTATTCACAACAAACTCAACAAAGTAGGTTGCAATGGCATTCTCACCGGTTACATTGTATTCAAAGACTAAAGTAAAATTAAGCAAACCTTCAGGTAAACCAGTTGTGTTCACTTGGATTACCTGCTCTCTAATTCCAATTGATGTTTTATTGAAGTCAGGTTGTATCATTCCTTCAATGTAGAGTGTTAAGTTCAATGGCTCATATTCTGAACCAATGAGGAGCGTGAGATTGAATACACCAGACACTTGGGAACCGTAGGCTGGAGACTGATGACTAATCGTGATTGGTTCGCCATCATTGTCTATCAGATATTCCAAGAACAACTCTTGGTACTCACTTGTTGCTAAAATATTATACTCGAAAACCAATGTGAAGTTGTTATAACCTTCCCAGAAACCGCTGGTGTCAAGAATAACACTAATGTTTCCTGAACCAATCAACGCTGGTGTGTATGGCGCTTGAGCTACTCCATCTACGAGAACTGTCAAGTTGAGGAATCCATAATCATGAGTCACATTTAGATTGATGCTTACGATACCACTCAAGGTGCTTCCATTTGTAGGAGAGTACAATGCTAACTCAAAGTTTACGCCATCGTTGTCCACAAAGTACAGAAGATAGTATGTTTCTTTTTCAGTCAAATACTCAAAGAAGAGAGTGAAATTCAACATTCCCTCCGGTAGAGTGTTGGAATTAACATTGATTGCTTGAGCACCCGTTCCAATAGATGTTTCATTGTATGCACTGTAAATCGAACCTTCGATAAAGAGCGTTAGATTTAGAGTCCCAAAATCAGATGTGATGTCGATATTTATGTCGAAGATGTCTGCCACTGAGCTCCCGTTTGCCGGACTTGTCAAAGTCACTGTGATGTTGGGAGAATCATAACCTGAAACTCTGAGGGTTTCAATTGGTGTGATCAGGTTTAGGTCCTTTTGTGTGGTAAAGGGGGATTGCATCTGAGGCTGTGCTAATCCTGCGAACATCATCAAGATAAAGAGGAGCGCGAACAATCTACTCGTTTTTCTCATCATATTGCCTTCCTGACACCCAGTGGTCTGATTTCGGGCGGATACGGCCCCCGAGAAGTTGTACTGCTTTTAAGCCTAGCGCAAGTCACAAGGTTGTACAGTGTTGTATCTATATTCACCTTTCACGCAGAATGAAGATAAACCCACGACTTACGAAATATCCTCCTACAAGCGCAGATAGAATAAGGAATAAACCTCCACCAAAAACGATGCCTGCTTGAACATTAGAATCGGGAATCAATACAGATGTTCCGATAGCAATTGCACATGTTAGTGCGACAAACAGCATCATAGCACCAAAAGCGCAAGCAAATAGTCCATTTTCACCTTCCATTAACGAGATTTTTCTAGAATCAGACATTAAACTCCACCAATCAACCGAGATTGCGAGAACATATGAATATGTCGAGTAAATTCTATACATTTTATCGGAATATGTAATCTTATTAGTTGGAACTCTAACAACATCGAACAATACCGGTGGTGTTTATTTCTTGACTGTTGATGAGAATGAAGCCCCCTTGATCAAGATCTGGTCTCCCTCTGAAACACTCTCTGAACGAGTTCAGAAACTGCGTAACCACTTCTACTCCTTTAATGAACGTGATGAAACAAACGAGCCATATGCTTTCACAACTGGCACTGATTGGGATGAAGTTTATTCAGTTCATGACTGGGCAAATGAACCCGCTCTCTATCCATTTTTCCCATCAGTCAATCAAACCCTCAAGGCTATGGGGGTTAAAGTCGATTTACCAGATAGCTACTGGAATCAAGGTCTTGCAATGAGACGCGCTGTCTTTTTCCATGAAGTTATGTCCAAGTATATGCCTATTGTAATCTTAGATGGTGAGCTTATTGTAGGTTTCAATTTCAACACAGCTTTGTCTAAATCTCTCAATAAATCCGAAACCTCAAAACGTAATAAAGAGATGGCAAAATGGTTCAAAGAAACTTCAAGATTGAATGAATATGGACTTGGTACTGGCTCTTCGATTCCTGGACATCTTATTCCCAATTACGCAAAAGTCATGAAAATGGGTATGCGAGGATTAGCAGAGGAATATCAAGCTCTGCTGAATGGTGAGCTTACTCCCAACCATCGTGAGTTCGTTGAAGCACTGATACTAAGCTGTGAAACTGCTCGAGATGTTGGTCTTCGATATTCAGAGAAAGCAAGGGAACTTGCTGATAAACAACAGGATTCTAAACGAAAGAAAGAGCTGCTGAGGATTGCTGAAATTTGTAGCAGAGTACCTTGGGAGGCACCAACATCATTTTGGGAAGCCCTTCAATCTCTTTGGATTGTTCATATGCTTGTTATGGCTGCAGAGTCCTATCCAGGTGCAGGGTTATCACATGGCCGCTGGGATCAATATATGCATCCTTTCTATAAGAAAGACATTGAGGACGGCACACTCACCAGAAACGAAGCGAAAGAGCTCCTACAATGTTATTGGATTAAACACAATTATGTCTATGATTTTCAGGGACGTTTAGGAATCAATCAGGGCATTAATTCCAGTTTTGGACAACTGATAACATTGAGTGGATGTGGCCCAAATGGAGAGGACCTTACTAATGATCTTACTTGGCTAGCTCTAGAAGTAATTGAAGAGATCAACCTATTCGAGCCAAAACCAAACATCCGACTTCATAGAAATACGCCACAAGATTTTCTCATTCGCGTCGCAGAGATTGTTTCAAGGGCTCAAGGTTCACCTTTTCTATTGAACTTTGATGAACACAGTATTGATGGACTAGTTTGGCAAGGTGTTCCACGTGAGATTGCTTGGGACTATGGTGTAGTAGGCTGCCTTGAGAACACAATGCAAGGAAATGATCGTTCAGACACAGTCGACGTTAACATCAATCTTGCAAAGGCTGTTGAGTTAGCTCTTAATGATGGCAGAGATATGACATCAGGAATTCAATTTGGCCCCAAAACTGGTGACCCGTCAAGCTTCAAGACATTTGATGTTTTTATGAGTGCAATCAAAGAACAGCTTCAAGCTCTTGTAGAGCTCCTGGTGAATGCTGGAAATATGGCCGATACACTTCGAGCAAAATATCAACCTGTTCCTTATCTCAGCGCATTGATGGATGAATGCGCTGTGAATGGAAAAGATATCAATGAAGGCGGCACCACTTGGAACTTCAATACTATGGAAGGAATGGGAATTGCTACCCTTGCAGACTCTGTAGCAGCAGTGAAGAAAATGGTATTCGATGAAAAACGTGTATCAATGAAAGAACTACTTTTGGCAATTGAATCAAACTATGAAGGCTATGAAGAACTTCGTCAGCTACTTAGATCCAAAACTCCGAAGTTTGGGAATGATGATGACTATGCTGACAACATCGCTCAAGAACTCTCTGTATTTTGGGCAAAAGAAGCTTTCAAACATGAAAATCCCTACACTGGACGAAGATACAGGGCTGGTTATTTATCTTGGAATTACTTTATTCCTCTTGCTCCTCTGACAGCTGCTACGCCAGATGGTCGAAGACGTGGTGAATTTCTCTCAGGAGGTGTTGGTGCTGTCCAAGGAATGGATGCTAAAGGACCAACCGCATCAATTCGATCGGTAGGAAAACTGAGCCTTGAAACAGTCCCCAATGGGGCTTCACATACGATTACAATTAGTCCCTCAATGGTTAAGACACCTGAACATATTGAGAAACTTGCAGCACTCCTTCGTGCGTATAATGAGGTTGGCGGGACGGCGTTACAAATTAATGTCATTGATGCCAAAACCCTTCGCGATGCTCAGAAACATCCTGAAGTATACTCCAATCTTATGGTGCGCGTGACCGGATACAATGCATTCTTTACACAAGTTGGTAGAGAATTACAAGAAGAAATCATCACAAGAACGGAGCATTCACTCTAATGACTGCGTCTGGAATCATAACCAATATTCAGCGTTGTTCAACTGAGGATGGACCAGGTATTCGTACTACCGTGTTTTTCAAAGGCTGTCCAATGTCTTGTTCTTGGTGCCATAATATTGAAACAATTGATTCTCAAGCTACTCTTGTGTGGTACGAAGTGAAATGCATCGGCGACCAATCATGCGTCCGTGTATGTCCCGAAGAGGCGCTTTCACTTACTCCTGACGGTTTGAGAATAGACCGAACGAAATGCAATGTGTGTGGTACATGCGAGGAAGCATGTCCAACAGGCGCCGTCAAAGTGATGGGGAAAGTATGGGCCGCTGATGATCTTGTTGATGAACTTCTCAAAGACAAGGTGTTCTTTGAAACCTCGCAGGGGGGCGTGACCCTCTCTGGTGGTGAAGCAACTTACCAACCGCAATTCGCACTCGAAGTAGCAAAGGGTTTGCAGGAAAACGAGGTCCATGTGGCACTTGATACCTGCGGATATTGTAGTGAGAAAGTATTACGAGACTTGCTTGTCTATGTTGATCTAGTGCTTTATGACTTGAAAGTCATGGATCCACAAAAGCACAGGGACTATACTGGTGTTCCACTAGACACCGTACTTGGCAATGCACGAATCGTTGCTGAAACTGGGAAACCAATCTGGATTAGAACTCCCATAATTCCTGAACATACTGATGATGAAGAAAATATTCGTGCTATAGCTCGCTTTATACTCGAGAATCTTCCAACTGTAGAAAGATATGATTTGCTAGCGTTCAACAGAATGTGTATAGACAAGTATTCATTGTTTGACTTAGAATACCCTCTAAAAGACTTTGATCTTATTTCTGAGGAAACAATGGCGCATCTAGCTCAAATCGCTCGTGATGAAGGTCTCGGAAATGTCGTTTGGTCAGGGATGACTCAGAAACCAAAGAAAGAAACATACAGGGACAATCAGGAGGTCAAAACCTGTGGTTGAATCTATTCTGAAGCAAGATCTTGTAGACGCTATAAATACGTTTGAAACACCAAAATTCATGGTTACAAAGGATTCCGAGGGTGAACCCAATGTAGTCCCTGTTCTATCATGGACAGTCTATGAAGCTAATACCTTAGTATATGGTGACTTTATGACCTACAAAACTAAGCACAATTTGATCAATGGAAATATACAGTTTTCAATCCTTGTCTTTACAACAGATTTAGATAGCTGGCTGATAAAATCAAAGTTTGAGTCGTATCATCGCAATGATGATATCTATGAATTCATTGCACAAACACCTCTTTTTCGCTATAATCAGTACACAAACGCACGAGGTGCTGGCGTTGCAGAAGCTATTTGGGCAAGCCAAAAGTATGGTATATCAAAGTTGACAGTTCTCTCTTCATTTCTGAAAGCTAAGCTGGCTAGTCGACAGGTTCAAACTCATGAAACCAAGGAGGGCAATATGCCTTTAAATGTCTTCAAACGGATGTCCCAAATGGCTGCTGTGAAGGTTATCGCCTATATCTCTGAGGATGGATATCCTGTTGCTTTTCCTGAGTTTGGAATGGTTCCTGTATCCTCAAATAGAATTGTCATGAAACGAAGGGAGGAAAAACGCAGGGGCTATTCACTAGTGGATGGCTCTCGAGTGGCCATTGCCCTTGTCACCCTTGAACCTGCAGCTTTTCAGCTGAAGGGCACCTTCAGAGAGATTAACGAATCTACAGGCTTTATCGAGCTTGATCGTGTATATACCTGCTCTCTTCCGAAACCCGGTGCAAGAGTTGACCTTCCTATGTTGACACCAAATATCTAAGCAGATTTTTGTCAGACCAAAATGCTTTTTCTAGCCTCTGAGTGTCTTGCTATTGGTGTATCGGTTGCAAATCTGGGAGTACAGAGCCAAAGATGGGCGGCAAATCACAATACGTGAAGCCAAAACTAGTGATGCAAATTTCTTACATGCTGGTTTCAAAGATGTTGTTGAAGAGTTTGCCTGGCTTCCAACTCTCTCTCCCAACTCAAATGTTTCAGACTGGGTGAATTGGATAGATCGAACTAGGCATACTCGTGAGGTTCTCTTAATAGCCCTCATTGATGGCGAGTATGCTGGCCATTTATCGCTTCAACCTGAAGAATGGCACGCTTCGCAGCATGTAGCAAAACTCGGTGTTATTGTAAGGAAGGATTGCCGTAACAATGGTGTTGGGCGGTCACTAATGATATCTGGTGAATCAGCTGCAATCGCCAACGATTATACAAAAATAATCTTGAGTACTTTCGAGGACAATCAAGTTGCTAGGACACTCTATAGCTCACTTGGATACCGAACTGTTGGTATTAGAAAGCGGCATTTTAACATGCCCAAAGGTCTAATAGACGAAGTGCTAATGGAAAAAGAAATAGTTGAAGAATGAAGAGGATGGTCATCCATGTGGCGTACAATTGTAGACCACCTCAGTGAATCTCCACAGCGGTTGAAGGTTGCTGAGGCGATTGTTCGACATGGTTTTCATGTCGAGAGTCCAGGCGTCATCAAATGCGGTGAAATTAGAATTCCATTGAAATCTTTGGGAACCGCTCTTGGTATTGATCGCCGCACTGTGCGTGCAACTACCGAAGATATATGTGAGAATGAAGAGTTGTGCGAGTTCTTTTCTCTCTTAAGACCAGCTGGACCATCACTTGAAAAAGTGAAAGATGTGTTTGGATACGGAGTTGTGACAATCTTTGTGGAATCCCCAGGTTCACCAGGAATACTATCAGAGGTTACATCGATGATTGCAGGGTATGGAATTCCAATTCGACAGGTCCTTGCGGAAGATGTTGCCATCTATCAAGACCCCTGTTTAAAAGTAATAACTGAGGAACCATTACCTGGGAAAGTTATTGAAACACTTGCGGATATTCGTGGAGTCCGCAAGGTGATTATCGATAAGTAAGGATGTCCGCTTACGAAACTTGAAAAGGAGCGATACTTGCAAGCGGAAGAGTGTTTTCTTAATGGAACCTGATGCCGAAGTCACCGCACGTGTTGTACATAACCAAGTTTTACCTACTGAAGAGAAGTCAGGTGGGATGTATCAGGTATGGATGCTAGCAATTTCACTAAGTATACTTCAGATTGGCTTTGGCCTTGTAACTCCAATCTTCCCATATTACATCTCGGCTCTAGGAATGGCAGGTATTGAACTTGGAGTTTTAGCTGCATCGTTTGCTATCGCGCGAATTATTTTAGCTGGACCTTTAGGAGGTCTCTCAGATCGAGTGGGTAGAAAACCTGTCCTGATAGCAGCGCTTTTCGGATTCGCTGTTGCGAACATTATCTATGCTTATGCGTATGATGTTATAGTTATGATTTCTGCTCGCGCTCTTGAGGGAGCTGTTTCTGCTGGTTTCTTTCCAGCGGCAAATGCATTAGTGGCTGACGTAACCACCATACGGAATAGAGGGACTGCAATGGGTTATCTTAACACGGGAAATATGGTGGGTTTCATAATTGGTCCAGCACTTGGTGGGTTTCTAGCACAGTTTCTAGGAATCAGGATGCCTTTCATCTTGGCTGCACTCGCCACACTGATTACGATGGGTCTTGTCTATGTTCTGGTTCAAGAACCTGCAAAGAAATCAATCATAGAGTCTTTTCCCAAATTACCTATCCGGCTAGTAATTTCCCGAGCTCGTAAGTGTTATGGAATATTAGGAATGGCAATGTTTGCGAATATGTTTGCAATGGGAATTCTTGAAGTAGCATTTATGCTCGATGCAGTCATCAACATTGGTGTTCAACCGTACGAGATTGGTATATTCTTTGGTATCATCGGAATCACAATGATGATTGGAAGTGTGGTATTTGGGAAATTATCTGATATTCGTGGACGTAAATGGTTGATTGTAATCGGTGCATTGGTTGGTGCGTTTTCGTTAATCATGTTCATCTTTTCTCGAAACGTTGTTGATCTTCTGGTTTCAGGCGTTGTTCTTTCAATTGGAATGTCCATGAGGGGTCCTGCTATTCAAGCACTAATCGCAGACGTAACTGATCCTGCTTCATATGGGACTATAATGGGTGTTTTTGGTGCCGTTAGCAATAGCGCATATGCAGTCAGTCCCCTCATCGGAGGTAAAATTTTCGATGACACTGGGTCTGCTGCTTTGAGTTTGCTCATTGCCGGTGGCGTTTCAGTAGTTGGTGGCATGGCTGCAGTTTTTCTGCCCGGAGATGCTAGCGCTGAAAGTTGTAAGATTGAACCTAACAATGAACCTCAGCAAATTAGCTGATTTAGACTATTGCAGCTGAAACATAAGCAACAACATTTGAGTTGTCTTTAGTGATGTCTCCGGACGTCGTATACTTTAGGACATTGAATTGAGTTGCTCCTCTCTCTTTAGCAAAAATCATAGCTGCAGCAATTGGTCCTGCCCCACAAATACTGACTCTGTGTCCATGTACAAATGATAAGAATCCCTCTGGATCAAGGAACTCAAGAAATTCCATGGCTTGATTGTCCTTTTTTCGTGCACTTTCAGCGGACTCGAAATGAGTGAAATCCGAACTTGCAAGAACCAGTATATCCATTTCGTTCGCTAGGTTAGCCAGTGTCTTCCCGATCGACTCGCAAACAGCATATGATTGATCAGTGAGACAAATTGGTACGAAGGTAACTCCAGGTCCTAAGGTATATTGCAAGAATGGAACTTGAACCTCCAGGGAATGTTCACTACTGTGTGCAACGCAGTCGAATGAAGCATATTCATTTTCCTCGACGATAGCTGTTCCTAGAACACTGTCATACTGAACGATACCGAGTGGTGTTTGCCAATCGTCATTGCAGACAGCTACTCTTGCTCCAATGCCTGTGTGATTAGGCCCAAGCATTACTATATGATCTGGTATCCCATCCTCAAAGATCTTCAGAAAGGTGTGTGCAGCTGGCATACCAGAATACATGTATCCTGCATGAGGAGCTATTACTGCTTTTAGAGATCTAGTCGTTCCAGGCTCGCCATCTGGAAGGCTACCCGGTCCCAAGGAACCTATGAAGCATTTTTTCAGACGCTCTTGCAGCAAGTCTTCTGTTCCCTCGTAAAATCGTCCTGCGACCACTGGCATTCGAACCATTGAAATCCCACTGACAGTATAGAATCTCTATGAGAAAAGCCTTTGGTCTCTGTAACATCTTCCCCTAGAGAAATCCGATCTAAAATGAGCCCTATTCATTTCTAAGAACATTAACAATATACTCTGTCAACGCGGTCATTTTGACTTGTTCGGTCTTTTTAGACGACATGTCCCGGATACTGACTTCTCCTCTCTCTAAATCTCGTTCCCCTACGATGATAGTGTACTTTGCATTCCTTAGGTCTGCTTGTTCAAGGAGTTTCTTCAATGGTCTTTCCATCAAATCAACTTCGCATGACAATCCTGCTTGGACGAGTTTGCTTTGGAATGACATTGCATATCTTAGCATAGAGCGTGAGATTGGAGCTACAAAAACATCAAGCGGCTTCACCAAATCTTTTCCAATACCTCTGGCAAGTACAATATCAATCATTCTTCCAATACCTAATGATATCCCAGTAGCAGGTGTCGCTACTCCTCCAAATTTTTCGATGAGCTTGTCATACCGACCTCCACCCAGTATAGCACCGACTTCTGGTTTACCTATGTATCTGCCTTCAAAGACCGGACCTGTGTAATAGTCTAGACCTCTAGCAAGTGACATATCAAACTCAACCAAGTCTGATACTCCGCTTTCTTCGAATATTTCAGCCATCAAGGTTAGTTCATCTGCACCCTCAATACCAATCCTAGAATCTTTGAGGATGTTTCTAAACTTTTCAAGAACCTTAACTCCTTTGCCTTTGAGTTCTATCGCATCGATTAGGAATCTACTTTGTTTCTTTCCAATCCCTCTCTCGCTAAGCTCCTGCATGACTCCCTCTTTTCCTATCTTGTCTAGTTTATCTATTGCTCTAAAACAATCATACGCAAGTTCATCACTTACTCCTGCAATTTCGGTCATGCCACGAAGGACCTTCCGGTTATTGATACGGATTATATAATCTGAACTAAGGACACGTTTTAGAAACTCAAGTGCTATGAGAACTACTTCTGCGTCTGCTGCTGCACTATCAGTTCCGATGATGTCAACATCTGCTTGTTCAAATTCACGATATCTTCCAGCTTGAGGTCTATCATACCTCCATGCTTTTCCAACAGCATATCGTTTGAATGGCTTCGGCAAATGGGGGTTCGTAGCAACAATCCTCGCTAGAGGAACTGTGAGATCAAATCTGAGACCAACCTCTCGTTCACCCTTGTCCGTGAACTTGAATGTTTCAGCCTCAACCTCTTCTCCACCCTTTGCTGATAATGTTTCCCAGAGTTCCATTACCGGAGAGTCCAAAGGTTCATACCCATATTGTTCAAAGACCTCAACGGCTGTAGCCATGAGGTAATTCTTGACTCGCATCTCAAGGCCCATGAGGTCTCTCATACCCCTTACTGTTCTCATCTCACTCATTGGAATTCCTCCAGAATACGTATCGGTTACAGGTTGGGTTGACAGAGGTTACACTAAGTCTAGTCATTTTGATGAACAAGTCCACCAACCAACACATTTGTCACCAACTGCGAGTCTGATTTTTCTACTTTAAGTCTTGTGATGGCGTTTCTATTGATATCTATACCAGCACACCGAGTGACACGAGTGCTAAGTACACTGTAAACAATACACCGACAATGACTGAATCTCGTGTTACAGTCTTCAATAACTTAGTTTCTCTATCTGCAAGGTACACATACAACATTTTGTTCAACACTGACATGATTGTTGCAAGGATAATCACAGGCACTGCAACTGAGATTGTTATCTGTCCAGACACGAATAGAGTTGCAGCACCAGCAACTACAGCACCTGCTGATACAAAACCTCCAATTATTGAAGCAACAATCAACCCGGGATCACTGAAATATTGAGTGAGGACCAATTGGACCAAATAGACGACAGCAAATATTGCTGCAAATCGAAGGGCGGCTCCAAACTCAAAGGGAGATACAAGCTTAGTATCAAACTCTTGCCCCTCCCCATGGTGTTCAGAATGCTCCTCAAGAATAATTCGAACCATACTTATAACGATGATAATCATCATAGGTACGATAAAGAGTGAAAGAAGTCTGAAAGAACTATCTAGAATTAAGAGGAGAAATCCATTCCTGACAACCATTGCAACATTTGCTAGAATTATTGATATTGAGATTTTTGCAGTTCCTCTTCGTTCTGAATTTACATAGAAGTCAGTTACACTGGATACAGCAGCTTCACTATTAGCTAGCCCTGCAAAGAATCCGAAGAAGAAGATTCCTTTATCCTTGTACTTTTTCACCAACAAGTAGTTAGCAAAGCTGACGGCGAGAAGAATCACAATCAACAAGTATATCGTGAATGCAGGATATGCAATTGTCCCTACCATGACCGTTTCTGGCATAATGGGCCAAAGGAAGAGTATTATGACGCCTAATTCGACTGCGCTTATCATCTCATCTCGTGTTATAACTTCAACAGCATGAGCCAATTCTTCTTTGAACCAGAGAACAATGAAGACACCAAATGACACAGTCATTGCCAACACAGAAAGTGTACCAAAGATTTGACTATCTACAGTTGTATCCAATCCTACTAAGATTCCCAAGACGAAAGATATTGCAAAGACAAGAGGAGTTGTCTGTCCCTTGCCTGGTGTCCTGAACATCTTATAGTAGATCTGAGCTGCTGTTAGCATAGTGGAAATAGCAATTGCATAAATTAGAATTGTATAATCTTCAGTTAGTGTTGATGAGTATGCAGCAAGCGTCCCAAACAGACTATGTAGTCCAAATGACCTGACTCCCACAACACGGTCAACATCCATCTTCTTTTGCCGTTCTAAGCCGATTAAGCCACCAACTACAAAACCTAGTAGAATCTTTGCAATTAATGATGTGCTGGGTAGTAATTCCTGCAATTCCACTCACCACTAGGAAATATACGTCTAGATTGACTTGCTTTTAAGACGTCGTATGATTGCACAATGTGACAGCTCAAAATAAAATGAGAAGCGAAGTTGGAACTAGTCCAACCTCGTATGCTTCAAGAGTATTGACAATGGTATGTCGTGACTCTCGCCTGTAGGAAGAGTCCTACGAACTGTCATAGGTAGAACTCCAGCTTTGAGTTCCGCTTCTGCAAAACCAAAGCGTCCCTTTGGTGCTGTTTTCATATCGATCAACACAGGAGCGCCCATGGAAATCTGAAGGGCTCGCGCACCAATGATTCTGGCTTTTTCGAATTTAGTTAGCCACTTAGGACCAACCGGAATCCCCATCGCAGACTTCTCTTCTTCGTAACCAGTCATGAGTCTCTTACGTTCCTCAGCCTTAGCGACAGCAGCGATAGGTTCAAGCTCGTGTCTATCTGGTTCAGGTTCAGGAGCTTTTTTCCTCTTCGACTTCGATTTGCCAGTCAAATCAATGGCTCCGGACTTGACCTTCTCCAGAAGATCGGCTGCATCAGCTATCGTGGCTTCTGCCTTTGCTACACTCAGTCCCGCAACAGCGGCCGCAAGAACTTCTTTATCAGCTTTCACAACTTTCTCCAAAGTGTCAAAGCCCGCAGCTGCAAGTTTTTCTGCAGTCTTTGGACCGACCCCTGGTATGTTGGTCAAGAGAGCCACGACCTCTTCTAGGGTTGGCTCATCTGATTCATCAGCCTCATTTTCTTCTTTTTTGGGTTGTTCAGAGCCTTCTGACATGTGCTACACCTGATTTCGTTCTACGTTTGACTCTTTCTATTCGTCGTCGCCCATGTCGCCAGCATCTCCGCCAGGTCCACCACCCATGCCGGGAGTGCCTTTGGAGCTGATGACGTCATCGATCTTTAGAATCATCTGTGCTGCCTCAGCTGCTGACATAACAATCTGCCGATTGACCACAGCTGCCTCAACAACACGTGCAGCTTTCATATCATCTACTTTGCCCTTTGTAATGTTGATTCCATGATACATTTTCCCTTCTGTATGAGCCTTCCTTAGGTCGACAATCACATCAATAGGGTCCAGTCCTGCATTTTCTGCTAGGGTGTTTGGTAATGACTCAATGGCATCTGCGTAGGCGTTGACTGCGTACTGCTCACGACCTTCAAGAGTTGATGAATAGTCCCTAAGTTGTTTTGAAATCTCTGCAGCTAATGCACCACCACCATATGTTACTGCAGGATGCATGATCACATCTCTAACAACATAGAGGGCATCGTTCAAAGCACGGTCAACCTCATCGACAATGTGGTCAGTTCCACCCCTGACAAGAAGTGTGACAACACTTGACTTAGGTGTGCCTTCGACGAACAGCATTTTGTCATCTCCCACAACTCTTTGCTCAATGAGCTTTGCGGTACCCAAGTCTGCTGCTGTCAGGTTCTGAATCTTGGAAACAATTGTTGCACCTGTAGTCTTGTGGACACGCTCAACATCTGACTTCTTTATTCTTCTGACAGCCATGATGCCTTCTTTTGCTAGGTAATGCTGAACAACATCATCAATGCCCTTTTGTGCAATGACCACGTTTGCTCCAGATTCAACAATCTTATCTACCATGCTCTTTAGCATGCGTTCTTCCTCATCCAGGAAGCTTTGCATGGAGCTTGGAGCAGTTATTGAGATCTTGGCATCGAACTCTGTTTTGGTCACCTCAAGAGCTGCTTCCAATAGGGCAATCTTGGCATTCTCAATCCTCTTTGGCATTCCAGCGTGAACAATCTCTTTGTCGAGAACAAGACCCTTTACGAGTTCAGTTCTATCAACAGGCATTCCTTCTTGTTTCTGTCGCGGAATGTTTTCAATATCTAGTTCTTCGCCATCCGGCAGGTCTTTTGCAACTGCTAAGACTGCATCAACCACAATTTTGGCTAGTACATCTCTTGAACCAGCAACAAACTTACTTGACATTGAAGTCTTCGCAACATCAGTGAGGATTTTCTTGTAGTCCTTATCTGTTGTGTCCACTTTCTCTTCGACTGACTCAATGACCTCCAAAGCCTTCTGTGTTGCTTTTCTGTAACCACTGATTATCGTGGTTGGATGGATTTTCTGGTCAAGTAGAGTTTCAGCCTGTTTCAATAGATCGCCAGTGAGAATGGCTGCAGTAGTCGTACCATCTCCAACCTCAGAATCCACGGTCTTGGCGACCTCAATCACCATCTTAGCAGCGGGGTGGGCAACATCCATCTCTTTCAAGATTGTCGCTCCATCGTTGCTGACTGTAATATCACCGAAACTATCAACGAGCATTTTGTCCATACCCTTGGGCCCAAGAGCGGACTTTACTGCTTCAGCAATCACAATTGCGGCCATGATATTATTTCTCTGAGCATCACGACCACGTGTTCTCTCGGTGTCTTCTTTTAGAACTATAACCGGTACTTGTTGACTCATCAATTAGTTCCTCCCTTTCCTGGTCAAATTCGCCAGTTGACATAATACTGACTGATTCCGACCAGTTCAAGAAAACTGTACATGCACTTCGCGGAATCTTTCGTTTTTAAACGTTGCTTTTAAGCGGCAATTTTAGGTCGTCGCAGAATCACATTGTCTCCCCGGTTTGCACCAATTGCTTGAGAGATATGAGAGCACTTTGCTTTTGTAATATAATATGTTTCAACGCCTGTCTTCTCTTGTATCTCGGGAACAGTCTCGATGTTTGCTTGCCCTTTCGAGATGATAATGTCGCTCTCAGACACTAATTGAAGGAACTCTTGGCTAACATATTGAATTGGGACACCATGTGCCCATGCACCACTGGTTGTAATAGTCGTTAGCTGCTCAATCTCGGTTCCTCGCACATCATCTTCAGTTGCGTCGTTAATCATAGCTTTACCTTTCACCACAAATGTTGTGTGCCACTTGAGATCCCTCAATAGTCTGAGGAGTGGAATGTCTAGAATGACCTCGCCTGCATTATCTGCAATGAAAAGAAGTTCTCCCTTTCTTGCGGTCAAGGACCTCCATAGTTGAGCTGAATCATCAATAGCGAATCCTTGTGCGAGTATGGTATCAAACACATCCACTAAGGTGTCAAGATTGGGTCTGTGCTCAGCTGTGTTGAAGTCGATGACATTACCCGTGATGGATGCTGCCAAACAAGCCCGCAACCTGTCATATCCATCAAGATTGTCTATCTTCTTCTCAATTATTGGCAATGCATTGATTGCTGAATCCGTACTTAGTTTCTTGATGTTATAATATGGGTCATTTACTCCCTTCATCTTGTATAACTCTTGATAGAGCTGAATTGACAAAAGTATTGGAGGGAGTCTTTTTTCAAATCCCTCTGATATTCGTTTGAAAGCAAATGAGAACAGCTTTTTCTGCTCTTCCTCATCTTCTGTGAGATTTGGAATCAATGTTTTGAGACTGTTAGCAATACATGCGGAGCATTCCGGAATGAGTGGGACCACAATTCGGTCAGACATCCGCAGATCCATCCTCTGAGGTGCTGTCATCTTTCTTAATCATCAAATATGCATCTTCGCCATCGCGATAATATCCCCTCAAAACGCGACGGACTGAATAACCTAGTTTTTCATAGACACCAATTGCATCCTCATTCGTTTTTCGCACTTCTAGGAAAAATTCACTGGCTCCATAGCCCTTCATACCCTCCATTCCTGCGCTAATAAGAGCAGTTCCAATTCCTTTATGCCTCATAGACTTGAGTACCGCGACAGAAACAATATGCCCCTTCTTGGCTGGCATCCGTCCAAATCCAGAGATTCCCCTTTCAATCCTGCACATAATGTACCCAACTACCTCACCATCGTATTCAGCAACACAGAATGCCTTAGGTGCGTGATAATAGAGTCCCATGAAGAACTGATCTGGATAATTCTCAGGTAGGCATCGCTGATTAATTGAAACTACCTCTCTGATATCATCTGGATGAAATTGACGGATATTAATGGACTCATTCATGTCTGTACAATTCAAACTTCATTCATCTTTTATTGCTTATGCAAGTGGATTTCTTGTTGCTTACCTAAAGCTTATCTTGGATATGATTCGGAGCATGCGCATGTCCGTCATACTTGTAGGTGGGTCGCCTGGAACTGGGAAGACAGTTGTTGCGAAGATACTCGCAAGCAGGTTAAGTGTGGAAGTTATCTCCTTAGGTGAGTTTGCTGATGAATCTGGGTGTGTAACTGCAGAGGACAAAGCACGCAATACTGGCATTATTAATGAGGACTGCCTCGTTGAAGCTCTCCTTGATTTAACTGATGACCGGAGTAGAAGAATAGTCATTGAAGGACACTACATAGATCTAGTTCCTAGTTCCTCTGTTCAGTGGGTCTTCATTCTAAGAACACATCCTGAAATACTAAGGGACCGTCTAGCTAAACGAAAATACCCGCGTGAAAAAGTGATTGAGAATGTTGAAGCTGAAGTCATCGGAGTATGTCAGATGGATGCAATTGACTCCTTTGGTGAATCTAAGGTCTTCGAAATAGATACATCAGAACTAAGCGCACCCCAAACTGTGGAAAAGATTGAAGAGTTGATGAAGCACAAATCTTCACCGACTCGAATTGACTGGATGACTATGCTTGAAGATGAAAGCCGACTTGATGAATTTCTTACTGACTAGTCTTCTTTCTCCTTCATAGCAATTGCTAGGAGTGCTAATATTCCTGCAATAATCATGGATATTGCCGTAGGTGTTGCATAAATCAACCCCGCTAATTCAGGTTGAACAGTCACTGCGAAAGTAACTAGGAAAAAGACATAGCCTCCGGACATAACAAGCATAGCTGCTGGAATAATCGCCAACCAAGTCGCTTTTGGGTTTGTGTAGGAGAAATAACTCAATACTATCATGAATATTCCAGTGATTAATGGAAATAGGAAGAATATTCCTCCACCTGAAATAAAGACAGCTTCAAAATAGGTGTCAAAACCAATTTCAGAAGGTACTCCGGTTTCGCGAACCATCACCTGCAAGAATTCCGTTGAGATAGCTAAAATCCCGCCGATGATCAATATGGCTGCTGGCCATCGATAGGTGAGTAGTCCGAGCTGACGTTTACGTAATTGTTTTCTTAATTCCTGTGCTTTCCTTTGACGTTCCGATCCTCTACTAACTTCAATCTCTCGCTCTTTCTTTGTAAGTCCATCTTTGGCATCAATCTCATCATCAGCGGCATCATCAATGGCATCGATAAGTTCTGTGGCCATGTCCTCTGATTTCGAATTATCCTCGTCCATTCTTGGTCCAGATGGGTTTCGGTGTACACGTATTTAAGCATCAGTATCTAAGAAGTTTTGTTACTGCAGGGAATTCACTAAGATGTTCTAGATCTCTAATAATAGGGTTACTATTAATCTCCTCGATCATCTTGATAATATCTGGTTCTTGAGCAGTGATAGAGAGATTATATGTGCTTGCGTAAACCTGTTGTTCAAGATCTCCATCTCCAAAATATAATGAATAGACTAGCGCGTCTGCAAGTCTTTCAAGCGCTAGGATGAACTCCAAATTCTGATTGTGCTCTTTCCTAGAATATAACCTACTTAATGCATTGAACAGCTCTTTGTACACCTGTGGTCGCTCAGGTAGAACAAGTGGTATCTCTTCCATGATTCCTGTGTTCAAACAGCAAGTAAGCTGAGAGTAATTAGTAAGGTATCTAATACAAATTTGTTTTACGAGCTTAGAATTCAAAATTAAGCCCAGAACTTGGAGATCAGCTTTATCATAAAGAGGAGTAATTCTGACTATGCCCCCACCGTGTACCATTCCCTTTGGTTTTATTATGCAACGAGGATATCTGTAGTTTTTCGTAGCAACAAGTAACTCACTTTGAAACGATTCCATCATGCCTGAATCTTTTTGGAACCAATCATCAGCAAAGAGTACATGGTTGTTGTTGATACAATATCGTCTGACACTTCTCCCACTTGTTAGATAGGGTGTCTTGAATTTAGATGTCTTCTTCATTCTCACATGTGCTTTTGGGATGTCTCGCCCTCTTCCAGCAACAAGAAGATGTTTCTTTCCTCTTTCAAGCAATTTTGAAAATATCTGATCGTGATAGATTGGAAAGACTTTACTATCCTTAAGCAATCGCGATGATACAACATTCGACTGTTCGAGTCCGGGTCTCCTAGATTCAACTCTAATTTTGTTATCTTCAGCTGCTTCTAATCTCTCGCAAAAGATACTGACCATTTCAAGTGTAACACTGTCGAAAGGGCTACCTTCATCAACAATTTTCCATAGCTTTGTTTTGCTTAGTAGAAAATCTCTTGTTTTCGAAAACTGCTTGACTCTTAAGAAACTATTAGGTACTAGAAATCCAAGTTGTCCTCCAGGTTTCAGTAGAGAAACTCCTCTCACTAAAAAGTGAGCCGCGCTATTCCATGTCCCTTCTCTGCCACCTCCTACTGAAACGAAGTAAGTCCTCGAGATATGTTTCCTTTCGATGGGTCCCAAGATACTACCATATGGTGGATTTCCAAGGATTATATCAAAACCCGGGGAGTTTCCTGAGAAAATATTTGGAAAAGCTAAATGCCAATGGAGTGGAAGGGTTTCTTTGAGATCCTCCAAGATTTCATTGGTTTTTTTTGAATTCATCATTTTCGCTAGATTGAGGTTGAGCTCATCATGAGTCAATCCGTGGATTGCTGAGTGCGCCAAGCCCACGAGACTATTTCCAACCTTGAAGTTTGATACTTCTGAGGGAGAAGTGATATCCCCCCACTTTGTTAGTTTCTGGATGCATGAATTCACAGCATTTTTTGCCAAGTCAACTCCGTAAAGACAATCACGAACAATGATGGCTTTTTGCTCTTCGTGTGGATTTTCATCACCTAGTGCTATGTGTATCTTTGATAACCACTCGCCTGCAGATTTGAGGAAGACACCGTCTCCAACAGCTGGGTCGAGAATAGAGATCTTTCTCACATCTTTGAGTAGAGTTTGTTGAGTTTGTGAGCTCATTCTATGAAGGTCATCGAGACTTCGAATCGCATTGCCTACTCTCTCGGAGATCCACGCAAATATTGCATCCTGTGCTATCATCTTGGCTAGGGGTTCAGGTGTATAGAATGTGCCCATGCTTTTTCGGTGCGCTCTGCTAAGAGTGAGTGCATCTGTTTCCGTGAGATGATAGCTGGACTTGTGCCGCATACTAAAACAATCCTATCCAAAGTCGCACTTGAAGCTACCCTCTTTTCCCATTGGTGCAATATATTTAGCGCGGACAGTGATTTTTGAAAGTCAGATATCTATTTCCCAGTATCCAGTGAACGTATTACGAAAAACGAAAGCGGTTGGGCATCACGCCCAACCATATGTTGATACTATCCTACTTTGGAACCGCAGTTCGGGCAGAACTTCGCTCCATTCAGCGCAGTTCCGCAGTTGGCGCAGAACTTAGCACCTGCTGGTGTCCCAGCTGGTCCTCCCTGTTGTCCGCCCTGCATCATTCCTGCAGTAGCTCCCATGAATCCCATGCCAGCTCCGAAGCCAGCACCTGGACTCTTTCCAAGTGACTCTGCAGAAGACTTGATTGTTTCAGCTCCCATGACCTGCTGGCCACTGACACCACCAGTTTTGAGCCAGAACAGACGTTCTCTGAACTTCTCTGTGGTATCAATACCCTCGAACTTCAAATCAACAAGTTCGAGACCGATCCTCTCGAAATTCATTCGGACCTGGGTCTTTACTTTCAATGATGTCTCATCAAGTTGTGTAAAGACTGCCTGGAGGTCGTAGTGAGCGAACTCATCTATTATCCTCTCATTCATGAACGAGCGTAGGAAATCATTCACCTTCTTTGTACTGAAGGCATTCTGGTTCCCGACCACTTCCTGAACGAAAATCTTTGGCTCCTGGACACGGAACCAGAAGTTACCGTGAAACATCAGTGGAGCTAAGTCACTTGTCTGCCCTCTGCCTCCATACTTACCTTGGAATTGTCCTCTTGAGATAAAGACACAGGTGGCTTCAAAGACATCGCCTTTGATCTTCTTCTGTAACCAACCAACTAGACCTGGCATGCTACTTGTGGTCAATTTGTGGCGGCCTGCGAGGAATGTATCCAAAGCTTTTCCGTCTCGGTAGAAGATGGCAGCTTGGTTCTCCATTACAATTAGCTGTGAACCCCAATCAATTCTATTATCTGGATAACGCCAAACGATGTCCTCGGGATTGGCGTTTGTCCATTCAATTGCGTCGGCCATAATTCATCGACTCGGTTAGATTTTTTCGAGTTCTGTGTTGTTGTGTGTTCTCATATGTTAAAAACATTCACATGGTAAGGTTTGTGGATGTGGAACTAGAAATATTTTGCTTCTAAGCACTTAGTTATATGATTTGCATGCAATGAACGTGTGTGGGTTTTGATGTCTGAAGAGCCACAAGAAGAAGAAGCAAAGAAACCAGTGGTATCACATGGTCGTCCATTCAATCCACTTGCTACCTATGCAATCTATGCTGGTCTCATCCTGATTGGTTACATCTTGTTCTGGCTATTCTCCTATCCAGCACTTATTGCATTCACAATGTTCTTCGTCATCATTCTCTTCCAAGATACTCGTCATATACTAAAGACATACGAAAGCTCGTTCGCAAGAAAGGCGGCAGTTGTGAATCTTTGCTACTCAGTTTTCTTTTTCATAATCTTGACTGTAAATGGTATTGCGCTTAGTAATGGTTTCCCGCCCCCAATTTGGCCTGAGTATACAGAACTAGCTGCATGGTCACCTGTATATATTCTAGGAGGAACATTTGGTATAGCTAATATCAAGCGTTTGTATGGTCCGAGAAGGACTGGGTTTCAATATCCATAAGTCTACAAGTTTAGCATCATCAAATCCTCACCAAGCAGTACTTCGGCATTAGTCCTCCTGCCTACAATATCAATCACTTTCTCTCTGGCTGCAACCACCTCTGGAGAAACATGGGTCAATATGATTTTGGTTGGATTGATTTCCTCCGCGATTTTTGCTAGCTCGTTAGGACTTGTATGAAAGCCTTCCTGATGCAGTCCATCAAGCCAATTACATTCATGTATCAAAATATCAGTTCCCTTTGCTAATTCAATAATATCTCTACAAGGAGCTGTGTCTGAAGAATATGTAAGAGTCTTCCCATCGCATTCCACCCTGAAAGCACGTGTATCGTAGTTACTATGCAAGGTTGGACTAGTAATTACAGTGATGTCGTCCAGAGGGACGACATGGTTTTCTGATAACGCTGTGGTCTTGACAAGAATTCTATCTCTGAGGTACTTGAAAGCTATATCGAAAACACCTCTAGACCATTCCCTTATTGTAGGTGGTGCAAAAACCCTCAGAGTCTTATCATATCCAGATAACCATAGACTTTGACATAAAGGCAGAAAATCCGCGCAATGGTCAATATGGAAATGACTAATGAACACTTCTTCAATAGATTTGATGTCAATTTTCTGTTGTGTCATTCTTTGAAGAATTCCTGAACCAATATCAAGCAGAATCTTATGACTCCCTTCTTCGATGAGAATCCCTGATTGTACACGCTCTGGATCAGGATATGATGTTCCTGTACCTAACAAAGTCGCTCTCATCTTCATCCTGTATAACTAAAAATAGGGAGGTATTCAGTCTTCCTTTCTGACTCGAAAACTAAAGCGTAAATTTGATGCTCTTTGGTTTAATGACATAGGTGAAGGTATTCACCAATAATTTAAGGTCTCTAATTACCTTGGTGTGATCCAATTCAGATGCTTGAAGTTTACGACTAAGCTCTGGACATGACACATCACGAGCACTTCTTAGGAGCGGCATGCACTCAACCCTAATCTCTCCATTTTCCACTCCTACCCACAAATCCTCAAGTGCCTGCACAACATTCTCATGTTGTTTCAATAGAATGTTTCTATCTAGTTGTCTACTTGCATCTTCAAGAACAAGACCAGTCAGGTTTTTTGTTTCAGACAAAAAGCGATTGCTAAGATTATCACTTTGATTGGAGTTCTTATGTAGCTGACTCCTGGGATGAATATCCACTCATAGTCACCAAAAAATAGTTCAACAAAGGACTATATATTAGCCACTCCTCGTCACGCGGCCTTTCTAACTCCCTTCTTAGTAAAACAGTTGTTTATCTTAATTTCTTGAGGGACAGATATATACACACGCATGTTTTTGGATTGTTCGAACAATATACCGAGGGGATTGAATTTGAGTAACGATAATGGTGAGGACTCAAAGACTTCTGAACCACTTGAAGAGGCTCAGGTACCATCACTTCTAAACAGATATTGGATCCGCTTGAATGAACTCTCAAAAGCTACTCGGATTCCCTTCCTCTTTTTGGGAGTTTATATTTCGATAATAATCGCTAAATTACTGCTAGTTGCTTGTCTCAACTGGATGATACTGGAAGATCTAATTCCGTGGCTCTATTATAACCCATATACACCTTCAGACATAACTGGCACCCCTGAAATCCTGCTTGCACTTGCTAATCGTTGGGACTCCAATCACTTCCTGGAGATTGCTCGAAATGGATACCCCATCGGAGTTGAATCTGATCTCCTGTTCGCGTTTGCTCCAGTGTATCCATGGATGGTTGCCATAGTCGGTCAGGTAGTGGGGAGTTTATACCTCTCAGGGGTTATTGTATCAAATACGTTCTATTTTCTCACAATAATAGCATTCTTCAAAGTAGCCAGATTATACACGGACTATAGGGAGGCGTGTTTTCTAACACTGAGCTTTGGCTTATTTCCAACATTTCTCTCCTATGGAACATTGGCTTATTCTGAAGCTCCATTTCTCTTCTTTGCAATTTCCTCTTGGTACTTTTTTAAAAAAGAGAGTTACTTCATTTGTGCTATTTTCACAACGTTTTCAATCCTGACAAGATACATCTCTGGATTTCTCTTCTTGATTTATGGGGTTATAATACTCTCAAACTTGATTGATAAATACAAGAAAGAGAAGTCCTTTGTGAAGGCATTTAATTTTAGATGGTTTTGGTTCTCCATACCTCTAGTTTCTGTTGTAGCGTTCTTTCTATACCTTCAATCATTGACAGGAAGCTTTTTTGCTGCTTTCGAGGCTCATGGTTGGTTTGGTGACTCATTAGCTACACCCTACCACCAATTCAGATGGTTCTTCGAGGGATACTTCACTCAAAACAATCCTGGAGTAGAACCGATCCTCCTCATGCTCTTGAGGTATATGTTCACCATTCCATTTTTCTTTCTAGCCCTCACTCTATTCAAGGATGATGTTGAGCTTGGAATATATGGTGTCTTATTTATGTGGATTACATTGAGTATGGAAGGCATCTCCGGTATTGCATCACCCCGAATCATGCTTTCTGCATGGGTAGCAATTCTTGCATTCAAGGGACGCATGTCATCTGCAATTTACATTGTGATGTCAATAATGTTCTTCTTTGTTGGAGTTTGGGTCATGTATCAATTTCAGCTCACCTTTTTTGCCTGAGTCATAGGGAAAAATAAACGGAACTTGAACCGCGCCAATTGCTATTGTAACTCCATTAATATGCGCGTTTTTCATTAAAAAAAATCGTCTTTTGTCGAACTCCAATTTTCAAAAAAAATCATTTTTTATACTACTAATTCTACTTCCTATGCACTGCGTGGGCCTTCGGGCCGAGGAGTGAACTGAGCTTGAGTGAACAAATGGATTTCAAGACTCTAATTCAATACCTGTCCGCAATTGCATTAGCATTATTCTTCTTGATATATCTGCCATGGACATACCTGTCAGCAGAAGTTCTTGCTAATGTAGGGTTGACATGGTTATACTACTTTACTCTAGTAATCGGACTACTGTTTCCGATGTACTACGCTATAGGTAAGGAGAACACAGCCTGGATTTGTTTAGGTTTGTCCCTGATTCTCAACTCAATAATTTGGATGGTTCTAGATGCAGCGCAAGCAGTTGCAGCTATATTGATCTTAATAGTTGGTCTGCTATTCTTCATCGCACCATTCATTGAAAACAGGGTTGGAAATTGGGATCTCGTCAAGAATGTGTTCCATTTCTTGAAGGGTCTACTCCTTGTTCTAGCTGTGGCTTTCTATGCCAACTTTGACATGGATGCCATGATTGGAAATACAAGTGCCAATCATATTATGCCTCAATTCATCTACATGGGTGGTGGCATAATGATTGCATTTGCGTTTATCCTCATGTGCTATGGTCTCTTCAATATCCTCAAGATGTATACAGGCGAGAAAGTTGGTGGATTCTTTGGAGACTTAGCCAAGGTTTTCTATATGCTTATGGTACTGGTCTTCCTATTAGGCGTCTTATTCAACGCCACATCATATGCTCCTCTAGCAAGCATATTCGACTATTGGGGTTATACAGGACCATCAGCATCCATTGAATTCTTTGCTGGCATGGCTGGAGTTGGAAACTCGAATCTTGGAGCAATTCTTCTAATCATCCTGTTCATCTATGGCATGGGTAAGATTGTAAAGAAGTTTGAACAATAGTTTTGATTACCTTTGGAAAGGGAGGACCTCCTCCTTTTCCTCCTCTTTCTTTTTTTTTGTTTGATTCTCGATTCTTTGTCATGTATTGCTAGGTCTTATAGTAAATCATCCAGTAGTCTAAATGACAATCTGGTGATTGACAATGGATACTATAAGAAACCAACTTGGCAGGCAAAAGGATATTATTCACTTAGAAAAAGATCAACCCGCTTTTGAATCTGTCACAAAAAAGTTCCTCTCATCTTCAAAGAGCCACCAGATACAATGTCCGACTTGTGGTACTATAATTGATTTCAACTCAGGCGTCACATGGCAGGGGCCAGATACTTTCATCTGCTGTGGTTGCGAGCGGCTTCTGAGTATGCGCCTTATAGATCGTGCACTAAGAGACCTCGGAATATGATTTTGGGATTAACTCTTTAGCCAAGTTTTTATTCATCTTTCGCCTCTCGGTTATGATTTGCAATGACGATACATACTCTCTTTGAAATCTTGGATGGCTGGACCCGCAATTGGGATCGTACAGATATCGATATCACATTGCATCATATCGAGAATTCTTTCAACAACCAAAAGACTAGGTTTCTACTCATTGATAGAATATATGCTGCAATTGGGTATGTTGATGATGTTTATGATTATATCACTGAGGGAATAAGCAAAGCGCAGTTTGAGTCAATATTGCAAGACGAACAATTCGTACAGGTAGCGAAATTCGTACAGATAGAAAGCTTAGAACCACCTGAGTTCAAGATTAGTGTCTTGAATATTAAGGAAACAGTAGCTAAATTTCCAAATTGGTTTGATGAGTTTAAGGGTATATCTTGGGATGAATTTGTTTCTCGTTTAGTAGATTAGTTGCATTATTTGACCTTTCATAAAGAAACGTGCGCGAGATGGTCCCGAAATGTGTATGACTTGTGGAAATTAAGCTAGAGTCATATTGGGGGATCAAAATCAACCTGCTTCATAGAGTAATCTGTCCGAAGGTATAATCACTTCTGCGTCCTGAATCTCTTGATCAGTGATATCAACAAAGGGATTCTTAATCCATATTATAAATCCCGCAATTGCTGGTGAAAGGTTGATTATCATTAAAGTTAGTGAGAATGAAATAATAAGTACAGGATCAAAACCTATTTGCGTCAGCATAAAGAGCAATACACCTTCCCTTAAACCAAGACCTTGAATCGTTACAGGAATAGCAATTATAATTGTGGCGAGTCCTAATGTAAAGGCCAGATATGTCCACTCAACCAGCATTCCAAGAGCATGAGCGAGAATATAGGCTTGAGTCACGTAAAGAACGAACAGAAGCAGAGCAAGAATTAGGCTTAGTGCAATCCTAATACTGCCAATAGATTTCAACATTGAAGGGAGAGTAAAGAATGCCCTTCCCCTAATTCCTTCCTTCATCAATCTATTAAGTCGGGCTTGCATGAATCTTGGCCAAAGAGTGGCTCGGATGATGCGGTAAAAAATGTAACACCCTGCAATCCATATTGATGCAATGATAATAAGTTCAATTGTGATACTGAATTCAAGAATAATAGCCATAGCAAAAATTCCAAAGGTGAACGGAACAACAGCTCCTAACATTGAGTCCAATAAAATACTGATAATTGATCTATCTACTCGATTACCTCTATGCTTCATATATGGGATTCTGATTAGATCTCCAAAGTTGCCTGGAATCACCAGACTCGCTAATTGAGCCATACATAACGCCTTTGTTGACTCCATTGTATTCAAGTTCAAATCCAATCCTTCAGCTACAACTTGCCATCGTACTCCTCTTAGTATCATAATTGGTAAAACAGTCAGTATCAATACTACCATAATGAAGGGGGAGATTGAAAAGGTAGCTATTATCATTCTTTGGATATCTACTCCCATCAATATGTAAATGAAGAGAATTATTCCAATGAGTCTAGCGGCCATTTTTAATAGACGCGAATATTTCAAGTGTAGTCCCACCTTCTTTCTAATAGACTATAATCCTCAGATGATCACATAGATGAAAGTCCAAACTTCTGAAATAGCACTTTCAGAAGGTGTCTTAATAGCCATTGGTGCATTTGATGTTGTCCTCGTGTTCGTCACGATTGTAATCATCAAGATGGGTCAATTATATCATATCCCCTTCCAAGGGTAAACTGTCTTTTGGTACTTGAATATAGAGCTCAATCCTTGACTTTATTCGAAGTCAGACCAATATCGCTTGGTGGATTAGAAGATTGCCTCTCTTATTCATTAATAGTAGTTAGTAATCCAGTCTTCCGAGAAATCCTTTGAGTATCATCAATGAGTAGATAGACTCCGATGAAATCTATAAGTAGTATGCCTGACGTAACGACAAGGTCGGGCTGAGACATCCTTGTTGCTACTAGCAAATTTGAAACAATCAATCCAGCTGTGATCAGGCCAATTATCACTATGATCCATTTCAACATTGTAGGTCGATCTTCACCTTTAGAATAAAATCTGAAGAGTAAGTAGAACAAATAGCCAACTAGTAAAAAGAATTCGAGACCAATAGTTATCAAGAGGTACGGACCTTGCATGATATTTGTTACTCCAATTCTAACTATCCCTTTATTGAGTTAGATTTTGTGATATGAAATAATTTGATGATGAAAATGATTTGTATGTAATGTGATTTGAAAAGAAGTAAAATTCCGGAGCTAACGCCCCGGAATAACTCAATAGACTAATCTTGATACCCTTTCATGTAGCCTTCTCGCTGGTTCCATTTCTCCTCGAAGCGCTGCATGATAGTCCACATACGATAGGTGTAATTCCAGGCTTCGTCAAACTTGCCTTGGTTCATTTGGTCTTGGAAATCTTCCACGACGTCGTTGATTTCACCGATATCGTCAATAAGTGTTCCATCGAACTCGTACACTTGGTCAAGCTCGCGTTCATTGATCTTCTCCTTAGAACCCCAAGCAGCGTATCCATAGTCGGCGTACCTGATAGCTGACTCAATCTTGTCAGTGAGTGCAAGCATTCTATCGAATGTTTCCCACGTTTTCGTCAGATTGTAGTCCACAGCCATCATCTGCAGCTTCTCAAGGTCTTGCTTTACAAGCCGAAGCTGGTCGGCCATAAATTCTCGAAGCACCTTGTCAGCGGCACGACGTTCTTCCTTCTCTTGATACCCGTGCCAGCCGGGGATGTAATGAGTGATCTTGCCGAAGAAGCCTCCCTTGATATCCTTGGCAGCCTTCTTTCTGATTCGTTTGGCAATTGGGTCAGTTATTTTACCCATGCTAGTGATTCTCCTGAATGTTCACAACCCCTAGGCATGACTCATGGGGTTGACCTGAAAGGGACTATACTTGAGTCCTTTTAAAACATGTTACAGCTATGTCTACTCTTAGATTTTACTGTTTATCATAGCCGACATCCCTTTGCTTAAATATGAATAAAGCCTCCTCGAAAATTATGACAGAGCAGGGAGTAATCCGTAAAATAGACTGGAAAATCGACCCTACCAAAATGCGATCGGTTACGGATGAAGAATTGGCCAAAGCAAAACAGAAACTTGATGAAATTGCAGTGACCCCCTCGAACAAGGTGCGTTTACAGACTCTCTTGGATTTTGAAGAGGTCTTGGGATCATTTGGAGACCATCTATATTACTTCCTCTTTATCAAAAACATCTCGCCGGATAAAGCTCAACGTGATGTTGGAGAGGAGATAGAGAAAGACGTTCGTAAATTTGCGAATGAAATATGGGGGCGAAAGGACCTCTATGATGTTCTCGTGCATTTGGAACCTGAGATGGATTCTCTTGAGCCTGAGGAGAAAACTCTCTTGGATAAAACTCTCAAGGAATTTAGGCATCGTGGTGCCGCTCTTGATGATGAGAAAAGGAAGGAATTCCTAGAAGTTGCCAACAACTTAACAGTTCTTGCATCGGAATTTGAACGAACTATAAACGAAACTAACACTACGGTTCCTTTTACAAAAGAAGAGCTTGAAGGAGTTCCTCCACCGGTCTACGAGAATCTTGAAAAAGATGGCGACAACTATCTTTGCCCACTTGACTATCCAGTTTTCTTTCCGATTAGAACTTATGCCAAGAACCCCGAAACTCGAAAGAAGATGCAGACTGAATTCTTACGAATCGGTGGTAAGGAAAACACAGAACGTTTGTCCGATGCTCTTGCACTGAGGGACCGACAGGCAAAGCTACTAGGTTTTTCTAATTTCGCTGAGTATGTGATAAGTCTGAAAATGGCTAAGACTCCAAAGAGAGTCTTTGACTTCATGAATGAACTTAGAGAAAAGCTAAC
>JAEORO010000159.1 GCA_016840855.1 Candidatus Thorarchaeota archaeon | reverse complement strand
GCCAATAGAGGTTGAGTCCAGACCTAGATTATTCGATGCAAAAAGAGGCACAAGTGTAGTTCTTACTCCTGTTCGTAAAAAGAACATCGTGAAAACTGCAAAGGTCACAAGTAGAAATGATGGAGAGTATAGAACTTGTTTCATATCACTTAGAATTTCTCCTCTCTTAAGATGAGAAGAGGTATTGCCAGAATTATTCAATCTGGGTAATGCAAGTGTTGGAAGTACTCCTAGACCTGTGACAATCGCATAAGCAAAAAAGGGTGCACGAATGTCAAAAGTGTCCGCCAGAATGCCTCCGAATGTTGGTCCAAAGATTGATCCAAGCAGCAACATTCCCATGTACAGACTCATCCACTGTCCTCTCTTCTCTTTTCCAGATATTTGAGCAAGAAACACTGTGGCTGTAGTGACGTACAGAGCGGAACCGGCTCCCTCAATCAGACGAGCCACTATTAGTATGCTATAGTTTGTTGCGAGACCAGCCAGTACTGATGAAGTTGAAATAAGAGTCAAACCAGCAATCATGATTATTTTCTTGTTAAATCTCTTGGACAAAAGGCCTGCAGGCATGTCTAGCACCATTCGCGTCACTGCAAAGGATGACACAACAAAGCCAACAAGAGTATAAGATACCTGAAAACTCTCTGCATACGTGGGTAGAATTGGGGCAACCATACTCAAACCTAGGAGAACCAAGAATGTCACTAACGAGAGATTAAGTACAGTGAGAACATTTCCCTCATAATTTGTATTTGGTGACTTTTCTTTGATTAGTTCATGCTGCTTCTCTGACAAGATTAGTGACTGTCCTTAATAGCATGGACCGTTATCATCCGATTAAAGTACTTTCAGTTTAGTCCATATAGCTGTCGAATATAGCGGGCATCACACTACGACGCAATCACTCTGCTCTTCTTTCCAAATCGAGCTTCCGCACTTGTCTCCGCACCGATGCTTCGATTTCGTCGATTTCTTTTCGGATATACTCAATGCGTGCCAGTCGTTTTTCTACTTCCTGCTTTTTCTGCTTGTCCAATTCCACATGCTGGTCATAGGCATCTGCCCACTCCTGTCTAGTTTGTGAGAGCTGTTCTCGTAGATGCTCATACATTATTTTCTTTACATGAACAGTATTCCTAAGATTGAGAAGTTTGGTTTCTACCTCCAGAGAGTAGTCTCGGAACTCCTCTTCAGCCTTCTTTAGTTTGGCACGGAGTTCAATCAGCTGTGTCATGGTTAATGCGACTTCGTCCTCTTGAGCTACTGCTGAAGTTTCAGCAGATGGCATTTCTGTCATCGGTTCACTACTTGAAGGCTGAGGCGCAAAAGGACTAGACTCAACAGGTGAGCTTTCTTCCACAGGGCCAACACGTATCTCATGCATTGTAGTTATTGTCTGATAACCCTCCGGATTGATCATCATCCTAGTCAGTTTATCAAACGCCCGGTCTATGTTCTCTCCAGTCAGAGCTGAGGTTTCGATAAATATGGCTGGTGTGTTCAATCGTTCACTAAACTTCTTTGTGAATGCAAGTCCCTCTTCGTAAGTTATTATGTCCTCCTTCGGATGATATGATCGAAGGTCAATCTTATTGCCTACAATAATGAGAGCTGGAAAATTATCCATGAATCCTTTTGCCTCGACCAACCATTTTGTAGCATTATCAAATGACTCCCGGTCCACCACAGAATACGCTAGTATAAGACCACTACACCCCTCATAGTAGCGTTTGCGTAAACTTTGAAATTGAGGCTGGCCTGCAATGTCCCAAATCACAAGGCGCACATCATCGCCGTTATACATAACCGTCTTTTGTGCAAAATCAACACCCAGTGATGGAATATAGTTAGACCTGAATCCCTGTCCTAGATACTTGCGACGAATACTCGTCTTTCCGACATAGCCATCACCAATGAGACAAATCTTGAATTGCCAACGGCGAGATGTTGACATACATTTCACTCCATTCCCGCAGTGGCGCCTCCATAAAGGTATCATTTTACCACTTATAGTGGTATTTCAGCTATCTACAATAGATATGAACTTTGATTTAGAACTTCTTATAGAGTAAAAAATAAGGCTCTCATGCATCGTGGTCAATACAGTAGAGATATTATTCCCAACTTCTTGCATTAGGCACGCCCACTATAGGAATTGATACTAATGCCGGAACTTTCAGTGGTTGAAAAGATGCTCAGAAACATAGTTGGCGACAAGTATGTCAGTAGCGAATTGTGTGACAGATTGGTCTATTCCAAGGATTACTCAATTGAAGGAATTGCAGACGACTACACACCTGATATTATCGTCAAACCTGGAACATCCGATGAAGTATCTGAAGTTGTAAGGATTGCTAACCAAATGAATGTGCCAATCTATACGTGGGGTGGGGGTACGAGCATGTCAGGCAATCCGCTTGCTGTAGAACATGGTATTGTTCTTGATATGAAGCGTTTGAATAACGTATTAGAGGTCGATGCTGATAACCTGACCGTCACTGCGCAAGCAGGGACGACCATAGAAGAGATTTACAATGCAGCTCTTGAGAAAGGAGTGTTCTTTGCTCACCATCCTGAGAGCAGTTTATCATCAACAATCGGAGGGGCATTGAGTTGTATGGGCATCAGTATCTATGGGGCGAAGTATGGTTATGTATACGATCAAGTACTTGCATTAGAAGTGGTTCTGAGTAATGGCCAGAAAATTCGGATTGGAGGTAAGAGCTATCTCTCATTACCTACGCATAACCTCCTGAATCTTTTCCTTGGTGCTGAAGGCACATTAGGTGTCATCACTGAAGCCACACTCAAAGTGTATCCCAAACCTCCAACGCGAGATAGAATAAGTTTCGGCTTTTCTGATATAACCACTGCAATTGAAGCATGCAAGAGCGCTCATGCTGCAGGATGTTGGCCTGAAACAGTGTTCATGTTTGATAGGCGGTCACTTGTTCAGTATATGGAACGAGCAAAGACCCCAATTCCTGATGAGGTTTCAATGGCTGTTCTATTTGGGGTATCTGGAAGCACTGAGATGGTTGAAACAACACTTGAGGTCATATCAAGATGTTCAAGGGAGCAGGGTGGTGCTGAACTCCCATCTGACCTCACACAGTCATGGTGGAACTCTATCAATATTGGAAAGGACACCTTTGATCAAAGTAATTTTGCCCTCTCACACACTGAATATGAGCCTGACTTGGTGGATGCATGTGTCCCACTTAGCAAATTCCAAGAGTACAATAACTTTTGTGACGAACTTAAGAAAGAGTTTGGTTGGGTCGACATTGATTTTGGTGCTTTCATTGTTGGTGGACCTAGAGGACCCATTCCATTCTGTATTTACTTCAGCGTACCAATTGACACTCGGAAAAAGAATGAGGTCGAAAAATGGTTCCAATTCAAAGAGCGAATGTACCATCGAGCTCTGGAATTGGGTGGGAGTCTCTCGAATGCAAATGGACTTGGCTTACGGTCTTCACCTTGGATTCAGGATCAATTGGGTTCTGCGTGGGACCTACTCTCTGACCTGAAATCAATGCTGGATCCAAATAATATTCTCAACCGAGGGAACAGGGGGTTTAGATCGTAATGGAGCGACTTGAGAAGTATGAGGATTGGGCTCGTGCTTGTATGCATGTCCGTTGTGGATTCTGCCGGGAGAATTGTCCAGCTTATAATCAACTTAAGCTAGATAGCTATGCAGCCAAGGGCAAGATGACTATTCTTTACCACCTATTGAGAGGACGCCTCCAACTAGATGAGGCCATAGCTGAACGAGTCTTTGCCTGCACAAGTTGTGGACTCTGTGACATTGCATGTGGATATAATCAAAGTGAAGCCATTCATGAGATGAAATCAGTCCTCTACAATCAAGGCGTTAGCTTGCCTGAAGGGTATATGAAAATCAGCACTAAGACCCGTGATAGTGGCAATCCATATTCAGCAGACTCTCATGAAGGTGCTACCATCCTGCAATCTTTTCCTGAAGCAAAGCTGGATACAGCTGATTATACACTGTTTCTTGGTTGTACACAGATTTACAGAGAGGATAATGAAGTCAAATCGCTACTTCATATTCTGAGAGCTGCAGGAATAAGTTTCAGATTACCAACTGAACAGGTATGCTGTGGATCCCCTGCATATCGTGTGGGTGATGAATCACAGGCACGTGAACAAGCCAAGAAGATTAGCGACCTATTCACCAGAATGAAGTCAGACAACATTCTCGTTTCGTGCGCTGGATGTTATAGGATGCTCTCCAACGATCATGATATACTACTAAACCAGGAGTCCAAGTTCAAAATTATACATGCGATGGAGTTTCTACAAGAACTGGGTCAAAATAACAAGCTCAAGATACGACCGCTTAATGCAACAATAACATATCATGACCCCTGTCATCTTAGTAGGCATTCTGGAATCTATGAAGCACCTAGACAAGTCCTATCGGCTATCCCAGAAGTCAAACTTGTCGAGATGGAATGGAACCGTAAGTTTGCTAAATGCTGCGGAGCAGGAGGCGGATTCAGAGCTGGAAAACCTGATGATGCAGTAGCAGTTGCTGCAAAACGTGTTCGAGAAGCTGAAGCAACTGGAGCGTCAATTCTAGCAACAGCCTGTCCATTCTGTCTGAGAAATCTACGTGATGGAGCTGAAAGTATTAACTCAAAAATCAAGGTTGAAACGGTCGAATCAATAGTTGCCAGACTTGTTTAGATGAATGAATCTATCTTCCATAGTATCTGGATACGATTCGCATCTCTTCGACAACTTTCTTGTAGTCTGTCACCTTAGTGTTAAAGCTGATTACAGTTGATTCCTGCTTGGTTTGATTTGCTGTCGCCACTTTTCCTCTACTGCTCCCTAACTGTCCATAAATTGTATGCAAAAAGAATACAATTGTATACTATTTGTATTCAATTGAATATAAAGATATCCACAAATTCAATGTTCTTGAGTGACTATTGTCCCTCGTCATGACTGCCATCAGGGGGAATCGGTTCAACGTCAGGTTGTATCTTTCTTCTTCCTCTTCTCGTAGCTTTAAGTGGAGCTTGGAATGTATGTCGTAACCCATCAACTGTAGAAACAGTCCTGACATTTCGTCTGGTTTCTGCAATTAGCGCATCTATTACCACTCGCTCATCAACATCCCCCTCTTCTTTCACAAGAGCAATCCTATGGATTGCGTATATTCCAATAATCGATGAGATGACAAACAGAAAATCAATACCTGACAAACGGTAAGCAGGGATGAGTCTGAATAACTCACCATCAATAAACCATGAGAGAGAGAGATCTATTGTGTGATGTGCGAAAAGGTCTGCTAATAATCCTGCAACGATTGGGGCGATAGATCCAGCGACCGCAATAATTGCGCCTCTTGCTGCAAGATATGTAGCCGATTCACCACGAGGTGCCAATTTCAGTCCTATGTTATTAGTGCTTAAATTGACTCCAGCAGCAGAAAATCCATTGAGAATGTGGATGAAGATGATTAAGGGAATTAGCACTCCGTAGTTTCTAGCAATTG
>JAEORO010000158.1 GCA_016840855.1 Candidatus Thorarchaeota archaeon | reverse complement strand
TCCGATTGCATTATTCACCCTCATCAAAGAGTGTCATGACTGCAGCCATCGAGACCTCCCTGGCCAAATTCGAATTGTCTGCAGAACCAATGACAACAACATCATTCTTCTCTGGTTTCAAGCTCTCCATGATAAGGACAGTCTCAGCCTCATACGCTATCAGAATGTGAAAATCATCTGGCGGCATCACTAGACGCGTTTCTCTCTGTATGAGCGTTGTAGCTCCAGCACTCCCGTATCCTCCTTGAATTATCGCCTCGTCTCTCTGTCTAACACCATCCGTTATGCGTGCAGCCTTGTTTTTTACACGATTAGCATAGGCATATTCATACAGCACTTGTTGCCCCACATCCAACATCAGTCCAATAGGAACATCATGAGTCACTTCATTGAACAGTCTTTGTCCCCGTGAAGTCAATCGCTGACCCTGTTTTCCCTCTGGTTCGATATAGTCTGCATCAGAGAGCCTTTTCAAAAGAGTTCTAACACTCCCCTCCCCTATTGACATCTTCTCACAGATTTCATACCTTCCCAAAGGTTGTTCTCTACCAATCATGATGAGACCCACTGCTGCATGATGTGGTTTGAACACTGGGGCAACTCTACCATCAGCAGGTTCTGAAAGCCTTATGAACTCGTCCTTCCATGTCAAACCATATTCGCTCCGTCTTCTCTGTTTCTATCCTTTTTTCAGCGCACGAGATAAGGTCTTTGACACATCTGCTCTAGTAACATCGATTTCATGTGTACTAGGATAGGTTGACCTATCTTTCACTTTAAATCATTAGTCTTTCCATTTCACGTTACAACCGAAGCATCTAATACAATCACTGTTTTTTTCGTGCGATAAGGAGAGATAGTGCTTGACGGGTAGAAGTCAAAAAGACTACATCGGTTTTCTTTTTGTCCTTGAAGGAATCGATGGTTCTGGAAAGACCTCTGCCTGCGAGGAAATACTACTCCGACTGCAGAATGATGGTTATGATGTGATTCACCTTAGGGAACCCACAAATGAAAGTCCATGGGGCAAAGAGATGAGGGAGAGGTCTCCCAAGGGTGAGCTGACTCCTGAGGAAGAACTGGAGCTCTTCATCCGAGATCGTGAGTGGCATGTAGTTAATCGCATCCGACCTGCACTTGAGGAAGGAAAAATTGTTCTATTGGATAGGTACTTTTTTGCAACTGGTGCGTATCAGTCTACTGTGATGGACCTTCACTGGAGTGAAATCCTACGCAGAAATCGTGAGGAAATCTCTGCTCCAGAGCCAGATATAGTGTTCATATTAGATGTTCCCGCGGAGATTGGTCTGGAACGTGCAACAGGAAGGACTGGCCAGGCAAACCTCCAATTTGAGAAACTCGATCGTCTTGTCAAAGTTCGTCAAGCTTACCTTGAGATTGCCGAGAACGATACAGCTGCAATAAGGGTGATTGATGCTAGGAAATCAATTCAAAACGTGGTTGAAGAAGTCTATGATTTCATAACAGACTTCTTGATTATGAGTGAATAGAGGTGCTTTTTAAACCTCAAACACCTATCTAAAAAGCGCTGAACAGTTCGATATTTAATATGCGCGGGCCCAAATAAGACAAGGTTTTTTAGGCTCGCACCCTGCAACCGAAATCAATCTGGGTTGATACTCACCTTGCTCCAGGGACTGGGAGAAAAGTAAAATGCCCGTCGCAATGCTGCTCATAGACTGGGACTCAAAGATAGGCGCTGTCTTAAAGGCTAAGGTTCCTGCGGACTTTGCGGACTATTACAGAGAGGATCTCAACACAGAGATCATGCGTATTTTCACATCACACGCCATGGGTGACGCCACAGCTGGATTCTCATCCTTAAGTGTCAGAATTGGCGGAGAGGAGTATGGGGTTGCCTCCTACTACACAGGTATTGTGAGAGAAGAGGAACAATACTGTGTTTCACTCTTGCTCACACCCTCGGAGGATCCAAAGACCTACGAAGCGGCAATTACTTCTGTGGTCACTCCCCTCACTAACGCGGTAGTTGCCCTGACTGATGCTGAACTGCAGACTGAGCTCGATAATACCTACCGTCGAATCATCAGGCTTGCAGGAATGACAGATGAGTCACGGCTTGCTCGATTATTTTCGGATGAGGTTTCGAGAGCTGTCTTTCCAAAACTTTGGAAAGGAGGAATCTCCAAAGAAGAACTAGAAGAATGGCTCAAAATGGTTACGGGTCTACCTAGTGTGAGTGTGGACTCCATCATCTCACCCTTTGAGGAGCTAGGTCTTGTGAAGACTGAGTGGGTCGATGAGATTGGACGAACCTGTGTCTTCATGATTAAAGACCTAGAAGTCTTCAGAGCGCCTCCGCTTCTGGCAATGGAGGCTGCTAGCAGTGTTCTTGACCCTGAGCTAACCGCAGAATACAAGTCTGAAGTCCTAGAGTTCCTTACAGAATGGCAAAAGACTCCAGAAGATACTGTGTCCGTAGCCCAGGTGCTGGCTGATCCAGACTGTTATGATACACTTAGTGAGCTTAGGAGGAGGCCTGTCAATATCTCAGAGCTAGAAGCCACACTGGCGATTCCACCTAAGGAGTTGAAGACAGCCATTCAGACCCTTAAGAAATTCAGGATAATCTCTGAAAAGAGACGGAAAGGTGCATCTGGTGAGTATGACAAATGGTTGTTTCTATTGAATGACATTCGGGTTAGACTCTTCTTCCCAGAATATTTCCTCCAAACACTAGTCACAGATCTTGAAAAGACTCCTGATGATCCCAAACAAATGGAGATGGTGCATCACCACCTACGGTTGCTCAGAGACAACTTCCCACGCTGAGAGATTGTTAATAGTTACAGAGCCATTGGTATGCCCAATGACTAAACATCAGAAACACCAAAGAATCGACCAATGCGATTTCTCCAATCTGCAAGAGATATTGCTGCGATAACTACAGTGAAAAATGACCTAGAAAGCTTCATATGGTAATTTGGTCTTCGGGCTGGTGAATCTTCATGACAGGGTTGCATGGCTTCCCCCGTCAGGAACTCGCAGCAAACACGGTCCCAAAGTGAGTTCTAGGTCCCTATTGCCCATTGTTGGGCAGTCTTGCGCATGTAATTTGATTTTACCATGCATCCTGTTAGGAAGAGCTCCACGGATGCGGAAGGTTCGCTCTGGCGGACCGCCGCTCCAACATTTCTTTTGATATGTTTCCGATAGATATACAGAATATCAAAATATACAAACAACACAGCTTAATCTGCACCCAAAGGATTAACTTACTGACCAAAAGGCTTCAGAGACCTAGCCTCTTGGCTTGATTGAATATGGTGATACTGAAGTGATTCACAACACCTTCCTCGTGCGGATCTCTAAAAT
>JAEORO010000157.1 GCA_016840855.1 Candidatus Thorarchaeota archaeon | reverse complement strand
CTTCACCACACCTTGTTATAGCAACCATTCTTGCTGCAGGGATGGATGGAATTGATAGGAGAATTGAACCACCTGAGCCAACTGACAAGAATCTGTATACATCAGGAATCTCTCTGAAGTCACTTCCGGGATCCTTAGAAGAAGCCATTGATGTCTTAGAAAGAAGTACAATGATGAAAAAAGTACTTGGAACTTCAGTTGTCAATTCATTGGTTTCTTTGCGGAAACGTGAATGGAAAGATTATGTTAAGTCAACAGGAAATCCTGGGACTTCTGAGATTACAGAGTGGGAGCTTCTTAGATATATGCATGTGAATTAGGATTTTGGTAAATCAAAAGATTTCTATCGAGCATAAGCTTTCATACTAGAGGAGGTCAGTAAATATGACTGGCTTTGAAAGCAGTGAGCAGTTCAAGGAGATATTCAACAATTTCTGGGTTAAAGCAAGAGGAAACGCTGAGATTATGGAGAAACTCAAAAAATCACAGGTTGTGGTTCGTTTTGATGTTGAGGATCCTGAAGTCCATATGACGATAAACTTCAGAGACCCTGGACCAAGTGGTGAGATTGGTACTCTGACATTTGATAGTGATGTTGAACCTGAAATCTCGGTCTGGTCAAAATCTGAAACCACTAACAAGTTTTGGCAAGGAAAACTAAACACAACAGTGGCAATGGCAAGAGGACAGGTCAAATTAGAGGGCTCTGTAGCAAAAGCCCTAGGACTACTCTCAAAGATTAAGCCGCTATATGATGTATATCCAGCTGTCTTGAAAGAGATGGGACTTGACCACTTGTTGTTATAGTAGCAAAAGTAAAGTATATATTCGCAGATTTCAAGACTTGTGTGTTTATGACAATTAATTATTGTTAACAAGGTGAATACAATGGCAGAAGCAGTAACGAAAGACATGAGCATTGGCGAAGTAGTCATGAAATGGCCTGAAACAGCTGGAACATTCCTAGAACATGGGTTAATGTGCTTTGGTTGTGCTGCCGCTAGATTTGAAACCATTGAGCAAGGAGCACAAGCTCATGGAATCAACACGGAGCAGTTAGTCAAAGCGCTAAACGAAACAATCGAAAAGAAAGAGAAATAGGTTATCCGAAATACAAGCCCTCTAGGTAGGGGGCTTGACTATTCCTCTTTTTGTAACATCTATCCATCTCTAGATTTAGTACGACCGTAGAGTCGGCCGGTTTCTTCCTCAGTCATCTCAAAGCTATGTTCTTTGTCAGGAAACGTACCTTCTCGAACTTCTTTTGAATACTCAGAAACAGCATTCTTGATCAATTCACGAACATTAGCATACTTTTTGACGAATTTTGGTTTGAAGTCCTCAAATAGACCCAGCATATCCCAAAGGACGAGAACTTGTCCATCACAATACGGACCAGCACCAATACCTATTGTTGGAATAGTTACTGTTTCAGATATGAGTTTAGCAGTTTCAGATGGTACTAGCTCTATGACCATTGAAAAAGCACCAGCTTCCTCCAGTTTAACGGCTTGTTTGACCAACGCTTCAGCCATGTCAGCAGTGCGACCCTGAATACGATAACCACCCAGTTGGTAGATTGATTGCGGTGTTAAACCGATGTGACCCATTACAGGAATTCCTGCGTCAACAATAGTTTTCACAATGCTAACGACAGAGTCTGAACCACCTTCAATCTTAACTGCTTCCGCTCCACCCTCTTGGAGCATAAGACCGCAATTCTCCAGAGCCTGTTCAACACTGACCTTATAGGACATGAAAGGCATATCGCCAACAATGAGACAGTCTGGACGTGCTCGTGCCACTGCAGCACTGTGATGAATAACATCCTCGAGTGTAACCGGAATGGTGCTCTCATAACCTAATAATGAATTCCCGACTGAGTCACCAACTAGAATCATGTCAACTCCGACTTCGCTTAGTATTGCAGCAGTGGGTGCGTCATATGCTGTTAGCATGACGATTTTCTTGCCTTTATTTTTCATAAGACGAATACTATGAGTGGTCTTTCGAGCCAAGCTAATATCTCCACCTGATTAGTGTAAAATCCATCATTTATAGAGTTCCATTTCAAAATATATAATGTATATACAATTCAGATTTTTCCTATTTTGAGTTGTTCGAGCCTATAGATCAACATCATGGTTCCTAAAACGCCACTTATACAACTCGAGGCCAATGATTGCTGGAAGAGCTCCAAGAACCACGATTAGCCAGTCATAGCTTGTTAATGGTGCAAAATAGAAATGCAGACTGTAGACAGATAGAATCTCTTGTGCCAATGGCACATACATGAGGAGAAAGTGTGCAATATAGATTAGTCCCAGCAAGACCACAAAAACCCACGTTCCCGGTTCTCGAATACTTTTGTGCAATGGCATATTGATACGACGAATACTGAGGACTATGGTACTTTCAACTAGAAGTATTACTGACAAAAGCATAACATTTGCCTTATATGGAGCATCAATTGTACCATAGAAACCCAAGTTGTTCTCAACATAGACATCAACAATACTGCCCCAGCCAGTCAATGTGAGCATAAAGACTGATGCAGCTCCAATAGTCATCAAAATGACATTTAGTGCCATGAACTTTCCAAGGTTACGTGTGATGAGTGCTTGGCTGTCACGAGGTTTGTCTTCCATAGCATGTGGCGATGTTCTATCAAAGACAAGTGCCAGACCTGGGAATGAGTGGGTTGTAACTACGAGATAGATGCTCTGCCAAGTTTCTAGGAAACTAAGATCAGGAAGAAAGAACAGGGCTCCAAAGAAGATAATGCTTTCAAAGAGATTGATGGCCACATAGAAGTAAATCATCATACGTATCTTGTTGAAGAGACCTCTACCTTGATGCACACCGGATACAATTGAAGCAAAACTATCATCCGTTATAACTAGGTCCGCAGCTTCCTTGGCCACATCTGTACCAGTAATACCCATAGCAATACCGGCATCACTCATGGCTAGTGCTAAGGCGTCATTGACTCCATCCCCAGTCATAGCCACAACACGTTGTTGATCCTGATACCGTTCTACAATGATTTGTTTGTGGTCAGGGTCAACTCTGGCGAAAACGTTCGTTCGGGCAAAGTCGTCATCAGAAACATCAGCTATGTCGCTACCTTCAACAACAAGTGAATTTACTTTGAAGATGCCCAAGTCTTCAGCAATTGTCTTAGCAGTTGCAGCGGCATCGCCAGTAATCATAATCACATTAATTCCTGCACTATGACAAGCAGACACAGCTTCCTTCACACCATCTCTAGGAGGATCAACGATACAAGCGAATCCAAGATAGATTAGATTATTCTCAGCTTCATCGCGGGCATCGTTACCCGTTGGGACTTTGTCGAGTTGTCGATATGCGAGTGAGATGACACGATAACCCTTAGACGCAAAGTCGGTAGTGAATGTCCGGACTTTATTCACAATATCAGAAGTAATTTTCGTGGGCGAATCTTTTCCATCCACCATTGTGCATTTAGGTAAGAGAACTTCCGTTGCGCCTTTGGTGAAAGCTACGAACTTTTTGCCATCCTTACAAATTTTGGTCATTCGCTTGAGCTCAGATTCAAATGGAAACTCTTGAATAATCTCGTATTTCTTTGATATTGCTTCTTCATCAAGTCCACTCTTGCGAAACAACGTAAGTAAAGCAGCATCTGTGGGGTCTCCTAATGGTTTCCAAATTTCACCTTGATCAGGAATTATTTCTCTAACTATTTCAGAGTCATTATTGATGCCACCACAGACGACAAGACGGAAAAGGCCCTTCCATTTGAATACATCTCGAACCTCTTGTTCCTTGACCTCGAGGGTAATTATATCGTCAGCTCCCTCTAGAAGATAGATACCACCAATGGGGTCGTATCCATCTCCTTTAACGGTGTAAAGGTTGTGCGTATCCCAACAATACTTGACTGTCATCTGATTGCGAGTCATTGTTCCAGTCTTATCACTACAGATGACACTAACTCTACCAAGACTCTCTACAGCTGATAGGTCTCTGATAATGACACCTTTCTTTGCCATGGCTAGAACACCAGTCAATAGAACAATTGTTGTTAGTAGAGGTATATTGATGGGCATAATAGTCATCGCGCGAGTGATTGCTTCCTGCGTCTGTCCTAATACATGTTCATACCCGAGGTTGATTGGTTGCCCATTGAGCCAATCAAAGACAAAGACTTGCCATAGCACAGATACACTCATGAGAATTAATGCTGCAATTCCAAGATATTTTGCCAGAAGGTTGACTTTTCGTCTTAGAGGGATATCACCTGTATTTAGCGCTTCAAGAGTTCCCTGAATCTTTCCGATTTCAGTGTGACCTCCAGTTGCAGTGGTTACAACCGTAGCCATTCCTGTTGCTATATATGTACCAAAAAAGACCATGTTTCTCATATCGGTGAGTGGAACGTCGCGAGCAACAATCGCTTGTTCATCCTTTACTACTGGGACACTCTCACCTGTCAGAGAGGCTTCATTTGTAGTGAGATTAGATGAAGTGATTAATCTAGCGTCAGCAGGAATTCGATCCCCTTGGTCGAGTTTAATGATGTCACCAGGAACTATTTCAAATGGAGGAACACTCTTTTCAGAACCTTGACGGATAACGCGGGCTTCTCCAGCGGAGAGTTTCTCTAAAGCCTCCAGCTTTTTCTGCGCTCTATATTGTTGAAAGATTGCTACCAGGGCATTAATTGCAACAATCCCAAGCCACACTAAAGCTTGCCCCATCTCATTCTCACCTGGAGGAAGCAACTGCGCAATTATGATGAGTCCTATTGAGCTGAGAATGTAAATTGTGATTAGCCAGTTCATAATCGGGGCAATATACACCTGCCAGAATGGTCCACGAATCTTTGGTATAGCATTTTGTCCGAATTTTTGAATCCTTAATCTTACTTCGTCATCTGGTAATCCGTTTTCAGGGTCAGCCCGTAGAGTTTCGAAGACTTCCTCAAGAGGTAATGCATGATAAGCATGAGTAGAATCGTTCTCGGATGTGATGGCGTCTTCATTCGACAAAGCTACGACCTCTCAAGGGTATAGATGCTGTACTTCTTTCATAGATAAATCAAACTCGAATGTTCCTACCTCAAGTCCGACATCTTCATTTTCCTTTCTGGACCTTTTGAAGCTTTCCGGTTCAGTATTCGATAGGTTCATGTGCTCTTATGTTAGGGTTCACAAGCCGCATGCAAAGCAATATGAGCCTGGTACAAATGATTGACGATTACTATTGGCACGGACCACCTAGGAAGCAGAAATCTAGTGGAACAAGAATAATCGCAGTTGTCATTATCCTTATGCTCGTTATATCAACAGGATTGGTCTTTCTTGTCAGAATTGGTCCATTTAGTGATGGTCCAAACGCGAAAGTCAGAGTCGCAGTCCTAGATTCGGGAATAGACATTGGCTTCACATTGCAAGGGCGTGTAGTTGAGGAGAAAAGCTTCGTTGAACTTCAATATGGATATGATATCATAGATACAGCTACCACAGACTCACGACCAGAGAATATTCCGCATGGCACTCTTGTTGCCACCCTCGTCGCTGAAACACCTAATGCAGAAATTGTGAATGGAAAAGTGATAGGGACTGATGGAGTGGCAACACCTATTGGTTTAACAGCGGCAATATACTGGGCAGTTGAACAGAATTGCAGCGTTATCACTATGAGTCTTGGTTCAAGTCCAGTTTTGGGAGACCCTCTAGAACAAGCAGTTGAATGGGCTTTCGCGAAAGGAGTTGTGGTAGTTTCCTCAGCAGGTAATGAGGGAGACAGCGGTTTAGCTGGTACAAGTATATCATCACCTAGCCTTTTTGAAAAATGTATTGCAGTTGGAGCGCTCTATGAAGACAATACACCCGCTGAATTCTCATCGACTGGCCCAACATTCGACAAATACATGAAACCAGATATCAGCGCTTTTGGATGGGTTTCAGACTCTACTTCAAGATATTATGGAACAAGCTTCGCAGCACCTCGTGTTGCTGGTGCAGCAGCGCAACTCATTGGATATTCTATTGATAATAATATCACCTATAGTCCAGGGTCAGTAATGACTGCTCTTATGAAAGGAGCAGATCCAATGACTGAATATCCAAGTTATGTAGTAGGAGCTGGGAAATTGAATGTTCAAAACTCTCAAACGATACTTGCTGCAGCTGCTCAAGAGGGCGAGCTACCTGCTATGAGCTTAGCTTTTCCAGCTACTCTACCAATCGATTATGAGAAGCTATTTTACGATGACACTTACGATTTCAATGTTAGATTACTAACATCAGGTAGCACAACATTCACAGTTTCAGTGACTGGAGATTCCCCAAGTATTTTCGATATCCCATCGACTATCGAAGTAAATCAGAGCAAAATTATCCCACTTATTGCGCACATGCCTTCATCAGGACCATCGGTGCTCAACAATACGATTCAGTTCACATCAACAGATTTTGGAGCGACAAGTCTTGAGATTTCATTTGAGTTGTCATCAGCTATTGCAAGAGTTGCTTTCGATATTAGTCACACCTCGTGGTCAATTGATTCCTACTATGGTCAGTTTAGGGAATTCTACAAGGAGCTAACTTCAAACGATATTTCTGTTACTGAAATACGAAACAGCACAGCAACAACACTTTCAGTCTTGCAACAATTTGATTCAGTCATCATACTTGATCCATGTGTGTATGATGCTAATGAAACCATTCCGACAGAAACTAGTGCTTACTCTTTACCATTCTCTGCTGCTGAGAAACTTGCCTATTCGCAGTATTATGGGAATGGAGGAGGAATATTCTTAGCAACCCTTGGTGCTAGTTTTACAAATATCACGCAAGTCAATGATTTCCTGAGCTTTTCCGGATTTGAACTCACAGGTCTTGAGGTACCCTCTGGAGAGGATCCAGTACTTATTGAAAATCTTGATTCACACCCAATCACCTCTGGATTAAGTGGATTCCATTATCATGGAGCTACTATACATGTTCCTCCAGGAGGGACTCAGCTTGCCAGCTACCACCCAGCAGCACCAGTTTTGGGATGTAGGGAAGATACTAGTGGAGGAAGAATCGTAGTAACAGGAACCAACTTCTTCATCGACAATTATGCTTTGCTAGGAGAATATGGAGTAGGCGATGATGCACTCATTGGACTACGGATTGTTTTATGGACAGCTGGATTGCTAGGTTGATACAAGGTGTATTTTGAAACACTATGATTGCCGATAGTTTGGTCTTTATATATAAAAGGGGATTTTACCTAGCCACTAACAACCTTTCCGAGTCGAAGTCGGAATATGCTGGTGGCATGGTATTCTATCGTGTCACCGGCTCACCGATCTTTTTTCTTTGAGTTTTATGTAATCATCTATACCAGCATGCTTAACATAGGAGTATTTCAGCGATTGATAAAACTGGAAGTGACATCAGGATTTGTCTAGAATCACAAAAGCCTCCTATGCGGTTCTTGCAGCATGCACACTGACACACTTTCTCAACCATATTTACACCGGAGCACTTTCGCCTTTTCTTCCACTCATTCAGATTGAACTTTCATTAAACTACACTCAGATTGGAATTATTACAAGCGCTGCAGTGGTTGCGATGACCACTTCGCATTTGCTGGTTGGATATCTTGGGGATCGAGGTTGGCGTTGGCGAGATCGCTTTATCACAGGGAGTGTCCTTTTTAGCTCTCTTGCAATGTTATTGACGAGCTTCTCTAGTGATTTTTTGATTCTTGCGGTCTTTCAAGCATTCCTTGGTTTGGGTGCCTCTGGCTATCACCCAAGTGTATTTCCTGCTCTTGCAGAGAAATTTCCACAGAGAACTCTTGCAAAAGCCACAGGAATACAGGCAATGGGAGGACTTGTTGGTATGGCGGTCATTCCATTTCTTGGAGTAACCTTGCTGGTTTTGTTAGGAGGCTGGAGACCCTCTCTCATCTTATTAAGCATCATTGGCATTGCAATATTGTTCCCAGTAGTCTTTCTAATGATGTATTCTAGATCTGGTTACGAAAGAGGGTTTATGGACAGAGAAGACGAAACTAAAGGAACTGATGGATGGACAATTGGCTACTGGTTAAGTCTTACACTAATGGGTCTAAGAGGAATGGCATTCAGATGCACTTCATTACTCATGCCGGTCTACCTTGTGGCAACCTATCCTGTAGATCCAATATGGGCGGGTTACCTAACTACAATAATGCTCAGTGCTGGACTTGTGGGAGAAATGGTTGCAGCACCACTCTCAGATAGAATCGGTCGACGTGTGCCATTTCTTATTGTTTCCACTGGATTGGCAACTCCAGCTTTGCTTCTATTGAATTATGCATTGAGTGAATTGGCACTTATCATGGTGCTTATTGTCATTGGATTCTTTTTCTATCTTGGAGTCCCTGCAAACACTGCATATCAAACTGAAGTAAGTCCAAGAGCATCAAGGGGTTTAGCATTTGGTCTTCTCTTCTCGGTGGGATCTATTCCAGGAGCAATATCGCCAATAATCTTCGGATGGATAGGAGATATCTATGGTTTATCAGCATCAATCCTCTTCCTCGTAGTTACAACAACCCTGGCCACAATAGTTGCCCTATTAATGAAAGAGGTCAAGCCAACAGAACCAGTCACTGACTCCTACTTATTCCTAGATCCTGTGATACGTCCTGAATAGGACGCTTCTTGCACTTCAGGCAATCTGATATAGGGCTAGTACTGAGATGATTACGATGTATGATTACCATATCCACCCCAACTACTCTATTGATGCAGAGGGATCAATAGAGGAGTTCTGTAAAGCTGCTCTCAATGCAGGTCTCAAGGAGATTGCATTTACAACTCATTTAGACACAGACAGGGTGGCAGAGGACTGCTATGTCAATGTGAAAGGGAAAAAGTTAGATGTCAAATCAAACGTTTGGTTAGAAGATTATGAAGCAACTGTTCGTGGAATGGGAGAGGTCTATAGTGAACATGGTCTTCAAGTATTACTTGGCGTAGAAGTAGACTGTTACCCTGAAGTGCAAAATGCACTCCCTGATGGATTTTTTTCTACTGAGTTCGATCTCATAATTGGCTCAGTACACTTGATTGACCACATAGCAATCTCAGCAAATGGTAGGGCTGATGATGTATTTAGTAGGTATTCGATGAAAGAGCTTGGTGAGAAATATTACTCGATTCTTCTCGATTCCATGGACTTAGAGATTTTTGATGTATTGGCACACATCGACCTCTATCGGCGTTATGGAGAACCCTTCTATGGTAGTGAAATCCGCAGTTTGTGGAAACCTCACTTGAAGGAATTATCAAGTAAAATGCTCGCAAAAGGGATTGGTTTTGAAATCAATACTTCCCCATTACGAAGAGGCATGGAACATCCTATGCCAGAGAAATGCATTATTCAAGCATTAAGGGAAGCAGGGATTACAATAGTCACAATGGGATCCGATGCTCATTCACCGGAAGATGTTGGTAAAGACATAACGACTGCACTTGATATACTAAAACATGCAGGATATGATGGCCCGTCCACATACCGCAAAAGGAAATCTACTGTTTGCGATGTGTCAAAGTTAGTTTATGAGAAAGGGAATTAAACTGGTTTGCATTAATCATTGTAGGTGATATCTTGCGGAATAGCATTTCTATTGCATTAGCCCTTATTGGAGGGATACTATTATTTCAAGTAGGTTGGGTAGGTAGCATTGGCTTCATTGCAGATATTGCTGCATATGCAGCTCTATATTTTCCGGCTATTGCTGAAATAATGGCTCTGCTATTGACATTCCTAGTCTATATAGCATCATTGGGTGGAATAGCAGTAATAATTGGTGGAATTCTCTTTGCATTGAATCGAGTCAAGTCGGGGAAATTTGTGATTAGTTTAGGCGCAGGTATTGGACTGATTGGACTCATCATTATGCTGGTGCAGGCATACCAAGTTGGAGGAGTGGAAGGTCTCACAGATGTTGTCTTATTAATTTCACAATCAATGGCATGGATTGGAGTCATCTTGTCGATTCTAGCTAGAAGGATGGTGAAATCGGAGTAAGTCCACTACGGAATCCTTATTCCTACAAAGTGAAAAAACAACTAGAACACATTGACTGGAAATAGTAATGAAAAGCTCCAAGAAGCCCTGAAGCTCTTGGATGCAGGATTAATTGAAAGAGCTATAGAGGTTCTAAGAGAATTAGTTGAAGAAAAGCCTGATCTCATTGAAGGATGGTACAATTTGGGTTATGCTCTGACTGAAGCAGGCCAGTATGAAGAAGCTGTCAAGGCGTATGATGAAGCCCTATCAATTGACAACTTCATTTTCGAGATTTGGTTCAACAAAGGAGCGGCACTATACGAAATGAAAAACTTTGAAGCAGCTCGAGAATGCTACGAAGAGGCGTTAGAGATCAATCCTGATGATGCAGAAGCGTGGAATAATATTGGTAACTGCCATTCAAGACTAGCAGATGGAGAAGCAGCTATAGAGGCATACACAAGAGCGGTTGCATTAAAGCCAGACTATGCTGAGGCATTTTACAACAAAGCTAATGCTCATTTCATAGAAGAAGACGATGAACGCGCGATTGCATATGCAGAATTGGCGATGCAACTAGATCCCGGTCTGAGTAAATTGGTTGGTCAATGGATTAACGTGGCAAAAAACCGGTTAGCTTCAAAGAGAGAGGATGCTGAGTACAGGAAAAAAAGATTGGAAAAGAGTGGTTCTAAGGAGTCTGATTATTCGGATTGACTTATTGATTGATTCACCAGACCTAAAAGGAGTTTTATAACTCATCATGTCATGATACCTCAATTTCCTGATACTGAAGATGAAGGAATGAGAATGCTACCTCCAAAGTATGTGGGGATAGCTGTTGTGATTATTTTCGTTGGAGGTGTTATCCTTGCCCTTCTAGCTGGACAGGGTTTCATTCCTATTGACCCTGTAATGACAATAGGAGGTGCAATTCTTCTCAGTACCATTTTGGTATGTTGTAGTGCAATAACAATGGTTGCATCTTACACACAGAAAATTCCCGAGTATAGTGAGATGGAAATAAAGTATGATGAAGGAAAATCGCATTTTGATAATGGGGAATTTGAGGCGGCTGTTGAGATATTCAAGGCTTTGGCTGGTCCAAAGTTGGATCATAAAAGAGCATTATACTATGGCGCACTATGTTACGAGGAACTTAGCGATTGGGAGAATATGAAGCTATTTTGTAAGGCATACTTGAAATTAAAACCAAAAGACAAAGAAGTTTGGGAGATGCTTAATCGCGCACACAAGAAGCTATTCGAATACGAAGAGGCACAAGATGCACTAGAGAGAGCAAACAGGCTCTAAAAGGTCACCGCAATAGTTTCGGTGATAGTATCAAATATAATGATACTAGTCATACTCCTAGAATTTATTGGATGATTTTGTTTCGTAAATACCCAATCTTTTCTATGTACAACTCCACTTTATCTCCGGGCTTCAAGAATTCTGGGGGATTTCTCACAAAACCAACACCTGAGGGAGTACCGGTAGCTATCACATCACCAGGCTCGAGTGTGAAGGAGTTGGAAAGGTATGATACTATCTTAGGTACGCTGAACATCATTTTTGATGTGGATGAGTCCTGCTTTAGTGCACCATTCACTTTCGTATGCATCTTCAAATTTGAAGCATCACCTAATTCGTCCTGTGTTACAATGCATGGTCCCATGGGGCAGAATCCGTCAAGTGATTTGGCACGAACCCATTGGCCATCGTCCAGCTGGAGGTCTCGAGCAGACACATCATTGATGACTGTGTATCCAGCAACAAAGTCTAGTGCCTTTTTCTCACTAACATTTTTACAGGCTTTCCCTATAACAACGCCCAGTTCCACCTCCCAGTCAATCTTTGATGAAACCTCAGGAATTTGGATGGAATCATCTGGACCAATCACACTAGATGGAAACTTGGCAAAAACAACAGGAAAGGCAGGAACTTCTGAACCAGTTTCTTCCACATGATCCAGGTAGTTCTTTCCTAAAGCCATGATCTTACCAGGACGTGATATTGGGGCATCTAGTGTCACAGAACTTAGAGGGCGTGTCATGATTCGCTCGCCTGTAGGAGTTTTCTTGTACCTCTGAACAATTTGGCGTACTACGTCGATTCCTGACTCCCATTGTAGCAAGTCCATCATTGTCGTAGGAAAGCTGTGACCTCGAACATGGTACTTTCGTCCAAAGTGTGAGGCTGCATCTGGGATGTCAAGAATACCAGATTCCAGTTCAACGCCAATTGAAGGCACACCCATCCTTGCGTATGTGACGAGTCGCATGTAGTTTTCATAACAACCATCTCATTTATCCGTACTGGTGCAAAGTCCGATTGCGGTGATATCTTTGGCCGGAACACGTTCACTGGATGAACTGCCAGAAAAAGTGTTTGTTGCTCTTGGTAGAAGAGGCATGGAACCTTTAACACTGAAAGAATGTACCTATGATTGTGATGGACAAGAATTGATACTTGTTGAACCTCCAAAGGAACAAGATATTCCTGATAATGGTAATTTGGAAATCACGGAAGATTGGTTAGTAGAGTGCACAAAGTGTAATCGCCAATTCACAATACGATGTGTAATTCATTATTTAGATGGCGAAAGATTAGAAACCAGAGTTAATTTGATTGATGACAAGGGGAAAGACCTTGGATGGTTAGGGAGTTACTAGGTGATTCAACGTGGGCCAAGTTTACAAAATAGCAGTCTTACCAGGAGATGGTATTGGTAGAGAGGTAATTCCAGAGGCAACCAGACTAATTCGAGAAGCAATTTTACCAACGAGTGATCTCACTTTAGAGATTCATGAATTCGAATGTGGAGGTGAATATTTCTTAAGGACTGGTCTTGAGTGGTCAAAGGAAGCAGAGAACTTCACAAAGACAAAAGCAGATGCAATTCTCCTTGGAGGTATTGGAGCGAGAGGTCCAGATGGAACCACGGTCAGACGTTCGGACGGTAACTTAGCAGGATACAGTGTTGTTATCGGTCTTCGTCAGGAATTAGAACTCTATGCAAATGTTAGACCTGTGAAGCTATACGAAGGCGTGCCAACACCTCTTGCTGAAAAGGGACCTAAAGATATTGATATGGTCATTATTCGTGAAAATACAGAAGGACTGTATTATCCAGCCAGAGGGAGAGTAAAGGAAACTGATAGAGAGTTTGCTTACGACTTGAGATTAATCACAGCAAAAGGCTCTGAAAGGGTAGCACGGTATGCATTCGAATTAGCTAGAAATAGGATGGGAGCACCAGTTGATAAAGTAAAACGAGTAACATGTGTTGATAAAAGCAACCTTCTAGCTGGTTGTCAACTTTTTAGAGAGTCGTTTGATAAGATTGGTGGAGAATACACTGACATTGCAAAAGACTATGCCTATGTTGATGCATGGACACTTTTGGTTCTGAGAAAGCCAGAGCATTATGATGTGATAGTGGCTCCAAATGCGTTTGGGGATATAATTAGCGATTTAGGAGGAGCATTACAAGGTGGACTTGGTGTCGCACCTTCAAGCAACATTGGAAACACGCATGCCGTCTTTGAACCGGTTCATGGCTCGGCTCCGGATATTGCAGGAACCAGCAAAGCAAACCCTATTGCATCATTGCTTTCTACAGCTATGATGTTTGAATGGATAGGTAAGAAGCATAATGATGAAACACCAATAAAAATTGCTAGACAACTTAGAGGATCTATTGAGGAAGTTCTTCGGGAAGGCAAAATCAGGACACCAGACCTCTGCGTTGGAAAATGGTCTAGAGTAAAACCCTCAACAACTAAACAAGTAACTGATGCGATAATCCAAAAGATGGCGAGGTGAAATTATGGGAAATACAATAGCTGAGAAGATATTAGCAAGTCACACAGACGATGGAAAAGCATATGCTGGGGAGATTGTCGAAGCAAGAATCGATTTGCTAATGGTTCATGAAGTTCTAGGTTCGAGGATACTACCAATATTGAAGGAAATGGGATTCAAGAAGGTTTGGAACCCCAATAGGGTTCTTGTCGTTAACGATCATTGGGCACCTGCATCAGACATCAACAGCGCAGAAATACACAGAAGAAACAGGAATTTTGTTAAAGAACAAGGAATCACTAATTTCTGTGATGTTGACTGCGGGATTTCTCATCAAGTTCTTCCTGAGATGGGACTGGTTGTTCCAGGTGCCACAATTATTGGAAGCGATTCCCATTCCACCACTTATGGTGCATTCAATGCATTCTCCACAGGACTTGCTGCAACTGACTCTGCGTTAATATTGGCTACTGGAAAATGTTGGTTCCGTGTACCAGAAACATTGAAGATTGAAGTCACAGGTGACCTACCTGAGAGGGTGATGAGTAAAGACCTAATACTAAAGATAATCAGTGAGCTTGGGCCCGATGGAGCGAACTATCAATCCATGGAGTTTCATGGGTCAACAATCGAAACCATGAGTGTGGGTGAGAGAATGACGATGTGCAATATGACTGTGGAAGCTGGAGCGAAGTGTGCTCCAATGCCCCTCAATCAAGATGTCAAGTTTTGGATGGAGGATCATGCTCCTAAAAAGAAATGGAAGGAGGTTGCTAGTGACACGGATGCAGAGTTTGTGGATAACTTACACTTCGACCTTCATGAGAATCCTCTTGAACCAATAGTAGCACCTCCGGACTTACCCACGAATGGAAAACCTGTTGCTGAAGTTGAGGGAGTCCCAATTGATCAAGCATTCATTGGTTCATGTACTAATGGAAGAATTGGAGACTTAATCATCGCTGCAGAGATTCTCAAAGGGAAAAAAGTACATGATGGAGTCCGATTCATAGTTACACCAGCAAGTAAAGCCACATGCATGGAAGCATTGGAGCGGGGAATCATTAAGATCCTTATGGAAGCAGGAGGAATTGTTACCAATTCAACATGCGGAGCCTGTGTAGGAGGTCATCTTGGAGTACTAGGAGCAGGTGAAGTCTGTATATCAAGCACAAATCGTAATTTTAGAGGAAGAATGGGCCACCAGGACTCTCGAATATATCTTGCATCTCCTGCAACAGTAGCAGCTAGTGCTCTGAAAGGGACAATCACTGATCCTAGGAGTGTGTAAGTGATGGGGACGGATTTTAGTAACATCAGTGGGAGAGCATGGGTTTTTGGTCACAATATTAACACTGACCAGATCATCCAAGGACAATATCTGACACTCCTAGACTATAAGGAAATGGCAAAACACACTTTTGAAATACCAAGACCCCTTTTTGCATCGAAAGTGAAGGAGAATGATATCATAGTTGCAGGACGTAATTTTGGTAGCGGCTCCTCTCGTGAAGAAGCATCGAAAGTCCTCATGCATAGTGGAATTAGTTGCGTCGTAGCAGAGTCTTTTGCCCGAATTTTTTATAGAAATTCCTTTAACATAGGACTTCCACTACTAATAATTCCAAATATCTCAAAGCTCGTAAAAGATGGAGAAATTGTAAGTATCAACCTATTGAAGGGCACCTTGACAGTTAAAGGGAATGGAGATGTTGTTCATGGAAACCCCCTGCCTGAAAGAATGTTGGAGATACTCAAAGCTGGCGGAGCTGTTCCTTGGTTCAAGATGAAACATTAAACCTGTGAATGTTTACTGGAAAACACTAAAAGGATTTAATCATAAAAACGCGACACACACCTTCTGAGAGGTCACTAAATGAATGTACTAGTGTTTCTTTTGATAAGTCTAATAGTTCATGCAATACCAATCCCATTTAGTCATGAGATGCTGAGGCCTGGTAAATTGATTAAATGGCTTCCATTTCGACTTATTTGGGGGACTGTTGCATGGGTCATCATATGCTTGTTATTGGTTTCCACTCTTCCCTGGGCAATTATTGCCCTGATAATGAGTTTCTCGGCTTTGCTAGTTGTTTCCAGTGGATTTCGTGGGAGACATATTGAGCAAGTACTCGAAGGCATTAGAGTGCCCCTTACATGTATTGGATTGATTATACTGATTGTTATGCCAATCTTCTCAGGGGTCATCAGTTGGACTTCAGATGTAACAAATGCTGAGTTTTTTGATAGCATGATAATTATGACTGATGAACCTCTCTTCAATCATACAATTGATGATGACAAGGTAAGATTGGTTACTGAGGAATATGCAAAATATGTAGCTCTTCAACATATTTCGCCATTTGGATCTAATGTCTATGTTGCTGCTGCCCATATAACCTCAAATCCAAATGGCACGCTTGTATGGGTGTGTACGATAGTATCAACTAATGTACTAGCAGAGAACTATGTGAAAGGGTTTATTGTTGTTGATGCGAATGATCCGCAATCAGTGACTCCGCATCTGATTTCAGAAACAACAATACCTGTTGGAGAGGGATTGTTCTGGGATAAGGATATTCGGTTTGCTAACTACCTCAATGATATGACCGCGAGTTACCAGTATGCGTATCCGACTTGGGACCCCACTGGTGCGCTAGTCTATGTTCAGACAAGAACACCACTTGGATTCGACTTTGTTGAAAGACCAATTGGCCCCATCGTGTACGCAGAGAACGGTTCTGTTTTTAGCTATGATACTATCGAAGAAACTCCTGATTGGATCACCCAAGCATATGGAGAAGAGTGGCTTGAACGCCAGATATCAAGATGGGGAGGATATAGACGCGGAGATGGATTCGACCTCTTTGCAGGTGGACTTCTATGGTTCATTCCTCCATCCAATGACAGATTGGAAATACATGAAGACACACGCTATATAATCAACCCTGATACTGATAGAATTGAAGCATTCATCGCAGTGCATCCTGTGACAGCGACTAGAACACTAGCTGGTGTGTTCAGAGCAACAAAGGACGCAGTCTATTATCATGACCTTAGCAACGAGGGTTATGTCAGTGGTGACGCGGCTGCTGCAAATGTAGTTGCAGATATAGGTGCCCCAGCTAGTGGAATGTACTATGGAGCAATGCCCCTGCTTTATCCAGTTGCGATTAATTCGACCCTCACAAAGTGGACTTGGTATTGTCCAATTTATTGGGCTGATTACTACTATGATGAAGACCTCGAGGAATATACCGCAACAAACATGCGTCTTCACGCTTTGGGGATGGTAGATGCTTCAAACATCGACCGATTTGTGTGGAAACCTCTTGGAGGAACACTTTCTGGAGAGGATCTTGTATATTCAGTCCGTTCATCGTATGTGGAACTTCTTGGAGGTATTATAGAACCTGAACCTACAGGGACATTCAACCTCACAGCAAATGTCGTCAATAAGACATCATATGTTGATAATGGAGATACTCATATTGTGTTACGAACTGACAATGTCACGTACCCATTCATTGAGGGAGCACGTGACTGGATGAATCTTGCAGATTGGTACACACTGCTCAACGACCTCGATGTCAGTGACAATTTCACTGCCACGATTCAAATAGTGGGTGACATGTATCGAATTATCGCCATTATAAAGAACTAATTGATGGAAGGGCTACTCCCTTCTATCATTTTTTTTTCTATCCTGGGAAGAACTCCTTGAAAACCTCTCTTTGTATAAGGAAACGTAGTATCTCTACAGTTCCACCACCAATTGTCATTAATCTTGCATCTCGAAGGAATCGCTCAACAGGATAATCAGTGGTATACCCCATACCACCAAGAATCTGTAATGCATCATTAGTGATTTGAATTGCAGCTTCTGTTGTGTATAGTTTTGCAATAGAAGCTTGTTTGGTTATATTCTCTCCACGGTCATACATACGCGCAGCAGTCAATGTGAGAGCACGACCAGCTTCTAGTTTCATTGCCATATCAGCGACTTTGAAACTGATACCTTCAAACGCTCGGATTGGTCGACCAAATTGATGACGCTCATTTGCATACCTTACTGCAATCTCATATGGTGTCCTTGCATAACCAATGGCTTCTCCAGCGATGGCAGTTCTTTCTGAGTCTAATTCATCCATTAGAATGTGAAAGCCCTGGCCGGGTTTTCCTAGCATCATATCACTTGGCACGCGAACATCTTCTAGTTTCAACCAAGACACTCTTGCAGACTTCATTCCAAGAAGATCATGGTCCTGTACAACACTAAAGCCATCTGTTTTTGTGTCAACTATAAACGCGGACATTCCGTCCTTAGCATGCACCGCTGGATTTGTAATTGCAAAGGCACACATATAGTCGGCTTGACTTCCATTTGTGATGAATCGTTTCTCACCATTGAGAATCCAGTCGCTACCATCTTTTTCAGCTCTGGTCTTCATACCAGCAGTGTCACTACCGACATCGGGTTCAGTAATACCTATACACCCAATCTTATCACCAGCAACCACTGGTTCCAGATACTTTCTCTTTTGTTCAGCAGTACCGAAACGAGCTACTGGCATACCGTAAAGAGTAGTAGATGCCATTCGAGCCATGTCAAGACCACCATTAACAGCAGAAATTTCCTCTGCTACTATAATCTCGTAGGAGAGTCCTCGTTCAGTTCCACCTACTGATTTATCATGGTGGACACCCATATATCCAGCCTTTCCAATCTTACGAAGAAGTTCTCGTGGATAGGGTCCTTTGTCTAGCTCATCTGCAATTGGAGTAATTTCTTTGGCACAGAAATTCTGGACTTCTTTTCGAAAGACGATTTCGTCATCAGTCCAAAGTGCATTAGAAAGATAGTCAACCATCGTTGAAACCTAGTTTTTCTAGAAGAATACCTGCTAAAATACATAGCTGCCAATGCACTCAGTCTGGACTGATAAGGCGAAAACAGAATCTCTTTTCTGAGTCGAGCGCAATCTCAACATCATCGCCAATGTTCATAGACTGTTCATTCGACTCACTTGCGAGACACAGAATTAATGCACCATGGTCAAGTTCAACCAGGGCCATTAAAAGCGGACTTTGGAAACCTTCTGGAGGCATCTGGAGAGTCGTATAACTCTGAATTTTTCCCTTGGGCGGCAACTCCAAAAGTTTCATTGTTCCAGCACTCTTTCCACAGAAGGGACAAGTGTCTCTAGGGGGAACAATCACTCTGTTGCACATACTGCATTTTGAACTTGATATTGTCTGACCAGACATTGTAATATATTCCTAATCACACCTCATGAAAAGGTTTCGTAAACATTTAGGAGCTCGAACATTCGAGCTCCTTATGCCTTGGACTATTCCTCGACATCTCTGAAAGATTCTACGAGACTGATCAGTTCTTGTTTTGTTAGTCGTTTGAGTTCGTTGGGTGATGTGGATTCCCTAATATCTGCAGGAATCAAATCAAGGAGCTCTTTCTTTGTCAGTTTTGTCAAATCTACCTCAGGTGCTGGTTCGATGAACTCCTCCGGGATTTTTTCATATTCCGGAAACTCAGGTTTGACTTCTACTTCGTCTATTGACTCTTCAATTTCTGGTGCTACTTCTGTAAGAGGCTCTTCAGGAATAGAAGGTTCAGCTTCAATTTCCAAATCTTTGGCTTCAGGAAGTTCAATTTCAACCGCTTCTGGAGTTTCTTCAACTACTTCAGCTGCAGGTTCAATTATGGCTATATCTGCTCCAATCTCTTCATCGACAGGAGGAAGTTCAACCTCTTCAAGCTCAACCACTTCCTCGACTGATTCAGCTTCTATTTCAGGCACTTCAGACACCTCTGGCTCAATTAGTTCAGTTTCTTCGGCCTTTATTTCTTCAGAGACTGCTTCAGCTTCGGATTCGACAATTTCTGGCTCAGCTGCTATCGTAGGTTCAGCAGGTTCCGGAACACCGAAATCAGCCAATTCGACATCGCTAACCGCGGCAGCATCTCCGCGTTTTCCACGACGCGACGCTACAATTGCAGCACCAATGACTCCAATGCCAACACCACCGATTAGCATCAGTGTCATGGGGTCAATTGTGAATCCTGGGACAGCTACCCATTCGACCTCGACACTTAAACCACCTGTGCTAAGAGAAGAGATGCCGTGAGTATTGCCCAGAACTGTTCCAACAATGAAGGTGTAGTTTCCAGCAGTAGTTTTCGTGATGGATGCACTCCAGTAACCACCAGCAGAATTGTAGGACATTGCTACAGATGCACCGTTGTCATTTAGATAGACCTCACCGTCTGTGACTTCAGTAGAGTCGAACTCATAGACCAGTGTGACTCGAATTTCTGTTGCTGTAGCAGCGTCCAAGGAGAGAGGATATGCTTGAATGGATGCGACTGATACTCTATCCCAGATGACAACAGCATCAGATGCACTTTGTGTGAATTGATCTATCTCCCCTATTGTCGCTGTCAAAATACCATAGGATACACTTCCAATCACACCCTCGGTGACGGTAGCAGTATAGAAACCAGCTGATGGAGTGAGAGTTATACCACCAGTCATCTCTGCTGTGAGACCAGATGTGATTGAAACACCAGCATTCTCTAATCGTACACTCCATTGAATATTGGATGAAGATCCGACATTGATTCTACCATCATCCACTGATACCGAATAGAATTCGAGACGGTCCCAATATACTGCAACTCCATTGCTGTTCATGTTGTATGCACTAATGCCATGAACTGTAGCATTACACATTGTGAAGCTGTCAAAGTTTATCGTTTGATAGTCAGCTATTGTGACTTGCGCCTCCCAGATGCCTAAGCCTATATGAGTGAGTGGATGACCAGCAATCAAAAACATACCGTCCTCAACTGAGGAACTATCAAACTCATACTGAAGCTCAACTGTTATAATCACATCATCGTTGGGGTCGTGATAGAGTTCATCAGCATCTAATGAAACAACAAAGACTCTATCCCATATACAATATGTTTCATCATTGATTCCAATCGCTGTAATGTCATATGTATCGCCAGAGCAACTTAGAACGGTATAACCCTGAATCTGTGGGGTTGCGTATTGGTAGTTAGTATTGTTCAAAATGAAGCTCCCATCATAGGGAGTACCATCAAAGGCGTAGACTGCACTCACAACAATACCTGATGCGTTTGCGCCAACATTTATCCTCTGGTCAATAGGGTCAGTTATTGTTATGACAAGAGAGTCCCATATGACTTGCTGTACAGGAGTTGTATTGAACCATGCAGTAAGCCCATATGTCGACTCGCTTGCAGATGCAACTTCAAATTCTACCAAATCAGGAATGATTGAAGATTCTATCCATCTCCAGTAGAGATTACCTGCATCCCAGACAAGAATCTTTGATCCAACGAGCTCAATTGCCAACCCACTCTGTATCTCGGTGCTGCTATACTCATACCTTGCTCTCCACCAGACCTCACAGTCAGAGTTGATGTTGATTCTACCGTCAACTACACCAGCCTCATAAATCTCGATCCTATCAGTGACGAAAGTGTCTGTAAGGCTTGTTGTATAGTAGAGGTCTGTGCCACCTGAGCCAACACCCTCGGCAACAATCTTGAATGTATAGGTGTTCATTCGGACTGTTGCTGCTGAGCTTATGCTTGAGATGTTGAAACTACCAGCTAGGAGGTTTCCACTCCAAGTCCCCGCAAGATCATGAACAATCCAGACATCAGTTTCATTGGAGCGAGGACTTATACTAGAGCCATAGTATGTTACCGCTCCAGTCCCAAATAGGTTTCCAGTATTAATATCTCCACGGTCATCAGACAATGCGGGAAACACAGAGTAATCAAGACGAGTTTCGACATTCCAGTTACTCTCATAGAAGTCTGAATTACTTGCAGTCCCATCAGTGACATACTGATTGACATCTGAATCTACGACATCAGGATGGTCCCAGTTGATCTTGATGTACCAGATAATGGTCAGCGTATCTCCAACACCAACAGCGTTAGACACTGAACCGATGGCTATGTTCGTGCCACCAGACTCCACTGAGAAGATGCCCGTTCCAACTGTATATCGCACAGTCCAGTATTGCGTAAGCTGGTCATCAGAGTAGAGTGTTAACTCAACATAGCTAATATCCGCATATCCATTAAGATCACTCACAGATGTCGTAATCACATAGTATCGATATCGAGCGTATAGATAGTCAGTATCATCAGCGTTCGTAAGAACTGGGCCAAAATCATTCACTGGAACCTCATTAGGTGCGAGAGACCAGGTGACCTGTAGAGTGTTTGTGCTAAAAGCGGTTATACCGTAGGTAGATTCACTTGACACAAGACTGACATTGTAGAGGTAGGTTGTATTAGTGCTAGTATCAACAAATGATGATAAATTGACAGTGGTGAATGAGTGCCACCATGTTGCATTCCTGTCTACCACAATCTGGTATGTAGTACATACTGAGTCATCATAGTCGAATGTCACTGATAGAGTGAAGTTCGCTTGATGACCATTCAGTGAAGATGGATCATCAACGCCAATTACGATAACTAACTGGTCCCAAATCACATTCAGAGATTGACTATTTTGATCAACAGCAGTGAGACCGTATATGTTGCCAGAACATACAACGAGATTGTAAGTGTTCATAACGACAACAACTTCAGAGTCAGAGAACCTCCAGAGACCTGTGCCTTGATGAGTTGCTATTGCTCCATTCACTGTAATTGTACCATCAGTAACAGGAGAGTCATCATAGTCATAGTAGAGATTCACATCAATGTCAACACTTTCGCCAACATTAACACGACCATCACTCATTGAGTATGACTGGACTTGTATTCTGTCCCAGATGACACTTACATTACTACCAGAGAGATTCAGTGATGTTATGCCATAAGTGGACTCAGAGCTTGAGTTCACAAAGTATGTCCAAGACCCAACTGATGCTTGGCTAACTATCAATTCGAATCGTCCTTCACCAAAATCCCAAGTCATTGCAGATCCAGCTAGAGTCACTGTGTCGCCTGAGCCTAGGAATGAGCTATCATAAGCAAGCCATAGTGTGACTCGAATCTCAACATTGGCTCCTACATCGACCCTTGTGTCATTAGCAACAGTTGTTTGAACAACTATTTGATCCCAGATGACATCCTGAGTCATGGCATTCTGGTTGACTTGGTTAAGTCCGTGAATTCCACCAGAATAAGCAACGACATTATAGGTGAACGATTGTACAGAAGACTTTGTGTCAGAAAATCTCCAAGTTCCACTTCCTTGATGTGTTGCTGCAATTCCGTTGATTGTAACTGATCCGTTCATGACTGGACTAGAATCGTACTCGTAAAGGAGTTCCACATCAATTGTAGCTGCATCATTGATGTTTATTCGAGGGTCGAGAGCTGCGTATGATTGAACAGCAATCCGATCAGCTATGTAGGTTGATTGTGCTGTACTGTTAAGAAGATCAGTTCCACTACTTCCACCACCCTCCACAACAGCTTTGATTGTTAGTGTGTCTTGTCCAACTTCATCATCAGCATAGACAGTCAAACTAAACTGCCCAGAAGTGAGTGTAAGGTCACTCCAAGGGCCAGTAGATGTACCATATTCTGAACTAGACACCCAGACATCAGTTTCGTTGCCAAGGGGATAGTTGTCAACAGAGTTTAGGAAAATGAGTGTTCCTGAAACAGTAAAAGCTCCATCGAGAGGACCGCGATTTGAGGTTCCTGAACCATCGTCGATTGTCAGACCAGTAATTTCTAGACGGGTTTCAACATCCCAGTTTGACTCATAGAAGTCCTCATCTCCAATAATTCCATCATAGACATATTGCTTCATGTCCACATCTGTCAGGTCTGAATGATCCCATCCAATTTTGATGTACCAAGTGACATCTAAATTGTTACCAGCTCCAACTGCAAAGGATGAAGCGCTCAGCGTGATATAGGTACTTCCTGACTCAACTGAGAAGATATTACCTGATACCGTGTATCTAACTGTCCAGACAGGACTGGCTCTGGAGTTGTCATAAAGTGTCAATTCTATGTACTCGATGTCGTTGTATCCATCAATATCAGATACACTACTTGTGATGACATAGTAAGTATAGCGAGCATACAAGTTGTCAGTATCATCAGGATTTGCTAGATCAGGTGCAGAATCGTTTACTGGTGCAGAGTTGGGTGCAGCTGACCATACAACCTGTTGACTGTTTGTTGAGAAGGAGAGTACATTGTATGTTGACTCTGATGTAACAATCATCACAGTGTATGTATAGGAGGTATCAGAGTTTGTGTCTATAAACTGTGACTTGTTACTTTCAGTAAATGAATGCCACCAAGTGCTGTTTCTCTGAATCACAATTTGGTAGGTTGTGCATGCAATATTATCATAATCAAACATGATTGCTAAAGTAAAATTGACTTGGATTCCATTGAGAGGTGTTGAATCATCCACACCTATAGTGATTACAATTTGATCCCAAATGACATTAACACTCTGACTGTTTGTATCGAGAGTTGTGATTCCGAAACCTGTTTGAGCACTCGAATTGACATAGTATGTCCAAAGACCAATTGACAACTGTGAAACAGAGAGGTCAAACCATGAGTTACCTGCATCCCAGGTCATCACTTGTCCAGCAAGTGTGACGGTATCGCCACTCCCAAGAAATGTACTGTCGTAGGCAAGGCAGAGGGTGACTCGAATCTCAACATTATCTCCAATACCGACTCTTGCATCATCAGCAACTGTAGTCTGTATAACAATCTGGTCCCAGACTACTCCGACACTCTGACTATTAGTATCTAGCAATGAAATTCCAAAAGTGGCTTCTGAGCTGGAATTAACGAAATAATTCCAAAGTCCTATTGATGCCTGAGATACCGTGAGATCAAACCATGAGTTACCTGCATCCCAGGTCATTGCTTGTCCAGCAAGTGTCACGGTATCGCCACTTCCCAAGAAGGTATTATCATAAGCTAACCACAAGGTGACTCGAATCTCAGCATTAGCTCCTATATCCACTCGCGTATCGTCTGCGATAGTTGACTGGACAACAATCTGATCCCAGATTACTCCTACACTTTGACTATTTGTATCCAATAGAGTGATTCCATAATTTGAATCAGAGCTGGAATTTACATAGTAATTCCATAGATTTACTGATGCTTGAGATACAGTGAGATCAAACCATGAGTTACCTGCATCCCAGGTCATTGCTTGTCCAGCAAGTGTGACAGTATCGCCACTTCCCAGAAAGGTATTATCATAAGCTAACCACAGGGTGACTCGAATCTCAGCATTAGCTCCAACATTGACTCTAATGTCATCAGCAACCGTTGTCTGCACAACAATCTGATCCCAAACCACTCCAACACTTTGACTGTTTGTATCCAGCAATGAAATGCCAAATGTGGCTTCTACGCTGGAATTGACGAAGTAATTCCAATGTCCCACAGATGCTTGTGTCACATCGAGGTCGAACCAAGAGTTCACAGAGTCCCAGATCATAGTCTGACCGTCAAGGGTGATTGTGTCGCCACTTCCCAAGAATACGTTGTCATAAGCAAGCTGGAGCGTGACACGCACTTCCACATTACTTCCTACATTTACACGATTATCAATTGCTACAGTCGATTGCACAGTAATCTGATCCCAGATAACATCAACACCTTGACTGTTAATATTGAAGGCAGTAATTCCAAAGGTGGTTTCAGAGGTTGAATTGACAAAATAACTCCACAAACCTACCGAAGCTTGGCTAACAGTGAGGTCAAACCAGGAGTTACCAACATCCCAAGTCATAGCCTGTCCTGCAACATTTACAGAATCGCCCAATCCGAGAAAAGCACCGTCATAGGCGAGCCAGAGTGTGACTCGGATCTCTACATTGTTTCCAACATTGACTCGTGTGTCATCAGCAGTGGTTGTTTGTACGACTATCTGGTCCCAGATGACATCTATGCTTTGACTATTTGTGTCAAGTAAAGTGATTCCGTATGTTGCATCGGAACTCGTATTGACATAATAGCTCCAAAGACCAACGGACATCTGTGACACTGTTAAATCAAACCAAGAGTTGCCAGCATCCCAGGTCATTATTTGTCCTGCAAGTGTCACAGTGTCACCACTTCCCAGAAAGGTATTATCATAAGCTAACCACAAGGTGACTCGAATCTCAGCATTAGCTCCTATATCCACTCGCGTATCGTCAGTCCCGGTAGTCTGTACAACAATCTGGTCCCAGACTACTCCGACACTCTGACTATTAGTATCTAGCAAAGTGATGCCAAAAGTTGCTTCTGAGCTGGAATTGGCGAAATAATTCCAAATTCCCACTGACGCCTGAGATACTGTGAGATCAAACCAAGAATTGGTTGAATCCCAAGTCATTACTTGTCCTGCTAGTGTGACGGTATCACCACTTCCCAAGAAGGTATTGTCGTAAGCTAACCAAAGAGTAACTCTAATTTCAACATTGGCTCCTATATTCACACGTGCATCATCAGCTACGGTGGTCTGCACAGCAATCTGATCCCAGACAACCCCTGCGCTTTGGCTACTGGTATCGAGAGCTGTGATTCCGAAGCTTGTTTCGCTACTTGAATTGACGAAGTAATTCCAGAGTCCTACCGATGCTTGCGATACTGTGAGGTCAAACCAAGTATTACCAGCATCCCAAGTCATCGCTTGTCCTGCAAGTGCGACGGTATCGCCACTCCCAAGAAATGTGCTGTCGTACGCTAGCCAGAGTGTAACTCGAATCTCAATATTTGAACCAACATTGACCCTAGTATCATCGGCCACCGTCGTCTGGACTATAATTTGGTCCCAAACTACTCCGACACTCTGACTGTTTGTATCAATGAGTGTGATACCATAAGTTGAGTCAGTGCTAGAGTTGACGAAATAGTTCCATAGACCAACAGATAGTTGTGAAACTGATAAGTCGAACCATGAGTTACCAACATCCCAAGTCATGGCTTGTCCTGCAAGTGTCACAGTGTCACCACTTCCCAAGAAGGTACTATCATAAGCTAACCACAAGGTGACTCGAATCTCAGCATTAGCTCCAACATTGATACGACTATCATCAACTACCGTCGTCTGAACAACAATCCGATCCCAGATTACTCCAACACTCTGACTGTTGGGATCCAACAATGAAATACCAAAAGTGGTTTCCGCACTTGAATTGACGAAGTAATTCCAACGACCTACTGATGCCTGAGATACTATGAGGTCAAACCAAGAATTCACAGAGTCCCAAGTCATCACTTGTCCAGCAAGTGTGATAGTGTCACCACTCCCGAGAAAAGTACTGTCATGAGCTAACCAAAGGGTGACTCGGATTTCTACATTACCCCCAACATTTACACGGGTGTCATCAGCCACGGTTGTTTGAACAACGATTTGGTCCCAAATGACATCAACATTCTGACTGTTTGTATCGAGAGCTGTGATTCCGAAGCCGGTCTGAGTACTTGAATTGACGAAGTAATTCCAGAGTCCTACTGATGCTTGCGATACTGTGAGGTCAAACCAGGAGTTTACAGCATCCCAAGTCATCGCTTGTCCTGCAAGTGCGACGGTATCGCCACTCCCAAGAAATGTGCTGTCGTATGCTAGCCACAAGGTAACTCGAATCTCAACATTTGAACCAACATTTACACGGGTGTCATCAGCCACGGTTGTTTGAACAACGATTTGGTCCCAAATGACGTCAACATTCTGACTGTTTGTATCGAGAGCTGTGATTCCGAAGCCGGTCTGAGTACTTGAATTGACGAAATAATTCCAAAGACCAACTGACGCCTGTGACACACTGAGGTCAAACCAGGAGTTTACAGCATCCCAAGTCGTCACTTGTCCTGCAAGTGTGACGGTATCGCCACTCCCGAGGAAAGTATTGTCATAAGCCAACCATAGGGTGACTCGAATCTCAACATTGTCCCCGACATTGACTCGTGTGTCATCAGCAACAGTAGTCTGCACAACAATCTGGTCCCAGATGACATCTACATTCTGACTGTTCGTATCTAAAGCAGTGATTCCAAATGCTGTTTCGGAACTAGAGTTAACAAAGTAAGTCCATTGACCCACTGACGCCTGGGAAACAATCAAGTCAAACCATGAGTTACCAGCATCCCAAGTCATTGCTTGTCCGGCAAGGGTGACAGTATCGCCACTCCCAAGAGATGTGCCATCATAAGCTAGCCAAAGAGTGACTCGAATCTCAACATTTGAACCAACATTGACTCTAGTGTCATCAGCCACCGTTGTCTGGACTATAATTTGGTCCCAGACTACTCCAACGCTTTGGCTGTTTGTGTCAATTGCAGTTATTCCGAAATTGGTTTCTGTACTCGAATTAACAAAATAAATCCAGACTCCAACTGCAGCTTGTGATACGGTTAGATCAAACCAGGAATTGCCGGCATCCCAAGTCATTGCCAGCCCAGCAAGAGTAACTGTATCACCGCTACCCAAGAAGGTGCCATCATAAGCCAACCACAAGGTGGCTCGAATCTCAACATTGTTTCCGACATTGACGCGAGTGTCATCAGCCACCGTCGTCTGGACAACAATCTGGTCCCAAACTACTCCGACACTTTGACTGTTTGTGTCCAAGGCTGAGATTCCATAAGTCGTTTCAGAACTGGAATTCACAAAGTAGCTCCATATGCCAACTGTTGCCTGTGACACAGTTAGATCAAACCATGAGTTACCGTCATCCCAAGTCATTGCTTGTCCGGCAAGGGTGACGGTGTCGCCACTTCCCAGAAAGGTATTGTCATAGGCTAACCACAGTGTGACTCGAATCTCAACATTATCTCCAACATTGACTCGTATATCATCTGCAACAGTGGTTTGAACAACTATCTCATCCCATATCACCTGTTGAGAAAGACCATTCTGGTCTACAACAGAAATTCCATGTGTTCCTCCAGAATAACTAACAATGTTGTACGTGTTTGAAGTGGCCGTTGTTTCAGAATCTGTTATTCTCCAAACGCCAGAGCCCAAATCAGTAGCAGAAATCAAGTTTAGACTTACTGTACCATCTAAGACTGGACTGTTGTCATAATCATAATAGAGGGTAAAATCTACATTCACACTTGTGCTAACATCAATTCGATCATCAACAACAGAGTAAAGCTGCACCTGTACACGGTCAGCGATGTATGTGTCAGTATAACTGGTTGTGTAGTAAAGGTCGATTCCACCGGAACCAGCACCCTCCTCAACTACCTTGATAGTGTATGTATCCTGACCAACAGCGTCATCAGCATAACAAGTGACATCAAAGGCACCTGATGTGAGTGTAAGGTCACTCCAAGGACCAACAGTGGAGCCATATTCGGTAGAAGATACCCAAACATCCACTGCAGTGGAAGATGGATAGACATCAACGGAGTTGTAGTAGATGACTGTACCAGTTAGTGAGAATGACCCGTCAAGATCGCCTCTATCTGCAGTCCCAGATCCATCATTGATACTTGGAAATACTGAATAATCGAGTCTGGTTTCAACATCCCAATTGACCTCATACCATGTTGTCACAGATTCAGTCTGTGTATCTATTACAGAGCAATTTGCATCTAAATCAGTTGAATCCGGAAAATCCCAATCGATGGTGAAATAGAATGTTGCATCAATATCATTTCCACTCTCTGTTGCAGTAGAGCTTCCAGTGTTAAGAGTCACATATGTACCAGCATCATATTCCTCAGTGAAAGTATTCGTGTCCTCATCATACCTGAATCTGCAATATTCGGTTGCTCGTGTGTTGTCCCATAGTCCAATCTCTAAGTAGTCAATATCTGCATATCCATTCTGATCTGAAACGTATACGGTGACCTGATACTCTTGGTATTGTGCGTACATATTATCAGTGTCACTTGGATTGTCCAGAGTAGGGGCTTGGTCGTTGGCAGGAATATAACTGGGAGTCCAGGTGTGTATTAGAACCGCATCTATCTCCCAAGTAGACTGTGTGGTATCGCCGGTTTCAGTGCCACCTAAGAAACGTATCTCAAATGCTGAACCTGTTAGATAACTGCTTATACTCACATTGTTCCACTGGTCAGGAGTGAGATCTGCAAACACAGTTGTCCAAGCACCATTCCAGACATCCACAATAATGTCCTCAGATGGCCACCCACCTCCAGTCACAGGGAAGATGCATAACTCCTCATTTGCTTCATCAAAATCAGCTGCAGTCCATCCAACCTCCAAGTCTAACTCATAATCTAATGTTGGTACTGTCCATAGATGTAGGATAATTGAATCAATATTCCATATTGATTGAGTCGTTTCATCTGTACGCTCATTATCTCGAATCTCAATGTAATAGGTTACTGAAGTGATATATGATGCTGTGAAATTATTCCAACCATCAGAGTTCAGTGTACCAAGAAGAGCCCAGCTTGAAACACCATCCCACTCGTAGACCTCTAGTTCTTCAGTGCCTTGTGTAGCTGATTGGATATTAATACAGACCTCTTCATTGACTTCATTAAAATCAACGGAAGTGAATTGATACTCAAATTCAAGCTCATAATCAGGAACAGCAGCAGCAAAGACATTGATGTAGATGTAATCGATTCTGATTTCACTACCTGGTGGAGACCTAACAGAGGTAAATCTAATACTGAGAGCATTAATCTGAGCAGCTGTAAGAGTTCCTAGATTAACAGTGTCATATTGCCAATTAGTTTGATCACAAACATCAACACCTGTATCAATGTCTCCAGCACCAACATTGTAATAGACCGATGCCAGGTCATTTCCATCGCCACTCATGCAGTAAACATAGAGAGTGACTGTAGCGGATCCTGATGTAAGTGATGTGGATGGAAACGTGAAATATCCTACATTATTATTATCCCCAGATGTATAGATATAATTCGTCGTGTAGTCTACCGCATCCAAGTAGGGAGAAGCGCCAGCGAAAGTCCATGCACTGTATGTTCCATCGTAGCCATTACAATCGAGATTTTCATTGATTCCAGCAAAACCCACATCTGCTTCTTGTACCGACATATAATCAGCGTCACCTAAGTCTTGGACATTTACAAATGTACCCTGTGTTCCAATATCTGGGTTTGAGTCAATGTCTGTAACATCGCTGTCAACTGTGTCTAGTACATCGTTCCCAGCTGATCCTTGGTTAGCTTCTGTCAATGAATCATAATTAGTATCATGGGCTAGAAGGTCGTTAAATACATCATGTGTCCCAATGTCTGATGGCAAGTGCAAATTTGATAATTGATCAACATAGTCCTCATTATTATCACCTATTCCAGATGTTGTGAATAATTGAGGCTTGTTCAAAAAAGATTGTGATGCATCAAAATTGGTGTTTGGGATTATCAAGCCGATTCCAAAAAGTGATACAACAAAAGCCAATACAAGCACATTCTTCCTCATACTAGTGACTCCATGTTGTTGATGGATGGACGCTTTTCGCTGTTGATGAAGCTGGATTCTCCGTCATTGCTAGACACTATTAGCAAGGTTTGAGCTGTGCTACATCAAGTGCAGATTAGAGCAGGCTTAGCTTAACTCGAGCGTTTACACAAAGTAGCATTCTCAGAATTAAATAAGACAATCTTGGATGAATCATAAAGAGGGCTTATAGGATGTCATGGTGCATAACTTAAGGGGCAGAAAAAATTCCTACTACCATGTTGTTTCCAAATCCACCTATGTTTTGAGTGAGCCCAATAACCGGAGAGCTGACTTGCAACCCCTTTGGTGCCTTTTGCATAAGCTGACAATAGATATCATGAATTTGTGCTACACCAGTCCCTCCGGTAGGATGCCCTCTGGCCTTGAGTCCGCCTGTCGTATTGACTGGTATTTGACCGTCAACCTCAGTGGCTCCTTGTTTCACCAAATCAATTGCCTGTCCAAGTTTAGCAAGCCCTATGTCTTCCATATTTACTAGCTCAAGGATTGAAAATGCATCATGCAGCTCACACACATCAATGTCCGTTGGTTCAAGTTTTGCCATAGAGTATGCTCGTTGAGCAGCAGCTTTTGTTGCCCCAAAGGAAGTGAGTGATAATCTATGTTGGACGGCATGATAGTCAGTTCCATGTCCAACGCCAAGAACTCGAACAGCTTGATCTGTGAGTCTGAGGTCATGAACTAATGCGTCTGATGCCAGAACAACGGAAGCAGCCCCATCACTAGTCGGACAACAGTCAAACAGGGTAAGAGGATCTGCAACGACCCTTGCAGTGTTGACTGTGTCTACTGTGATTTCCTTTTGAAAATGTGCTAGAGGATTCTTTGCACCATTCCTATGAGCCTTTACAGGGATGAGTGATAACTCATCACGAGTTAACCCATAATCGTGCATATAACGACGTGCCACCATTGCTGCCAATGCAGTAGGTGTAGCGCCATATCGAGTTTCATTCTCGTACGACATCATCTTAGCGAGTATCTTTGATGCAGTCCCACGATCCACCTCTGACATCTTCTCGGCACCAATCACAAGTACTAGGTCAGAATGTCCGGACGCAATCATTGTGAATGCAGCCTCAAAAGCACTTGAACCAGAGGATGGTCCGGTTTCTACACGAGTTGCGCCAGCAGGAACAAGACCAAGTCGATCAGCCAAGAGAGTTGAAATATGCCCTTTATTGACAAACTCATCAGGATTCTGAGACCCTACCACTATATGATCAAAGTGTTGTTCCAAAGTCAGGGAGTCACTCATGGCTTTGAATGATGCTTCTTCAGCAAGTTGGACAAGAGAATCATCAAGGATACCAAATGAAGTCATTCCAACACCAATGACATTCACTGGCTCCATAATTCTAGGACCTCACTCGATGAGTACAAGCAAGTCATCTGGTGTTACCATCAAGCCAACTTCGCAGTTGACTTCTTTCACAGCCCCGGATGTGCTTGTTTTCAATTCGTTGAACATTTTCATGGCTTCAAGAATGCAGACAGTTTGTCCTTTCTTCACTGAGTCACCAGCTTTTACACGGACTTCCGTGATTTTACCAGGCATTGGAGGATAGATGCCCCCACTAACTTTGGGTCCACTTTTAGTTGCACTAGATGTACTCTTCGTGGCTTCTTGTTTTCTTACTCGTTCCCACTCAACTATTCGTTCTTCACCATTTATTTCAAGAGTGACGACTCTTCCGGATTTCTTTAGAATTTTGACCGCGTAATCGTTTGCTGTGTCATTGACTACCCAATTGTTATCTTCAGTAATTGCTGGTTTCATTGTAAAACTTTGATCACCTACGGTGATGACAAGTAACCCACCTTCATCCAACATTTTCACATCAACATCAAACAGCTTCTCATCCAGTGTAATCTTGTACTCTGGACTCATCTCATTGCCCCCTGCTTCTTCCACGCATAATGTCTTTGCGACCTGCTGAAGACCAAGCTGATGAAGACCGT
>JAEORO010000156.1 GCA_016840855.1 Candidatus Thorarchaeota archaeon | reverse complement strand
GCTGCGGAACTTAATGGATTCGCAGCTAAAGTACCACCAACATAGGCTCTCTTCTTCCCACCTTCGATGCCTGCGGCAACGTGCTCCATAAGGTCTCGTCGACCACCAAGTCCTCCAGCTGCAGGATAACCACCAGCAACAACCTTTCCAAAGGTTGTGAGATCGGGAATGACATTGAAGTAGCCTTGAGCGCCTGCGAGACCTATCCTTCCAAAAGTAACAACCTCATCGAATATGAGTAAAGCATCATACTGATCACATAGCTCACGTATCTGCTTATTGTGGTCTCTGTCAACAGGTCGAGTTCCAGATTCAGGACCAACTGGCTCAACGATGACTGCAGCGGTCCCTCCTAGAATTCGGTTTCTGGAAAGTTTCTTGCGTAGAGCATCTATATCATTTGGGTAGACTTCATGGGTGTGCTTTCTACATCCACCAGGAATGCCATGTGCCTCATAACTTCCCGTACCGGGAATGTGTAGCCCATACACCATCTGGTCGCTCCATCCATGATAGGCGCCTCCCATTTTGATGACCTTCTTCTTTGCTGTCGCCAAACGCGCTACCCGAATCGCAGCCATTGCAGATTCAGTTCCACTACCTAGCATTCGGAACATCTCAATCGATGGAATGTGTTTGTTGATTTCTTTAGCTAGTTTCAGTTCAAATTCAGAGAACAATCCTGTTACTGGTCCTCTCTCGTTGATTAGCTGAATGATCTTGTCTTTCACTGGCTGATAGTTATTCCCGAGTATGATAGGACCGCCTGATTGTAGAAAATCAATATACTGATTTCCATCAGCATCCCAAAGGTATGCCCCATCTGCTCTATCAATTACAATCGGAAATGGATAGTTAAACGCAAGATTATGTTGAACGCCCCCTGGTATGAACTTCTTTGCCTCAGTGATTATCTCCTTCGATTTCTTACATTTCTCCTCGAAGTACTCGAGATATTTTGCCATCGCCCCTTTTTTAATACCGTAAACTGGCAGGCTCAACAAATGATCGAGCTTCTCGTAGATTTTATCGGTATTGTGATAATTGGAGATACTGTAACTAGACATGATGCATTCACGCCATATGGAACAATATCTGGTAATGAAAAGACTTGCGGAATTTCGATTTAATAATGAGCTAATGTTTATTTTATAAAATCATAAATTGGATTAGCTTTTCTTTTGGATTCGCATGAGGTGAGAGGAGGTGAGAAGTAGTGAAGTACCTAATAGAATGGAAGATGAAACCAAAGTATCGAAAAGACGCAAGCAAAGCACTAGAGAATTATAAACAACCAAAGGAGTTGAAGACAGTATTTGCTGCACACAATTGTGTTGCTTCACATCGAGGAATAGCAGTTTTTGAAACTGATGACGCTAAGCTCATTCATAAGACACTCAGCTTATTACTTGATTTTATGAACTTCGAGGTCACTCCAATACTCCCCGTATTACCTGAATGAGTTGCCTATCGAGTGGGTGTGATTCCACCATATCCAATGTAGTCCAATGATTTAGAAGACTTCTTCAATGTCTTTCGACGTTCTTCGAACCGTTTTTGAAAAGTATTATACTCCTCGTTCCAGATATTAGCTTCTTCATTAGTCATGAAACTGAATGTGAAAGCAACCCTGGTACCCCTTTTAGGCTTAGACACCGTTTCTCGAATCTTTTGGGCTCTTTCACTTAGAAGACTAGAAATCACGTGAAGATGTGCAGCAGCTGATTGAAGAAATAGAAGTCGTTTTTCTAACGCCAAACCATCTTTTCCCTCTATACAAAGCTCCTCCCTGAAATCAGGGTTGTGACTATAAAATTTCACAGATCTCCCTCTTTCCTGCACTCTGACTTTGAATACCTTATCTTGGACAAATCTAGAGAGATGATGTGACATTGTGCTTCGACTGATCTTTATTGTATCCATAAGCTGTTTAGCTGTCATCTCTTCATTCAGCAACACTTCAAGATAGATTCTAGCTCGTACTTGATCTGACAGAAGTTCAGGTAGTGTCATCTTGTCTTCCTCAATGAAGTCGTGCTGATATTGCTATGGGGAGAGACCTTTTAAGTTCGACGTTATTAATATATTTCGATATAATCGAAATATTATTATAATATCGGAGGAGTAACAATGTCAAAATTCGATGTGGGTAAGTTTCAGAGAATCCTTGAAGAACAAGTTGAGAAGGACAAGTTCTCAGGGAGTGTGCTAGTGACCAAGGATGATGAGATTGTATTCGAGAAAGCGTATGGAATGGCATGCAAACGGTTTGATGTTCCAAATCATATCGATACAAAATTCAACATTGGATCACTGAATAAAATAATCACAAAGATTGCGATTCTTCAGCTCGTTCAACAAACGAAAATAGATTTAGATGACTATGTAGGGCTGTATCTACCCAGCTTCCGCGAAGACATTGCTTCAAAAGTGAAGATTAGCCATCTGATTTCATTTACATCAGGGATGGGAGATTACT
>JAEORO010000155.1 GCA_016840855.1 Candidatus Thorarchaeota archaeon | reverse complement strand
TCGAAACCGTTCGACACTTGAGAGTATATAGGCTCGGTCGCAACGTTTTTAATCGACGGCTTGGGACAAAGACCTCACTGGGCCGGTGGTCTAGCCCGGCTATGATACCGCATTGACAGTGCGGTGGTCACGTGTTCAAATCACGTCCGGCCCACCATATTTTCTACTTCAAGTTTCTAACTAGCTTTCTCCAAAATATCTCAAGATTGTCTAATGTATTAGGTTCGTAGGTCAAAAATCACTTATCTGTAGATGAGATGACATTTATGAGGCGGGTAGAAGAATGATAGTTGCTCTTCCAAGTTATTTCCCTTGGCAACTCTTTTGGACTGCTATCTTCATTATCATCTACTTTTATTCTTGGAAAACTGGAGAATGGAAAAGACGGCGTAACATAGCTATATTTTGCTTGCTGATTTCTACCGCTCTTCTTGTTCCATTTCATTTATGGGGGGTCTACAATCTAAAGGGAATAGAAAATGATGGCTTGTTTGTCTATGGATTTGGTTATTGGGAAGATACAGTATCGCTACCTCCACAAACAACATACAAGTCAGACCCGCTATCAAATCTGTACACTATAGGATGGGTTTCGCTCTCAATCTTGACTGATGAAGAGGTCGAATTTTATCTTATGGATGAAAACCTACCTGACATACGATACGAGGAGCGTAATTCTTCCGAAGTAGATGACTACTTTGGATTCAGACTACCGTATCATTATTCAGAGGTTAATGTGGTAGCGAATTGGACAATGAATCTGTTCAACCCAAGTTTGAATACAACAGCTGATGTCACAATTTACATTAATGGTTATGAAGATGCAGGAATTGCAGAACGTTGGTCAAGACAATATATTCAGTATGAAGAACCAACTAGAGGTCTGGTCTCTCTATGGGTGATTGTACTAATTGCCACTCCAATAGCCTATTTCATGTATAGAAGGGAAGAAAAAAAGAGAGAGATCAGATAGGAAGGAATGGCTTACTGATTCTCATTCACTGAACATATTGGCTGCAAGATAATTATTATTGTTAGTCAACTAATGACAGTGTGGTGGTCACGTGTTCAAATCACGTCCGGCTCACCATTCATTGTTTTTCTCAAGAGCGAATCTGTTTCATCGCTTTTTAACTAGTTCCCACTTGTTTTCGCAAGATACACCGCCGAGGCAATAGATTAGCTTAGTATATGAAGACTTAGTGCCATGCCTTGATTAGTGATTGCTATTCTTGTTACTTGACTAAAAGTAAATCCCAGCACGCTCAGGGAACCTTTTCCTGAAAGTCTTCTCTGCTGAACGGTCCAAGGAAATCTGTCTTTTCAAAATTTCAGGACTCAATGATCCCAGGTCGGGTCTCATAAGAACTGGACCTCGAAGAACCGGTGTAGGAATATTAGTAGAGAGCTCATCAAATGAGCGAGGTGTTCTTCTGAGTATATCATCAAGACTCAGTTTGGGTCCGGAATCACCAGTAATTGAATTCAATATACTATGGAGATCAGACTCGCTAAGGGGACGAAGACCAAACTCTGGAGAAGAGCGAATCGATTCAACCGTGTCACAAGACTCCGGTAGTTCAACTCCTGCTCCAGTGAACTCGTATGGATTGAGAGGAATGAGTTTCAATTGGAAGGCAGAATCTGAGCTGAGGATTAGCATTTCCCCTCGAGGTGTACTCATAATATGCCAGCCCCTAGGACGCTCTGAGTACTGTTTCATAATGCGGGGGACAATCATGTCAGCAGGTTCAGGTTTGGTCACTTTTCGTCACTTAAGGTATGGTACATTCACAAAAAGCAGTATCGGTAGATGCGAGATGGTCTCATCTGGATGACTCGGATGCCTGTAAGATTTTTTTTCAAGGCCATGTAGCTAGTAGTTCTCCAAGAGAGTCTGATCTCTCTATCGACCCCTGAAGAACGCATCCTCGACTTTCTAGGTCCTTAAGTATCTCAGTGGCAATTCGGTCTATGTCCCTAACATCATCAAGCACATATCTAAAGGTCAATGGTAGACCCTTCCTATCAACCCCTATCGCAGCTAAAGAGAGCCTTCTGAGTCGCTTGGGATCATCAATGAAGGGGCTCTGATAATATTCAAGGCCGTAGACAATAACTGCGGCCTCATTGGCTACCTCCATGAAATCAGAAAGATTACTGAGCTGTACAGGGGGGAGAAACACGTTTTGTTCGTAACTCAAAGTTTCCATCTCGCTGTTTTGAGGACCCACTATCCCCTTTGCTTCCAATGGAGAAATTGAGGGTTTCCTCTGGTTTGCGGCCTCCCGGCCACATCATATTAATAACATCAAACATATATAAATATTTCTAATTATCTATTCTTTCAAATAATCGTTTGATTTATAATATTGGAACACGTGTTCTGATAGAATTATGTAGATTGTAAATCAAAGAACACACTACGATTCAGAAAGTAGCACAGACCCTGCGAATTCTCTGAATCTGTTCAGATTTGATGTATGCGAAGTATTCAAAGAGGCGCCGAATTACTTCTGACTTTGCACGAGAACTGATTGATTTGTAAAAGGTGAATCCTGAGAATTCTTTCTCCAGAGCGCGATTACACACATAAAGACGAGGGTCGGTATCAGGGGTTGATGTTGCAAAAGGAGTTCGGTCCATTCCAAATGGAGTTGGGTCTGGATCCTCATACGAAAACGTGTCTTTAGCAACCTCTTCAATAACATCAAGGATACCAGTTGCCATCATTAGCCGAATTCTGTCTACAAGTTCACCTTCAGTATCTGCAAGTACCATAAGAAGTGCTTTTACCTGAGGGGTGACTGCTGCGTCAGCGGCTTTCAGGTAGAAGTCATATTGGTTGGCCGCCGTTGTCAACGCTAGTTTGAGTAGATGTTGATGAGAGGTCGCTTCGGTCATTTGAAAGACTGTATACATTAATAGAAGAAAGCACTTTCTATTATGGATTCCTTTCTATGGGTCGATTTTTAGAAAGTGGAGCAGACTTTCCTAATCCGTTCAATCTGTTGCGATTTGATGAAAGCCAAGTATTCAAAAAGACGACTAGCAATCTCTGTTTTAGCTCTAGCAGCAATGGAGAGATAGAACGTATAACCCTTGAGCTCCTGCTCAAGTGCCTTGTTGCAGACGAAGATTCTAGGGTCTGTATCTAATCTCTCAGGTGCAATAGGTGAGTCATCAAGTGGCACATCACCCACCTCTACTTTTCCCATGGCTTCAATCTCATCCAGAATTCCAGTGACCATCATGTGACGAATGTGAGCTATGAGTTCACTCTCAGTTTCAGCGAGGACAAGCAAAAGAGCCTTGACCTTTGGATTTTGAACCTCTTCAGCTGTACGGCTGTAGTATTCAAAATGTCGTGTGGACATAGCCATTGCCATGTTCAGGAGGGGGTCGAGAGGATTCTTGCGACTCATAGGAAGATGAAGGGTTCACATTTGGTAAGAAATGAGTTTCTATGGTGCATCGAGTGTAGCTCCTCAGGTTTTCTTGAAACCATTCGGATTCGACAGGTAATCTAGAACTAGTTTATACTCCTCAGGAGCCATCTTATTCCTAATCATAGGAAGACCATCATCAACCAAATCAATAAGAGAATGAAGATTGATTTTGAGTTCTTTGGCACGAGACCGCGCACCCTGTTGACGGTCTACGACGACTGCGATGTCATCAACTGTAAAATCAGTGATGCCACTTTTTTCTAACTCTTCAATGACCTGTCCCCTAGCCACAAGTTTACTCTCCATCCCCGTCACAAGATCATCAACAAGACAGATTGCGTCCCCATCTCGTACTTCTCCCTCAAGTAGTGAGTGTTGTCCGTACTTACTGATAGCCTCTCGAAGTTCCTCCTCAGTCTTGACCCCAAGAATCTTACGAGTGTGACATGCAGGAATTCCTGTTGAGAGTGACATAGCAGTCGCGATTGGGATTCCTGCAAATGCAATGCCAACGAGTCTGTTGATATGCGGCGCTTCTTCCTTTACGAGGGCCCCCAGGGCTCTACCAATTTTTTCGAGCGTTTCAGGGAATGAGGAGAGGATTCGCAATTGAATATAGAATGGACTCCATAAACCAGAGTGCAATGTCCAACCTTCTGGCTTGTCGCGTATGGATGTCAGGACCATTTTATTCTCGTAAATCTCTTGCATTATGCTCTTCTTGAGCTCTTTATCCACCAACCTCAGCACCACGATGGCTAGGATGTACGTATGTTCTTAACTCTGCCCCTGTTGCAGAGATTACTTATGGAGAGAGCGCTGTTTATAGAAATATGAACCACAGAGATCTTGCATATTGGTTGCTTGATAATGGAGGGCCAATTATTAGATTTAGGACTCTTGTGGATATCTTAGAAGAGCAAGATGTAGGCATCATTTCAAGGGCACTGAATGATCTGATTGAAAGCTCTGAGGTAGCAAAATGGCTTGACCTTATTGAGCACGGTATTGCGCTCAATGATGTGCATTCGAGCAGACCGAGTGCGTTTGAGAATGTTATAGGAAAGTTGGTCCAATTAGGCTGGCGTGCTGGATTGCAGCCCTTCGATAACAAGACTTTATTCTTCAGGGTCTGGTTGTCAGAAAATGTGGACAAGGAACCTGTTGCGGCGCATGAAATTTTCAAGAGAACACTGATAGCTTCTGTCCTTGCACGTGCTGGATATTATATGGTTGAAGCAGTTCAGAAGCAGGTTTTGTCACGACTGAGTACAATTCATAGGGGTATGGAGGGTCTGAACCTTTCACAAATCTATGTAGACAAGGCAGAATATCGAGGGATACCAAATGACCTAGCAGGTCATGATCTTGTTAATCCGCAGTTATATCCAAATCAGCAGTTTGCCCTCCCATGGATTCATGATGTATATGCATTTGGGCATCTCAATCTTGTACTGGAGAACAGTCAACATCGTGAGAAGGCAGAACAGATTTTGGACATGGTCCTCACACCGGAATATCAAAACCTTCCGTGGAGTTATGGAATTGCGAAGTATGGGACTCGGTATTATGTGCTAGGATGGGCAGCTCATCTTCCAGGTTATTCCAATGCTGTAGAAGGTAAATCGTTTGCAAAGATACTAATTGCGCTTGATGCTCTTGCTCCATTCACTTGTATCAAAAAGAGTCAGTGGTTCCAAAACTCGATGAAATTCTTGGAGAAATATAGAAACGAGTCGGGCACCTACTCGTTCCCAAGGTCTTGGGTACCTGAGAAAAAGAGTGGTTATTGGATTATGGGAGAGTATATGGCTTTTGATGAGCGACGAGGACAAACCAATGCAATAGAGGTTGAATCGACCTTTCGTATCCTCTCAATCAAAAAGCGAGCAGGACTGCTATAGAGCGTGTTCTTCCGTCTTACGTTTCCCAGTGAAAAGCAGAGAGAGACCATTATTTCTATCCACTAACATTGTGAATGGAATTGAAAGCCCAAAAGCAAGAATGAACCGTAACGGCCAGAAGAGTGCGAATGATGAGTCATAATATGCGGCTGAAAATCCGAACAGACTTAGAAGAATAGGAACAAGATAGAAGAAAACAGGATGAATCTCGTAGATGATTTGAGAGTTCACTCCAAGAAATTGCATACTTTTGCTAAAGAATGAAGGATTTGCTAGACTTGATACCATGAAGAATACTATTGAACCTGAAGTTGCAGTGAGAAGGTACAACCATCCATTGGTGCCAAACCAATCATCGGGATGACTTACAAAGCCATTATACTGAGAGAAAACAACTGTTATTGTTGTAAGAACTAGAAGGATTATTCCATCTCGTATTTTCGAGCCTGTAGTCCAACGTCTTAAGCCTCTATACCTTTTCATTTCATAGCCTATGATACAAAACGCGGTTGCAAAAAACACACTATTCAAACGCCAAGGCACCAGCATTGGAGAGAACACAGATGTAATCCATAATGCGAGAAATGGGAGAATAACAACAAATAACCATCGTAGTCTTGGATCTTGGTTTTTAGTTACGGCTTCGATAATTGTGAAAAACATCAAGCCAAAATAGAGGACAGGTAGAAACCACAAATAGGTAGGTTGCCCGGCGGGTCCAGCCCCATAGACTAACCAGAAAATAAGATCCCAGGGTGTTAGATAGGTATCAATTGAACCAGTAAGGGGGATGAAAAGGAGCATCATGACTATGTAGATGAAGAAGTATGGAATCAAAAGTTGCCGCCCACGTGAGAGAGCATAACTCTTGAGATTATCACGGTATTTGTCACCATTGTAGGTCATGCCTGCCATTATGAAGAATAGAGCGATAACAAAACTAGTAATGAAAAAAATAGAAGACTCCAGAAATATATTGTTTAGCACTGGGAGCATAGAATGAGCCAGAACCACGAAGATTATTCCGAACCCTTTTGAAATGTCAATCCATTCATGCCTATTGTTAACAACTGGTTCGGTCAGATCAATACAGCTCCCTTGTATCGCATCTTGAAAAATGCGTAATGCTTTACTACCCTTGGTAAGCTTTTTAACGCTCACCATCGCGGTGTGTTTCGATGCGCTCGTTGTCTAGGGGCTATGATGGATCCCTGCCACAGTGCGGGGGTTTATCCCTCGGAGCCGTAGAACGGATCCGGCCCGGGTTCGAATCCCGGCGAGCGCACCACTCCTA
>JAEORO010000023.1 GCA_016840855.1 Candidatus Thorarchaeota archaeon | reverse complement strand
TCCAATGTATGTCAACTTTACATTACCTTCAGTTGGAGAATCAGTGCGAAAATTGAAGGTGAATGATAGTCCGGGAAAAATCGATTCATTTGTTGGGTCAACATTACTCACAACAGTATTTACAATGATTACTTCCATCCTACCGGCCAGAATATAGCTACCACTATAATATTGTGCATTGCTGACAAGAAATACTGAGCTTACTAATGCAGCTATGATGACAAACGAAACAATAACATTCTGGGAGCGATCACTCGAGATCATTTCAATTCACAACCGAGAACGCCTATCATTACAATATGTTCCTTTTGCTTCACGCAGAAGAGGTTTCAAGCAAGTAAAGGTAGAGATATTAAATGAACTACCCAAGGAAATAGAGCTAACAGTGCTGGAAGAGGTATCCCAGGTAGAATTTCATTTTCACGAGCAATCACTGTTATGTTGATAATAATTCCCACAATCGCTAACAATATGGACATTGCCCAGACATGAAGAGGGAAGAAAAGTAAAGAATGCGCGGATATTAAGGAAAAAGCAATATAGTCCCCCACGCCGACAGCTGAAGCTTTAGATTGAATTCTAGTGTAATCGAAGGGATCTGCTCCAGGTGTGTCGATTAAAATAGCAGATTCAGCAGCCGGAGAAAACCTAGTGAGAAAATAATCTTCAACAACAACTGAAATCACAAGAACGAACATACTCACTGTGAGAAAAATAATTCCAAGAAAAGTCCCGAAAACACTTCCATAAAATGCTACAAAGAAATTTCTAAGATATGAAGGGACAGAGTCCATCATAATAAAAGAGAATGACATAAGAAGCACTCCTAATGTAGCTACCGAAAAGATACTAGGCCAGATGGATTGCGTAGCTCCTTTAATGATAATCAGAAGTAATGACTGGCCAATAATATAGAAAGAGACAGTTAGAACGGGAGATACAATAAACGCGATAATTGTTCGTTTTGCTTTTGGCCCTTGTCTTTGAATTGTATAGAAGAGAGCGACTACGACGAGTGTCCCAAGGCCTGTTGATACAATAGCTTGAATTGTAATATCAGTGAGTGAGAAAACTTGCGAGTTCCGAGCAAGAATGTCTCCAAGCCCTCCTGAAGTAATAATAAGCAAGGCTAATCCAGCACCAATGATAAGCGGGATAATTGAGATTAGAATCACTTCAAATCTTTGTCTGTCAAGCTTCATGTAGAAATCCCTTCACAGTTTGACATTAATTTTACATTAAAGGGACTCTCTTTCACGCAATTTGTACTCTTCTAATAGGACATGTTCATGTCTAACTGACTATCAATGAAAAATAAGAGAGGAGGGGACAGAATGTCCCCTTTAATGTAAACTACTTCTGTCTCAGTAGTACGAAACCACCAACAAGAATCACAACAGCGGCACCAACTGCACCTGCAACAATTGCAAGTGTGTAGTCAATTCCGCCTCCACCGTCAGTAGGAGTTGTGGGAGTTGTGGGTCCTGTGGGTTCTATTCGATCCTGAGGATAGTATGCCCACAATGGATTGTGTGTAACCTCGTAGAACTCACCAGCTTCCATGTCAGTAAACACGTAAGGACCGAGATTCACGTTGGGGTCAGCTGGATTGAACTCTGGGTTCCAAGTATTCCAACCTTCGTAGCCGATGCCAGCACCAGGCTCAAAGATGTGCTTTGGAATGATTGTCTTGTATGCCCATGTTCCAAAGTTCCAGTAGCTCTCAACACCATACTCAACGACAACACGGTATGTTGAAGGAGCATATGCAGCAACTAGATTACCGAGGTCAACACCACCAGGATTACCAAGTGCACCACTCTCGAACAGATAGGTGAATGTGAATGCTACATCTTCAGCAGTTAGATGAGTACCATCACTCCATGTTGCGTTCTGAATGATGTCAATTGTGAATCTGTGATGTCCAATAGGAACATCTGTATTATCAGCGTGGGTTTCCTCGAGATAACTCTCAGCCAAGACAGGGTATGGATTCAGGTCAGGACCGAAGTCATAAAGTGAAGACCAAATGGTGTTCAGAACTTCAGCTGAGTAACCTGAGTTTGTAGTGAAGATGTTAAAGCTGTCTGGTTCTTGGCCAAGTGCCACTGATACTGTACCACCATAGGTACCATCCAACTTGTGGATCTTGTTTAAGGTCCATTTACCGTGGACGTATCTACCTGCATCAGGTACAATACCTGTGAACTGATCGTTTCTATATGCTTGTAGGTACATGTTCTCATAGATGATGAGAGTTGGTACCTCATAATGGAGTAATCTCTGGACTTCAGCACAAGCATCATAGGCGTCCTCATATGTGACTGAATCCAAGATAGCTTGTAGAGCGATATCTACAGTTTCGTTCCTGAAGTTTGTTGGATTCTGATAAGGTACATCAGCCCACTCTGAACCGAACTCATATACCATCCAGTCAAGATCTTTGCCATAGAAGGTAGTGGCGAAGAAGATCATGTCGTAATCTCCATGCTGATCCAGGTTTGAGATATATGTGTTGAAGTCTTCCTGGTTTGTGTCTGCGTCAATGTGCATTGCCCTGAGAGCATCAACACCGACTTGAGCTGAACCTCCTGCAATTGCAGGTGAGGATGGAGAGTATGCCACTTCGATGTGAATTGGATTACCATTCGGATCATTACGGAATCCCGATATGGGATCAATGTCGAACCCTGCATCGTCCAATAATTGATTTCCCATTGCAACCTCAGGATTGTAGTAGTGCCATTCAAGCTGATCTTCAATACAGAAGAGGTCGTTTGTGGCCACAACTAGTGAGTCATGGAGTTGCGATAAACCTAGGAAAATGTCAGTCTGGACTCGTGCCTTGTCATAGGCAAAAGCGAAAGCCCGACGGAAGGCTGTCCAGTTCATTGGAGCCTTGGCAGTGTTTATTTTGATGTGACCATACCCATTACGGAGTACGTCATCAACTATGTTTAGATTCGGATCTGCGTCCAAGACGGCATAGGTATCTGGATTAAAGAAGCCGTCGTGTAGGTCAACTACACCACCTTGGAGCGCGAGAACCAGCTGGTCATTCCCAACTACCACCCTGAACACAACTTTGTCAACACTAGGACCTACATTAAGGCCCTTTGGTGCTGTTATTTGCGCAACACCAAGTGCAGGCGAGAGCGCCATAAAGAGAAAAGCTGCGACAAAGGTGATACCGAGAAGACGCTTTTTGCGATCAATATTCATGTTCTCTCTATCTCCTTTCCATTCCGAGTCGAAATCGGATGCAGTTCATCAGTGAGAGGGTAATAAAAGGGTTGTGTATGTCGTAACCGTTGTGTACAGCAACACATCATGATGAGAAGTATATTTTGTGATTGAGAAAGAAATAGAAGAGGGAGCATAGCGCCCCCTGTGTAAAATAATTTTATCCATATTTGATTCGAGGGTCAAGTACTCCATAAAGCAGGTCGGCAACAAAATTCGCCAGGATTGCAGTGATTGCAATAATCATGAAGATTGCTTGAACCACAGGATAATCTAAAGCTACAAGACTCTCGAAGATGAAACGACCTAATCCTCTCCAAGTGAAGACCGTTTCTGTTAGTGTCGCTCCATTTATCAGGAATCCAAAGGTCAATGCGATAACAGTCACCATTGGTAGCATTGCATTTTTCATACCATGCTTGTATAATACTTGATTCTCGTCCAGACCTTTTGCCCGTGCTGTTAGTATGTAATCCTCTGTCATAACATCTATGAGATTGTTACGCATGTATAGGAAATAGCCACCATAACCACCAACGCCCAGAGTGAGCATAGGCAAGAAGAGGTGGTGAAGCACATCCCCAGCAACCATTAAAGCTCCAAATGGACTTGATCTAGCAACTTCCCAGACCTCATAACTGATTGTCCCAAACTGTGGGAACCCAATAGTCACGCCAAAGGTTGCCTGAGTCCATTGGGGAAGAATATAGCCAAAGAACATCAGAAGTACCATTCCTAACCAAAAGACCGGCAAGGCATAGATGAATAAGGCGACAGTGACAGCTCCAATATCTTTTCTTGATCCTGGATCTGAAGCTACCTTTACACCAGTCCAGATACCAAGTAAGATAGCAACCATTGAGGAGGTACCCATCAATAGCAATGTGTTGGGGAGTCGTTCAACGATTGAATCCATAACTGGTCTTTGGGTCAGAAATGAAACTCCAAAATTCCCAGTGAACATACTGACAAGGTAACGCCAGAACATGTAGATCCAGTCAAAGATGTCAGGATTCATTACAAGTCCAAAGTTGGCATACATCTGTTCCAGTAAGTCCTGTGTTAGGTTACGACGGAGCTCATCGCTGAGCATGAGACTGATGGGATTAGCCCCAAACAAAAAGGTCGGGAGTCTGAAGAGGAAGAAGTTAAAGCATACCACTGCTACTATTAAGAGAAACATGTAGATGCTACGTCTAATCACATACTCACGAAGTCCCATTTCTTGACACTCCATTGTTTTAGTACATAGTGATACTAAGTACTGAGGTGTCTTGCGAGTAGGTCAGAGGCTTATAAAAGTAGTGTTCAAGGCTGGCAACAAGATGAAATTGAGAAAGAGGATGGAGAGGCGGGCAAACCGCCATCTCCATACGTATCAAATTCACTATCTCTCACGTAATCGTGGGTTCAAAACCTGATCCAGTGTGTGACCAACAAAAGTGAAGGAGAGAGAGAGAAGCGTTATCATCAAGCCGGGGAACAGGACAACCCACCATGCGCCTCTGGTGAAAGCCAATCCCTGTTGAGCATCTGCTAACATCCTACCCCAACTTGGTTCTTCAATATTGGTCAGACCAAGGAATGATAATCCAGCTTCTGCAAGGATTGCACCGACTACACCAAGAGTGATATTTGCAAACAGAATCGGTGTCACATTTGGAAGGATATGCCTGAACATGATATAGGTGTCAGTAGCACCTATCGCTCTTGCTGATTCCACGTAGGCTTTATTCTTTTCAGCAAGAACCTGCGATCGTATAAGTCGAGCAGTTCCAGTCCAACCCAATATAGCTATCACAATGATGATATTTTGTGTCGATTCTCCGAGGAAAATCGCCAACACCATCATTAGCGGCAATCCCGGTATTACCAGAAGGAAATCAACAAAGCGCATTAGAACTTCGTCCACCTTTCCTCCAAAATATCCCGCAACAAGTCCTACTATCACACCTACAATCGTTGATAGTCCCGTAGCTAGAATCCCTATTACCAACGAAACTCGGCTTCCATAGATGAGCTGCGAATATGCATCTGCACCCCAGAATGTAGTTCCAAGTGCCCCAAAGTAGCCTCCGTAAGCAATAAGCTGAACACCTGTCACTGTGAAGGTTACACTACCAGTGTAGTTTTCCCAAGGAATGATACCACCATAGCTCTCAAAGTTTCGAAATGGAGCCATTCCGACACGGACTTTTACGGTGTCGTTTCTATCCGGTTGCGTGCCATTGACAAGAATCATACCTTCGAAGGTCTTTTTGATGTCGATGAATGATATTGGGATTCTGCGTTCCTGTATAAGTTCTGAATATGTGAAATCTCGGGATTCATAGACCATGTTCCACTCATCTGAGGAGTCAACAATCCAGACATAAAGTAGGAACATTAGATTATTCCCTGGCTTTGCACCTGGTGCGAAATCACCGGTTCGTGTTGTGCCAAATGAAACTGTCATGTTCATCCCACTTGGCATACCATTCCATGGCCATTCAAATGCTTGTTCAAAGTAGATAAAATCACTGTAGTCCGGATAGATTCCTGCAGGATCGGGACCATTGTATTCTAATTGCGTCCCCGCCTCATGTTGCCATGTCAAATTAACATAACTTGCATCATCATCTCCGGTTGTTTGATGGTATGTGGCACTAAACTCACCACTTGTGCCGTTAACACGAATACGAGGTTCAGTGTTCAAGTCGGACCTTGACAAGTAGCTGTCAGTAACAACACCTTGAGGATCAAAAACACTCATCCACGACGGTGCCAAGTATGTGGGAGCAATCGTTTTCAACGGATTTGGATCCGAGGTTCCCAAATATGGTGCGAATATTGCCATACCAAAGAAAATGAACATAATAATTAGTCCAATGATTCCAATCCTATGTTTACGGTACTCTCGCATAAAATTGGATAGACCATGGTACCAATTGCTATCTCTCCAGCCTTTTTGTGTCTGGGACAAATCTAATCCTCCAATCTTTGAGTAATTCATTCAATTCCAAGAAAATACAGTTTCTCGAACATTGAAGGGACATACTCATACTCTGTCTGATACTCGAAAAACCTCTAAGTTGCCCTAAAAAAGCAATTGGTTCGGGTAGCACAAATAGTTCGGGTATGTAGATTTAATATTTAGTCCCCGTCAAGGGTTTCTTCAAATGGATCCTCGATAATGTCTTCATCACGTTCACTGGGAAGCCCCTTTTCCTCACGAGATTTGATTATCTGTTTAGTCCGTCTGTGTGCTGCCCAAAGATCTCCAAAGACCATTCCAACTAGGAAAATAGACATTACACCTGTTAGAGCAAGAATTGCACCAAGAAACTGGAGAGGTAGCAAACCAAAAATCCACCAACCAACAAGCATCAAATATCCAAGTACAATTAGTACAACGGGAATTAGTAAAATTCGTTTTCGCGGTTCAGTTCTTGTTCTTGGAAATGATCGTATTGCAGGCATTGTAATCAACAGACCTGATTTGAAATGTATTGCCTTTTACTTTTTCCAATCAGGTGAATTTAGTCTCTATAGAAAATTCACAATTGTGATTAAACCACATTGCTTTATCCAACTGATATATGTCTTTGAAAGCAACATATTTAAGCCAACCAACTGGCTTCGATAGCCCAATAGGGTGAGGTGATTCCACGCCCAGAGCCATCGAAGGCTCGATGGAGTGTACAAACATGCCCCTGCTAGATATTCGGAATCTGAGAATGTATTATAAGACTCAGAAAGGTTTGGTGAAAGCAGTCGATGATGTGTCTCTCACACTTGAACCAGGAGAATCGATAGGACTTGCAGGCGAGTCAGGCTGCGGGAAAAGCAGTCTTGCCTACTCGATAATGCAGCTTCTTCCACCTGCTGCAAACATACTTGGCGGAAATGTGTTCTTCAAGGGTGATGACTTAATTCGGAAGACTGCCAAAGAGATGCGGGATATTCGCTGGAAGAATGTAGCTATTGTTTTCCAAGGTGCTATGAATGCATTAAATCCAGTTTTTGAGATAGGAGAGCAGATTGCTGAAGCAATTCTGATGCACGAAAACGTGACTGAGGAAGAAGCTCTCGACCGTTGTGCTAAACTTTTTGAAATGGTAGGTCTTGATCCTAGCCGCATTCACAACTACCCCCATGAGTTCTCAGGTGGAATGCGTCAAAGAGCCATGATTGCCATGGCACTTGCATGCAACCCGGATTTAGTAATTGCAGATGAGCCTACCACAGCCCTAGATGTTACGATTCAAGCTCAAATTCTAAAGCTCATGCAAAAGTTGCAGAAAGATCTTGGTCTGTCACTCATTCTCATAACACATGACTTGAGTGTTATAGCTGAAACCTGTGACAAAACAGCAATCATGTATGCAGGAAAAATTGCAGAGCTTGCTGATGTAGTATCAGTATTCAAAGAACCGGTTCATCCTTATGCTACCGGTCTGGTGGGAGCTATTCCAAGTATGATAAAGGCGGAGAAAAAGAAACTCACCTCAATTCCTGGTTCACCGCCCGATCTTATTGAACCTCCATCAGGGTGTCGCTTCCATCCACGATGTCCATATGCACAGGATATCTGTTCAAAGGAGGATCCACCATTTGAGGAGATTGAGCCTGATAGGTTTGTGGCATGTCACTTTGCGGACCAACTCAAAGGAGAGATGGAGATAGATTTGGAGTGATCAATGATGACAGTTGACAAATCAAGAGTTCTACAAGGTTCCGTAGACATTAAAGATGGTGAAACTTTAATTTCTGTGAAGAATATGCGCAAGTGGTTCCCTGTGAATACGGGTTTTCTCTCCTCCCTATTATACAAACAGGAATTGTTTGTGAAAGCTGTAGATGGGGTGACATTCGACATCGTTAAAGGCGAGGTCCTTGTGCTTGCAGGTGAAAGTGGGTGTGGCAAAACTACAACAGGTAGGTGTGTGCTTCATCTCGAAGTTCCCACTGATGGTGACATCGTTTATGCAGGCCAGAACCTATCCACTTTGGACCGTAATGAGATTAAAGAACTGCGGAAAAGAATGCAGATCACATTCCAAGACCCATATGAATCTCTGAATCCTAAACAGAGTATTTTCAGTATTGTTGAAGAGCCGCTGCTTGTTCATAAGATTCCTCTTACTCCGAGTCAGAGGCGAGAGAGAGTCCTTGAAGCACTGGAAAGTGTTGCTCTAACACCAGCAGCAGATTATATTGACAGATTTCCACATGAACTCTCAGGTGGACAACGTCAAAGAATTTCAGTTGCTAGAGCTCTGATTCTTCACCCTGAGTTCATGGTAGCTGATGAACCAGTATCGATGCTAGATGTTTCAATCAGAGCAGAAATTCTGAACTTGCTCCTCACATTGAGAGAAGAGCTTAGTCTTACCTACTTGTTCATCACACATGATCTTGCAGTTGCCACTTATATTGCAGATCGGATTGGCATTATGTACTTAGGTAAAATAATGGAGATAGGTCCTGCTCATGATGTAGCATTCGGACCATTGCATCCCTATACTCGAGCACTTATTTCAGCTGTTCCATCCGGAGACCCAACCGTGAAAAGAAGAGTAGAATCACTTAAGGGAGAACCTCCTAGCCCCATTAATGTCCCATCAGGATGTCGTTTTCATCCACGATGTCCATACGCACAGGAGATTTGTGTGAGAGAGGTGCCTGAAGATCGTGACATGGGAAACAATCATTTTGTAGCATGTCACTTTGCAGGAGAACTACCTGAAGCACAGCTGTGAGTGTAATGATTATGAATCACGGGGGCTATGGGTGACCGCCCGGATTATTTGCATATCACTAAGGCTAGAGGTGAGGTCTTGACAGAGAGCGAAGATAGACCAAGAATTCTCCGAGCTATCAGGAAATGTTTAGTTAGCGCAGATGAACATTTTAAAGATGCACAAGATAATTTGGATGAAGTTTTCAAAGGGTCAGTTGGAGTGGGAATGACGCCACTCATTGGAGGATATGCAATCAAAGATCCAAAAGATCACTTTAGACAAGCATTGATTAAAGTTGATTCTGCGGAAACCGCACTCCTCCCTCTTATAAAAAGATTCAAAGATGGTAGGGTCAACGCATCGCATTTCACATCAGAAAAAGCAATGATTCTTCTAGGAGACTTGGCGGGGATGGATTATAATATTCTAATTCAGAAGCTACTAGAACAGAGAGGACGTGAGTCTACATGGTATCGTTTGAAGGAGCTTCGAGAAAAAATTTCTGAACTGCTTGAGCTTATTGCTGAGCAGTAAGGTTCTGTTGAACTAATAAATATAATAACGATTCAATCGCATTCTCTGCTATTGGTGAATTACCAAAGAGTGGTTCCAACACATGAGTAGATCCAATAACCATAGAAGTCTCCTCAAGGAACTTGAGCGTACAGAAAGTGTCTTACAAGATCTACTAACAACAATTTCAAATTTAAATAAAGCACTGAAGCCCATTGAAAGCAAATTAAAAGTGAGTGATTTTGCTACAAGTGGAGAGTATATTCAAGGCGTATCAAAAGGTATTGTTTGTGTCCCTACAGCACTGATACAGGGAGACCCACTAGAAAAAATACTCACAGAGAAGGGTCGAGGTCGAGATATTCCATCTTTAATCAAATCCGGAGACCGTAGTGAAACCTCGATAACAGTTGAAAGCATATTGAACATGCTGCATGCTGAAGATAAGAAACGAAGCTTGGAATATATTATCAATTTGAGATGGGCAGAGCTTCCTGCTCCGCTTGAGAAAGAGTTGGTAGTCATTAGGGGAACTAGGTATGCTACAGGCAACCACATTCGTCTATCTAAATTGGATGCAGATTTAGAAAAAATTGGCTTTAAAATAATCAGAGATAATGGTGAATTTGGTGGTGGTCTGTTATCTTATGAAATCGTAAAATCATTTGATAAAAGACGCGATATAATGATAGTCGAGTTAACACTCTCTCGCCAGATAGCCGAGAACGGTGCTAGAGTAATTGAGATACTTAACACCATTGCTTCGTTTTAGGTGAGTGAAAATGGGCACGACTGTTGATAACTCGGAGATGATGATTCCTTTCCCTCATGGAATAGAAGTAGAACTCCAAGTCATAAGAAAAGATGGAACATGGATACGCGGAGAAGACATTCTCCAAATCTTTGATGGAATCGTATCTAACGCCAAGGGATTATTAGAAAAGAGAATTCGCATTTCAACAGTATCATCAGTAAAGAGAAAATACAAACAATCAGCTCAAACGGAAGAAGGAGAGAGAGGATCAAGAATTGTTGTGTCATATGAAGACCCAAACGGGCAAACAAAAGAATACACGCTTTTAGGGCATGACCCCAATGTAACTAGTTTAACATGGATTCTTGAAATTGCTACACCACCTTGTACGACACTTGAGGAACTTGCTTGGTGGATTCAGACACTAATTGCGATATCGCAGGAATCCCTCCCAAGTGATTCGAAGGCGATTCTGGTATCCACTGGACTAAACCCAACTCAAGAATATGTGAGAAATCTTTCTTTCGGAGAACATCATCATATCCTAGGTTCAAATATTGATGAGAAGACAAAGATTGCAGTCTACAACATGATAAGGAATTTCCTTCCACATCTCATTGCTCTATCAGTCAACTCGCCATTTGAAAATAAAAAACCAAGTGATGAGATTTCGATATCTGATGATGGACGAGTACGAGCGCCGCGATGTAAAAGGTCCATCAGATTGTTTAGAAATACTACACAGATGGGTCCAACAAATGAGTTTGAGCTGATTCCATATCTACGTGGGTCAGATAAAGAATCCTTTGCCCGCCATGTAAACCGAAGCTATGCTCGTATGGTAGATATGTATCCTTTCACTGATTTTGGTACTATCGAAATTCGAGTATTCGACACTCAATTGTCAATACCACGACGTATCGGTCTCGCTTTGCTTCTTCAAGCATTGGCTCTCAAAGCAAAAAAGATGATCGAAAAAGGTGAAACAATCCCAGATGTGGGACCTAAAACCTTAGCAGCCAATAGAGAGTCCGCATTATCAGCAGGACTATGGGGTCCATTTCGATCAGCAGAGGACATCAAGGGGTCTTCCTATACCAAGATATACAATCAACAAATTACAGATGATGGACAAATCAATGAAGCAAAGAAAAACAGATACTTGGGTGATGCCATTATTTCCATGCTCTATCTAATTAAAGATGAACTTGAAGAGCTCCATATAGTTGAGAACCCATTCATCCAAGCACTATTAGTTTCTGTTTTTGGGAGTGAATTTGTTGAGGCTCGGACAACAAGTGCTGACTTTCAATTAGAAGTCTATGCAAAGTCAGATAATAACATGGTAGTGCTAATGAAAAAACTTTCAGAAGTGACTAGAGAGTGCAGTACAAACTGGCTATACGACCCATTTGAGGGAACGCCTCACCTTCCAACTTGGTTATGCTGGTGGAAAGGTCTCGAACCTGAGATTATCATCGATGCTGATAGAGTCTTTGCAGGTCAAGACGTACAATTTAATTTCTTAGTAAAAAACACAACAGGCAGACTGCTTGAGGATATTTCAATCTCCTACTCAATAGAGGACTCTGAAAGAAATGTTATTGAAAGAAATGTTCTAACGATACCAAGCATAGAAAACGGAGAGATTCGTGTTTCTGATGTTCTATTCAAAACTAAAAAAAATATCACTGCCTATAACATCATTGCAGAAGTTGGTTTTGTTGGAAGACTTTTGAATCTGACAAGTACAATCAACATGTATTGGATGAGAACATCAATCAAACCAAGGACAACAACACAGTTTGCTGATGGGAAAACGCCTGTTCTATTTGATGGGCAGATAGAAACAAACTATCCATCACAAACAGTAGTTCAGTGCCATGTTAGTGTCATCGCACCAGGCATGGAGAGAGTCCTTGTTACCTCACAGGATTCATTGTTAGTAGAAAGTGGTGACATTACCAGATTTGACAACACCAAATTTCAGCCTATTCTAATCCCATTTGACGCCTCTGATGGTGTTGAGAGATGTATATTACAAATCAGTCTCTTCAATGAGAGTGGAGTTGAGATTGCAGAAACTGTTTCAAAACCATTCTATGTTGGTTTCGTCAAAAGAGGACCTCAGGTCATCTTAAACACTGAGCTGAAGAGTGAGTACACTATTGGAGAAACCATTTCTGGGGATATACTTGTTAGCAATCTTGGACGGAGAACTGGAGAAGATACTCGACTGCTATTAGAATTTGGGAGTGACTCTGGACGAACGTATCTAATTGAAGAGTTTCTGAATGAAGAATTCACAGCAGGAGCTGTAAGTTTTCTATGGAAAATACCGGTGATGTCTTTTGAAAGTCCCGCTGATAGAGCGGGTATAATCAGAGCATCGTTGAAAGAGAAAGGGAAGACCATTGCATCGGGCGAGTCAGACAGATTTAGAATAGAGCAAGTTGCAGCTAGAGTAAACATCGATTCTCTGAGAGTTCCTCAGAGAACACATATCGGTGGGAAATTGACAGGCTGGTTGAGAATCAGGAGGAATACGGAATTGGGAGAACCAGCAGTTCTCAATATCGCTCTCATCTTTCCAGATGGAGATGAGCATCATGTATTAACTCAATCAGTCAAACAGAGCAGGAACCTTTCATTGGCATTTGGTCCAATAACGATCCCAGCACCCCGAGTGAATGTTGATCATCGTACCGTCACCCTAGTAGCTTCATTGAATTTTGCAGGTATTGAAGTTGACAAAAGATCAGTGGAGATTGATTTAATGGGAGGACCTCAAATGGACATCGCTCAAATTGAGTTCATAGGTCTCCCAAATTACACAGAACCTGATCAATTAATTCAACCGACTGTCAAGATACGTAGTAGTGTTGAAAAGAAGATGAAGTGTCTACTTACTGTTGAATTAGAATCAATTGGAGGAAATAGAGAACTACTAAATCAAGAACTAGATCTTGAATTAGGGAAAGAAAGACTGTTTCCTGTTCCTGTGAGAATTCCACTTAGCGCTGAAATGAGTACTGCACACATGCGAGCAACACTCAGATGCGGAACTAAATCATATGAGGCAAAACAGAGATTCAAAATCAAGGCAATTGAGAATCCAGTATTCAAGATTGGATTTTCCATCAGGAATGAAACAGGGGATGAGATTCCTGGATTAGTAGCAAGACTGTCTTCTGTTGAGATTATTGCGAGTGTTGAAAGTGCGCGTATAGAAATAGAAGATTTGTCATTGAATATTAGAATAATGTCGAAAAGGAATATAATCAAGGAATTCGAGGTTGCATTGCCTGACTCCAGCTCAAAAACAAATGTAGTCAGGGTCAACTGGGTCACACCACCAATTGATGTTGTTACAGGATACTATCTCGATGCAATGGTCTTGCAATCAGGTCGACCCCTACCATCTAGGGCTGTGGAGCTGGTAAAAAAGCAATTTACAGTGTATTGATCAATAAGTGTTATATGAATATAAAATACTCATATGTCTTGAAAGACCAAAATAAGGCTTATGGGAGCTTATTCAAAAGGATGCAGGATTTACGACCTTTGCCGATTAATACTTCGTGAAAATATGATTCGACAAATGCCGACATTCATAGGAAAATCGTTATATTGTCTAAAAAACCCGAGAAAACAGCAATCCACAAGGCAAAGCTATAAATGCGAACTTTGTGCCGCAGATTGGTAATTAGACCCGAATAGTAGGATATGATATATACTCATAGAACATTCAACAACGACTTCGATTGATTTGGCTAATAAGAGAAATACCTGATGCTCATTGGATGTGATGTGAATGCTCGATATGCTGACTCATCCGGCTGTTTCCGGATTATTGGTTATGACCTTTTTTGGAGCTTTGGCATACAAACTTCATTTTGTAGATATATCAGGCTTAATTAGTGCATTCGTTGTTGGGTTCACTATCTGGTACACTGGAGGCGTTGTATCTTTCGTTATTATCCTATTTTTCTTCATGAGCGCAGGCTTAGCTACCAAGATGAAGTATAAAGAAAAAGCAAAACAAAATCTCGCCCAGGAAGGTAAAGGAAAAAGATCTTGGAAGAATGTATTTGGAAGTGGCATCATTCCGATGATGTTCTCAGTAGGCATATATGTAACAGGTTTGCTTCCAGAGCTTGCAGCTGCTGGATGGCCATTCCTAATGTTTGGAGGATATATCGGAGCAGTTGCTACTACTAGTGCGGATACATTGGCAAGCGAAATTGGCGTATTTAGTAAAAGTAAGCCACGACTTATTACAAACCTGAGAAGGAAAGTGCCACGTGGAACAATTGGAGCGATCTCACTTCTTGGTGAAGGTGTTGCATTGTTTGCAGGACTCTTCATTGGTGTTTTAGCGCTCCTCTTTGCCATATTGGCACCGGGTTTTGTACCAGCTGTAACAACCAAAGAACAACTGATAGTCCTCGTGCCACTCTCAGTCTTGACCGCATTTATTGGATGTAATCTTGACAGCCTATTTGGAGCTGCCCTTCAGAATAGATTCGTTTGCGAGATCTGTGGAGCTGTGACAGACAAAGAGTTTCACTGCAATTATGAAACGAAATACGTTGGTGGGTTCAAGAGCTTCACAAATATGCATGTGAATCTAGGTTCATCTGGGATGGGAGCAACTCTTGGCATAATCTTGGGTGCAGGTCTCTTTGTTTGGATTCTGGGTGGACTCTTCTTCTGGATTGTGGCTTCATCAAGTAGCTAACTGGTCTTTCTCGAACTTGAGAGCATTTTGTACCGCTTGAAAAACATTGGACCCGTTGGATATCTCCTGCATAAGTCCAGTGACAAACCATTCAGTAAGTTCACTAGTATTGCTGCTGCCCTCTATTTGATGATCTTTTTCATGTTCAACAATACGATATTTGTTTGTTGATTCTCTGATGATAATTTCTGCATCTGTTGAACTCTGTATCTTCTTAATAGGATCAGGTTTGTGTGATTTCTTAAGATATCTCCAAGCCTGGTTAGATATTAGTAGAATATCAACTTGAGAAAGAATGGGTTTTAGTCTTTCAAAGCCCAACTCCCAAAATGGCACTGAGCACCTATAGAATACAGGGATATTTTGTGCTTTAGCATTTGCAGCTATTGATGATGCGACTTCAACAAACACTTCACCGATATACACTGACTTCGAATTTTCAATAATATGCCAAGGTACTTGTTGAGGGGATGTTATGGAAAGGGAGGTTAATGGACCCACGCCAACGAACTCTCGAGAACCCTTAGTGTCGTTAACTACGATGGTCTGGTTGGTATGTTTCTGATCATCAACGATGATATGGTGGACATCGATATTTCCTTGAATCAGATTAGTTATAATATTCCAACCATCAATATCATTACCCACTGATGAAACAAGCACTGTTTCAAAGCCCTGATTTGCTAGCGAAATGGCTAGTTCGACTGTTGGACCTCCAGAACGTCTAACAGGAGAACTGCAACTTGACATTCCTCCTACACTAGGCATTGCTCCACAATTAATCAGTGTGTAGAACGCTGAAGCACCAAAAAGAACGAAATCAGGATTGGTATATTTCTTGGATCCATCAAGAATCGCTTTTGCCCTTGTGCGTGCGAAAATATCAAAGAGAGCAGACTCTGACATGCCTTCATCACGATATAGCGTTGCTAGGCGAATCAAGTAATCTTCAAGTAGGAAAGCTGTCAGTTGTTCAACGTCGGATGGTAATCCTTCAAAAAAGAATCTCGCTAAGCCCCATCCATTCTTTGTTAATTCGTGGTAAACAACACGTTTTCCATGATGAACTGTAGTTCCTGTTGTAATTAGACCATAGTGACCAAGAGTTTTCAGGTACGCCAAGATACTTTTGTTTGAATGAGAAAGAGTTTCTATCAGATTTCGCTGTAGTACCCGACCTGTTTCATCAAAACTAGTTAACACACTTCGAGCCAATCGAGATGCAAGCACAGATCGAATGAACTCATCACGTTTTTCAATTTCTGCAGGTAGAAAAAGGAGATATGGCCATAGTGGTTTCAGATCGCTTGTGTGCATCATTTCCAACACCCATAAATATCGGTTTATTTTGTAGAATCAGTGTACAATCGTACCTATGTAGTTTACTGAACTACACTGAATAAATAATATGTGGTATATCAGTAATGTCAAACCTAACACATTCCAAGACATATCCATGGGCATTAACTGGGATATTTGCTGCTGTTCATCTTGTGATCACATTAATCCCATACTCAATAGCTGTCGCAGGAACTGGTGAAATTACATTTGGTCTCATCTCAGCTCCAATCGTGGGATTCTTACTTGGTCCATTCTTTGGTGTCATTGCAGTCTTTATTGGATCCATCATTGCATTGTTCATCAACCCTTCGATTGCGCTAATAGGACCATTTACTGCGATTGCTACCGCAGCTGGTGCTTTTGCAGCTGGTGTTATGAGAACAAAATGGCGACTGTTAGTTCCGATATTCTATATTCTGGCAATGGACTTGTTTCTCTTTAGTCCAATCGGAGTTTATATCCCATATTTCATTATGTTCCACTTTGTTGTCTTCATTCTTTCAATAGCCTTCTTCATGCCAGGACTTTCGAAGAAATTGATAGAACCATTGATGCTAGATAAGAATTTCAATAGAGTAACGGGTATTGTGTCTTTATGGTTGCTGAGCATAGTAGCGGTCACATTAGACAATGTAGTTGGTGGAACGATTGGAGCGTATTATTTCAGTCTGCTTGGGGCACCTCCTGAAGCTTTAGCTGCAGGGTTTGCTTTAGGTATCCCGCTGATACCTATCGAACGTCTACTTGGTTCCGTAGTTGTCGCACTTGTCTTAATCGCATTGGCCGAAGTGCTCGCACGAGCAGATTTCGGTCTGCCATTATCGCGTGTAGGACATTATGAGTTGCTTGAACTTAGTGAGGAGGAAATCTAGCTCGCACGAAAAAGTCGAAGGAGCTTAGAGCTCAATTCGTCGGAGGAAAAACGGGAATTCCTCCGACACCTTCCTTCTTCAATACACGGAGACGAAGCTTCTTAAGAGTTCACACAAATTGTCTTACAGGAACAGGGTCTTCGGACTCTTTTCGACCATTCGTCTACAATCATGTAGGTGGAAGGAAGGAGCAAACAAGAATTGCAGTTCATATTTGATTCATATTTGGTAATGATGTTAGTCATCGTGCTCATATTCTTCATACTAATGTTCGTCGCAAGTGGAATTAAGGTCTTGAAAGAGTGGGAGCGCGTTGCTATACTCAGACTTGGAAAATTCAAACACATACGAGGACCAGGAGTAATCTGGGTCACGCCCATTCTTGATAGAGTAGCTATGAAAGTTTCACTCAGGCTTCTTACCTACGCATTCAAGACAGAGAGATCACTAACAAAAGATAATGTACCAGTAGTCGTTGATGCTGTAATGTACTTCCGTGTCATCGATGTTGAGAAAGCAATCCTCAGTGTTGAAAGATATACTGTTGCGGTAGAGCTTGCAGCACAAACAACTCTAAGAGAAACGACAGGAAAGGTTACCCTTGACCAACTCCTCTCTGAAAGAGACCAGATTGCGGGCCATCTCCAAGAGCTTATTGATGAGAAGACAGAGCATTGGGGTGTGAAGGTCACTAGCGTTGAGATTCGTGACGTCGTAATTCCATCAGCCCTTCAGGATGCAATGAGTCGAGAAGCTCAGGCTGAAAGAGAGCGCCGAGCCAGAATTACTTTAGCCACAGCTGAGCTTGAGGCGTCTGAGAATATGTTGAAAGCAGCTCGAATCTATGAAGAGTCAAGCGTAGGTTTCATGCTTCGTCAATGGAACATCATGCAGGAAATCTCTAAGAATGCTAACTTAATCATCATGGTCCCAACAAACCTCCCAGAAGTGGGAATGGCTGCGGGGACATCTGTTGCCCTATCAGCGGGGACTGGAGGACTAAGAGTACCGAAGGACAAAGGAACTGACGAGTAGTTTCTTTGACCTGTGAGTAGGAGGATGAAAAATGGATGCTTGGATAAAGATCGTTGTAGTCATGATCATGTTCTCAGCGCTGAGCATGGTCATGCCTCTCCTACTCATCAATCCATTCTATGGTTTGATGATATTAGGAGTGCTTCTCACTCTTTTGGTAATCACTTTAGAACCTGCAACTGGCAAGGCTATGGCACAAGTGACTGTACCACTTGTAATCATTCTTTTTGTCTTTCAGGTTTGGATTTCGGACTTTTCATTTGATGATTGGATGCTTCTGATAATCTTTGGCGTTTTGTATCTCATGTTTACCATGTTCACAGGTGGAAGTAGCTTTGTTGAGGGCGGTTTTATTGATGCTAAGGTTTCATTGAAGTTATTCCCACTTTATGGTGTAGCGATTTTCCTGTCTGTTCTCATCGATGAAACACGTCAGCTTACAGTCTACATCATGGCAGGTACCGTCTTCAGTTTGATGCTTCTCTATTTTGCATTTCTTAGAGACTATGATAAATGGCCAACATATTCTCAATTCAAGTACGCAGACATTCATGCTGTCACAGACCTGGACCCCAAGGGGAAGGTAAAAACTGGTGCTGAGATTTGGTGGGCAAGAACATTAGGTCCACCAATAAAAACTGGTGAAAGAGTTGTCATCGATCACATAACTGGTATCACTATGTATGTGCGAAGACCGGATGATATTCCCAGTTTGGATCAATAGAGTGTATAATTTTGGAAGGGGACGGAAATCTCCGTGCCCTTCATCCCCTGTTTTTCTCTGAAGTAAGGAAGGTCCACAGAATTGAAAGACCCACCAGAAACCCTATGATTGTAGTTATGCCCCATTCAATTTGAAAGATTTCAGGCTGAACCACAGATACTTGGGGAAAAGATGGAAACATAATATAGGCAAGTACATTCCACATAAAATGAAACGAAATCGGTGTCCATAATCTTCGACCAGACCAGTAGTAGCTAAGAGACAATACAACTCCGCCGAGGAGCATATTAATTGAAAATATGGTGATTAATGCTATGTTAAAACCAGCAGGCTCCCACCAGCTGAAGTGAAGAAGCGAAAAGTACAATGAGCTAAGAAAGATAGCTAATCCACGTCCGAATAAGTTCTCCATCCTTGTCAAAATATAACCACGTTGTGTTAATTCCTCAAAAAACGAAAACAGCACTGCATTTGTAATAACAGCAAATATCAAATCACTAGTTATCTCATTAAAAGGGCGAAGTTGACCACCAAAGAAGAATGCAATGGTTGCAACCAAAATTGCAGAAATCGCTGCTGCGATTGCACCTATGGTAATGTGTGGAAAAAACCGATTGTCAAAGTCAAGTCCTAATTCTACTATGGAGTCACCACCCTCCCATTTCACAAACGCCCAAGTAAGGATGTACATAAAGAGAAAGACGAAGATATTTACAAACGGAGCTGATAGAAAGATAAGTAATATTGCAGTCATGAAGAGAATTAATCTAAGCCATTGCAAATGCTGATCATTAGTCATCTTTGGCGCCTCATTCAGTCGAGATTTTTACCAACCTAAATTTACTGCGGTTGGTAATCCATCAGAACTACTTCTATATGTAGTGCTAACTGATATAAGTGGGCGGCAGTATTCGCCCAACTAATGCTATTAAGATAGAAAGCTTCAGATAGATATAGTAAAAAGTTGACGATACCGAGCACGTCACGGAGGAGTACTCTTGGCAAAGACACGGAGTCTTTTGTTGGAATTCGATACAGACGAAGTTGGGCGGCTTGCTAGGGAAAACAAAGCTGAGCGTAGCGCCTTGATTAAGGCTTTTTCAGACCCATCAGATATAGTCAGGGAAAGAGCGCTTATCGCTGCTATCGATTTGGCAGACCCCTTGGTTGTTACTGATGTAGTAAAGGCTCTCTCGGATGATGTGCCGGATGTACGAATAGCTGCAGCTCAGGCACTGGCGTTCTACCACCAACCTAGAACTATCCCCAACATGATTCAAGGTCTCAAAGACAGTAACACGTGGGTTAGGTCTCATTGCGCTGCAGGACTCTCCAAGCTATTGAATGGACCTGTATGGGCTCGTATTAGTGAGGATAATGTTCAGAAATTCATTGATGATTTTCCAGAAATGGCTGAGGAAGATATTAACAGATTCTTAATGAGCATAAAGATGAAACCATCTGCTATTGATCGTTATATAAACTGGCGCAGTCAGGAATTTGATGTTGAGATTGATATAACCTCACTTGCTGAGGAACTAGAAAGCGCACCAATCCTTCTTTCTGAAGAAGCGGCTGCAAGCATTGATACACCAAAAATAAGTGGGGTTTCTGAAGAAGTAGAAGAAATTCTTAGCGAATTGCCTGATGAACTTAGAGAAACTCTACCACCTGAGGACCTTAGACGATTGACACCATCTTCAGCTAGGGAACTTGTACAAAAACTCAAAGTCGCGATACCTTCAGAAACGCCAGTGAAAAAGAAAGCTGTCAAAGTACGTAAGGTAAAGAAAGTTCGTAAAAAGAAGAAGGAAACTGCACAGGATGAGTTAATTGCTAAACTTCCTACAGAAGTAAGAAAAGAAGTGGGTGATGAAACCCTTGCTACTCTTAGCGTGGACGAACTTGAGGCGCTCCTTGCGTCTACTGCAGAAAGCGAACCTGAAGAAGTTGAGGTTGAAGAAGAAGTAGATGAAATGCAAGATCCAAGATTGGAAGTCTTCATCAATAAGTATGGATTAGAGAAGGCTGAACTTTTGATTAGCATCCCTGAGGTTATGCTGGAAGGGATACCTGAAGAGCAAATTCAAGAGATGGATCTTGAAACATTGAAAGGGCTAACTCAAGCTCTCGAACCTCGAGACTAGGCCAATCACTCAGACCCACGTATTACAACAGCAAATTCTCCAGCCAGTTTGCCATACCATTCTAGCAAATCTCGCATATTGTCTACATGTCTATAACTTCCATTACCATATTGGGCTATTGCTAGCATTAGTTCCTCATCTATTTCGCTACGTTCACCTAGGCCAATTGAATAAATCACAAGTTTACTGCGATCAGTAAAACGTTCTTTGAGTACTTTGAGTGGTGGAGGGCCGGATGTTGTCATCCCATCAGTTAACATGATGAGCATTGTTGGTTTGTCAGGGTCATTAAATTCCACCATGATTTCATGAGCCTTACTCAAAGCTGTACCCATATCAGTGAGGGTTCCGCCTTCTTCTACCTTATCCACAACATGAGTGCTGATAATCTGCAGACCAAGAGCTTTTTCTCGACCTGTACATTCAACAAATGGTTGCACTTCTCCCGTGTCTGAGTTAAGGAAGGTCATTTCACTGACTTCTTTCTCAAATGTAATCACACCAACTTTCTCTCCATAACCACGGCCGACCTTCTCCGCAAGATAGAGGAGAACCGCCATAGCAGCAGCTTCGGCTCGGCTGACATTCTTCCCTTCCTCAAATCTATTAAGAAAAGCCTGAACCTCTGGACTATCACCAGCAAGGTCCTTCAAACCTTCCCGAGCATGAGCAATATCTTGTACTGGAACATCAGTAGTTTTCATTGAACCACTTGTATCAATACAAAGCACAGCATTAAATGGAGATGCAATACCAACAGTCTTGAATTGGTAACCAGTACGTTCACGAAGTGCCTCAAATGCTAGCTTGGCAAAACTTTTTCCAGCGAGTTCAGGTTTTGTATTGATTATCTCGACTTTCACATCAAGGTCAGGCCAATTGAAGGACATACCAGGATAGACAAGTCGGCCGCCAATGATGTTTTCCAATGCTTTCACTCTTTCAGCGGCTCTGGTAACAAGATCCTCAGTGTTCGCATCTTCAGTTAATGGTTTAAGACCGAATTCAACATATTCAAGTGCGTGCATATCATCGTCGTAGAGTGTAACATCTACTTGGTCGCCTTCCATTAATAGTGATGCCTCTAAGACAAGTGTGTCAACGATGATACAGTTCTCTGCAGCATCATTACTCATTCTAATCTCAGCTGCACCCCAAAAGCCACTCTGTGGATCTTCGAATATTAAAATGGATCCAATATCAGCATCTAGTTTTTTAGCAATTTTTGGATGAACATTAGCAAAACCTCTAAGGTCGCCGCCGTCAATTATCTCCAAGGTTAGTTTCTTGGTGATGACTTTTGCCTCCTCTTGTCCTTTGAGAAGCACTCCGATTTTGAAGTTATAAAGAATTGTAAGTCAGTGTCAGGTAAGAAGCTTTAACAAATGTAACTTGAATTCCTCTGAGGAATGTATCATTTGTGAGTGGTCAGAAATTGACCTTAATAATACTTGACTAATTTTCTGAGATGCATTCTCTATCGTTTCCAGGCGAGTCATCCCTTGAGTTGCTAGAACAGAATAGCTAAGATAACTATCAGGGCGGCGTCGAATCCATAGATGGAGTTCTTTGGTGTTTTCTTTTGACTTCAGTGTAAGTACATAGGAGTCCATTTCAACCCCATTGAACGCTCCCTTCTCTCTTGAAGTCGGTTCTGGCCAAGTTCCAATTGGTGGAATCATGAAATCGAGAGAATTCAAGTCCCATGTTCCCTTGGATATGAGTTTAATAAGTGAGTCTTCGATCTCACGTTGTATAGCGAACGATTTGTCTTGGCAAACAAACTCAATTGGAGAACCAGAAGATCCTGTAGAAGTCCTAAAGGGAATATGAACGAGCGAAAGCATGTTACCTGCTAGAACTCTCTGGATATCAGCTAGTGAACCAGGAAAATCTCGGGATAGCATGTAGAGAATAATATCTATTGCTTGAACTGAGAGAAAGCTATAATCGGTACCAAATAGTATCTTTGTTGACCACTCTAGATTAGAAGCGTCTAGTCTCTCACTTGCCTGATTGAAAAGGACGGGAACATCAAGGTCATGGAGTGTAGATGTTTCTGCAAAAATCACTGGGTCTTTCAAAGCTTCATAAAGCCGAGAGTCACCTGGAGCCATTCCACAATGTGCTAGGATGACTCTAAGTCCTCTCATGGCACTCCCGCAATCTGGGTCATTGCGCATCGAATCAACGAGTCGTTTGATTCTTACAACTGTTCGTATATTTCGAGTATCAAAAATAACAGGTACGCCAAGTTCTCCTGCTCGTTTTACAACTTCTCGTGGTTCATTTTTTTCAATAGAATCAATAAAAAGCTGGGCGAGAGGATGGAGTTTGAGCCCTCGGAGTCCTAAAGCCAATATTGCTCGTTCAAGTTCGTTTACTGCAATAGGATTACCTTTGTTAGATTCATCTAAAGGATTGACACGAGCAAATCCAATCAACCTTGATGAATGAGGTGCTCTGCTTGTCCAAGAAGCGATTTTATCATTCGACACCTTGAAAGAAGGATCTCCCTTGGAAGTCGGAGCTGAATAATCATCAGTATACGGGAAAACAATTGTTCGGTCAACTAGCCAACCATGATTTAATCGTGTCCAATTATCCTTGCCTTGGAATAATCTATTTGGTAAATCAGGTGCTTCAACACTCACTGGTTCAAATAGAAGAGCATCATCTTCAATTAGGAGTTCAGTTTTCTTTTGGATTTCAAACCACAGCTGTGCATAGAAATCATACGCCCCTGCGGGCGAATTCTGATGTCCTTTCTCACGGCCCATATGATGATGAGCATCCACGATATAGAAACGGAACTCTTCACCTTTCTTTATGCCATGAGTTGGTTGATCTTCAGTAGCTCGAACTACGAGCATAGGTAATTCAAGACCTCCAATTGACATTACTTATGTATAAGTGATAAATCATTGCTTCATCCCTATATTATAGCTTGATAGAAATAGGCACTATGCATATATCGACTTCTGTGGACAGTTTGATAGGTAAGACTGGAGACCCAAGGAATGATAGTTGTTGAGGACATCGAAGCAAATGAGATTCATCGCTTTATGGTCGTTGACAGCTCACTTCATCTTGGTATAGTTCGAGCTGGAAAAAACATTCGTGCATTTGATCCAGACAGAGCATTTTCGTATTATAGTATGGTTGAAAGCCAGCTTTATGATTTCTCATCTCAATATCCAGGGGCTTTCAAGTATTTACCTAGACGGGTCTATGACTACTTAAGAAGACCTAAGTTGCTTGGTGAATTCTATCATGGCCCGACAGCAACCTCGCAAACGAGTTGGATAATAGATTATCTTGTTGTGAAGCCTCTCATTAGTCTTGGTGATGCACTACTACCAACATTGCAACAAAAAGCAAATGCAGAATCAATCCATCGATGGTCGACAGTTCCACCATATAGTCCGAGATTACTTCACCTACAAGATATGCGTGCTGACCAACGAACAGAGGAGGGATGGGGATGTGTATTAAGAACTCAAAACCTCCAACAGATATTGAAGGGCCCTAATCGAAAAGATCTCTTAAATTACCTCAAAACAGGAAAACCAGTTTTTGTTGAAATAGGGCCACCATCTGAACTGGATCCACTCATTGAATGGTTAGTCCTTCTTAAGCAAGCAGGTCTTAAAACACCAAACTTGATTTTAAGTGTTAAAAACCACAAAGGTTGGGGTAAGGAAATTACACGCCTTCTAGATGTTCCAGGTAGTAAGGTACTGACATCCGGAGCCACAATATCATCATTGTCAACCATTATACGCTATATGCGAAAAAGTCAGAGCGATATGAATTGGTCAAAAAGACTCATGTTCGCATCAGCGTACCCTGAAACACAATTTGGAGATAGTGTTTCAGAGGTATTTAGCTACCTCCTGAGTAGGAATTTGGCGGCAGAAACGGTCGAAATTCAAAGAGTATTAGGAGGCAACATGCTATCGATTCTACCACCAAGACCGTTGTACTTTGCGTACGAGGATAATAATGCATCAGTAATGGCGGAAGAGAGTCTTGGAAAAGCAGCTATGAATGAACTTGCTAGAATTCTCCAACTTTTGGAGGCAAGAAAAAAACTTGGAATAGTTTCCATCGACTACATGGTTGGCAATGACGGAGGTAAGATTCATTTCGATAGTGCAGTTCTGACACTGAAAGATGTATCAAAACCAAAAGCAACCAGTATCGCAGTCTTACTAGAGAAAAATGGCTCGATAATGGTATCTGGATGGAAACAAGCATTTTCTGATAGTCTTGTGACTCGAGATGGTATCTTGTTAGATACACTCGTTCGTGCAAACGCTAAGTTGGAAGGACCAATCTATGGATCTCCAGCACATTTGATTAGATATGACCAAGCCCTGCTTTCATGCCTCCAGGTAGATAATCCAAGAGAGATTCTCTCAGCTCTACATTTTGGCATTGAAATTGCAAAGTCTGAACCTGGTGTATTTTTCATGTGTGATAATGACATGACTGCTCTAGAAGTAGCAGCTGGAGATTATGTTCTTGCATTGGACTCGAGTACTGGGAGATGGGCGGCTGGTGAAGCCAGACAGCATCCAAGGTGCGGAGAACGTTCTATTGTTGTTTCAGAAGCAGATGCATCACTTTTTGGTTTTCGTAATTCCTCTATAGTGAATCTCGTAAAATATGAGGATGAAATTGTGGACATTTCAAAAGCTGTGTTTTCATATGAATCACCTCAAAATAGAGACAATGCTGAACTTTCATCTTATCTTCATCTGCATGAGAATGAGATTCGTTCTTCAATTGATGGAGTTCTTGTTGGGCTAGATACTCAATTGAGTGTTGGAAGCGAAGAAAAAGGGATTAACCTTTGTCTTAGGAATTCAGAACCACAACTTGTCTCTGGACAGGTTGGTAGAATATCAAATGAGAGAATACACTTCAGACCTAATCAAGCGTTCCGTGAGTTCAATGTAATTATCTGTATCTCAAAAGCAGCTAAGATGAGAACAAAAGATGTATCACTCAAAACACCACATGCCGTGCGAACTCAAATTGGTTCCCTGAGCAGCAAGATACCAGAAGTTGAGATGTTTCTCAATGGACTGCGAAGAAATGTATCGAGATCACAGATTGCCGCTTTGGCTGCACTTTCTATTGTAGATTTGCTAAGACACAATCAGACAGAGGGGCGACTGGCACTTGTGACCTTTGGAGAAACACCAGAGAAGTTTTCTATCCAGAGAGGAAAGGAAATTCAACCGTATGTTGAGTTCTTCGAGGATCTGCAATCTGAAGAGGTTCTCATTTCATTAATTTATTCAATAATTGATGCGGTTGACGAGGTTGATGGTAACGAGAACATGGCTTGCGCATACAGGTCTATTGCTGAATATTTAGAAGACTTTGGAACAGAAAGGTCTACTTTAGCTCTTGTTCTTAGTAATGATATAGGAACATATAATGAGGAACATCTTTCATTTCTTAGGGCTATAGGAAACCATGAGAGGTATTGGCTTGATATTCTGTCTCTAGGAAAAAGTGGAACCCTGAAAAGTAGTCTTAGAATGCTGAAAGGATTGAAGTCTCGAGTTGTTCCAATGGAGTCATTTTCACTGCAAGTCTTTTCTGGATATCTTCTTGATCTCATTGACAATATAACACAAAGCACTACTGACGTTCAGTCCTGAGCCTAAATCCCATGTGCTCAATTGCAGATACTCTCATTTCCAGTTTATCAATCTCTATCTCTAATTGATCGACAAGAGACTGTATTGCATTTATTCTCTTTAGAATTTCTGATGGTGACCAATGACCACCAGTATCTTCATCCAAGTGGCTCTTATGCTCGGATGCCTGGAGACGTATCTTTTCGAGACCTTCAATTTTTTTAATTAGTGAACGAAGCTCCTCTGACAGATTCTGATCAACATTCACAGATATAACACGTCCAATTAAAGTTCAAATTTTTTTCAACCTCTTCTCAAGCTCAATCAACCTCTTTGAAAGTGATTCAATTCGATCGATATTTTCAGATAATTTAGATTGTAAAACATCTAATGTACCCCGGTCGGTTTCAACCGCATCACCAGTTGGCAAAGATGATTTGAGTTGTGATTCAAGTGAATCCATGCGTTTGGAAAGACTTGCTAGAATTTTCTCTGTTTGTGTTGTAGAAACCGGGATGGATTTTTCATGTCCTTCAATGGACGACTGTTTTGCAGGGCTAACAGAAACAGAACGCGTTTCAACTGTGACTTCTCGAGATGGAGATTTTGCTTCAATACTTTCTCCAGGAACGATCCAAAGAGCCTCGAGGTATTTTCGTGACAACCAATAAAGCTGGTTGTTTTTAAAAATTGTAAAGGCAGCAATTCTTTGAGTTTGATCCCAGAAACAAGTGTCCATAGATTCATGACCCATGAAAACTAAACTCGAGAGTACGTTTGATGATCTCTTGAAGAGTTCCAAACTTGTGAGCCATCGAGTTATCAACAATGCAAATTTAGGAATTATATTAGATGTACCATGATGGATTTCGATATTTTCGGAAGATTGACTCAGGAGTGCCTCTTTCACCCAATCAGTAATTTTCTCGTCTTTTTTCGGGAGTGTGACAACCATCATTTCATGCACAATCCCCTCAGAAGCATCCAATCTAAGTTGTTCAACATAGTCTATATTAGGCTCATCAAATGATTTCGCTACTTTCTCTCTAATTACATGTTGATGAATGAATTGGATAATTTCATCTAGAGTCATTTTGCGAGTTTGGAAAGCAATCAGAGATTGGTGACCACGTGTTCCAAAGACCATCGCAACAAACTTTCTTGCTTCGAGTCCTTTTGGACCGATTATAAATAATGCGAGTTCATTTTGTTCATTTCGATCTCTTGTCAGTCTAGTGAATCTATCAGAAGGTATTACAAGGGACTCTTGGTTGTTCTTATCCCGTACATTTCCTTTCAGGGCTTTAGATACAAGACCTTGTTCAATCCATCCAGTCTTTAGAGACCCTTCAGGCAACCGTGAATGTATGTACCCAGAGATTTGACTACTATGATAAAGTGCTTGAAGATGTGTGGCTATATCAGTACTCAAAGGGTTCACCTCTAATTTACCAACATTCTATTGATGGTATCCACAATCAACTTCATCTTCTCGCCATCATGCATATGAATTGTTGTCCCTTTTCCTTCTTTAGCTATTGCTTCCATAATGTCTGTTGCGGAATCTTTTCCAACGGAGATGGTAAGGAATTTGACGTTTTTATCACCAAGATTGATTCGTGTTACCTTCACAGGATTTTGACCTGCTGAATACACACCAGATGAAAAAAAGATAATGATTGTTGGCAGACCATTTATCTCACTCAATGCTTGAGCTTTGTCAAGCCCATACTTCAGAGCTGCTCCAGGATTTGAAGATCTATTCGAGAATTTATCAAGTAAAGCATCAAACCATTTTCCAAATGCGCGAAGAAGAGTAGATGAGAATAGTGTTGAGATTTCGCTTTCCTCACCAGTTTGTGAATCGAAGGTTGTGAAAGAAACTACTTCATCAGAAAAAGCAAGTCCAGTAAATTGCATATCGCAGCCGTTTTCTGGAAGATTTACATGAATTGCATCAAGGGTTTTTAGGATCGCTTGATGTCGCGTTATGAATTTCTCCCCCGCATCATCGACACTCATTCTGATGTCAGCAATTTGAGTAGCAGCAGCAACTTCTGATATGATACAGAGATTGCTTGGTTGAAAATTCGTTGTGCCAAGGTGAATTTTGAGAAGATTTTTCCATTTGATTCGCGCAGAATTTGTTGTCGGTTCAGATGGACCCAAATATCTGACGACAAATGTCACTCCTAGTTCTGTAAGAGAGAATTCCTGTCCTTGTCTAAGGATTAGCCCTTCAAAATGGTCTTTAAAATCATCTATATGCTTGGAGATTGCTTGAGCGATAGTATGATTCTCAAGTTCTCTATTGGATATTACATCAAGATGAATTTCAGTACAATAAGGGAGCTTGATATTTAGGACATGAAGATCTATCTCTTCACCATTTTCGCAGTTTAGCATTTCGAAGATACGTGTATCCAAGACGATGATTCCTTCAGGAACTTTTTCTGAAATCTTGACATCCGCGTAGAGTGAAGAAGATTCTGAAGTGAGTTTACATGCTTCAATGGCTTGACCAATTATATCAGATGAAACAAAACAGATGCCTTGTTGATGTCGCCCCTGTCTTGCTCGTAAGATCAATAAAGAGCCTCCCTTAATAGACACGGGTGGTGTAGATTTCAGTAGCAACTGAACGAGACCCATAGAAAACTTCAACTCTTAGACTGGCTTTCCCTTTAGTTTCGGTCATCGGAACGAATTTCAGCTCCAACTTTCTATCTGATTTTGGGCTAATGTCATGATGTTCATTTGTTATCTCAGAAACACCATCTGAAGTCACTAAAGAAGCAATCACTCGAATCCCAACAACTGTTGAACTTGGATTCTTAACTCTTAAACTGAAATTGAATGCTTTTCCAGCAACAATATTATTGGGAACTTCTCCCAAGGCAACAGTCAACCCCATTTGTGAGGGCGATAATGGTCGTCCCTTAGGCCAACGGGCTATTCGGCCAAGCTCAAGGAGACGTGACAATGAGGTCTTTAACTCTCGTAACTCAAGGTTCAATGCGGAGGCAGCCTCACCCATATCAAACGCCCCATCATTTGCCTCGTAGTATGAGAGAACTTTTCGATCAGCCTCGATTAAATCACTAACACCCTCGAGTATTTTTAGAATTGCCTCAGGAAGCTCATGAGCTTCAAGAAGAGAATAATATTTCCCATCTTCAACAGATGTAGCGATTTTCCGAAATGAATCTTCAACCAAGGGATTGCATCCGCAAACAAAAATGAACACTGTACTCCCAAAATCTAAACGCAGCTTCTTGACTTCGTCAATTGGATCAAATCCCATAGGGCATCCATCAGGGAAGTAATCATCACCTATGCTATTGTATCGTTTCCCATGAGGTGGAGCATCACCTACTAGAAGTAAGACTTTGTATGCTTCACTTGCCCATGAGAGCTTTGTACGAGCATCAAAGAGACCATCAGCAACAGCTTCAGGGGTGTCGCCACCTTCAGAGGGTCTTAATTCAGAGATTAATTTGTGCACGCGTCTTATTTTTTCACTGAAATCAAAAACACGTGTTACATATGTTCGATCCTGTGGAGGATGATCTCGATAGGAAACAATACCAAATCGTATTTCCAACCCTTCAGTTCGACTCGTAATATGGTTTACAATCTCAAAAAGACTGTCCTTTACAGCTGTAATATCATCCTTCATTGAACCAGTTGTGTCTACTACAAATGCAATATCGAGTTTGGTGGAGGCCAGCCCAATCCACTCCAAGTCCTGCTGGGTCCTTGTCCAATTAAGCCTTTGCTGCTAAGCATAGCGCAGGAAATTTTAGTACGATTTGTAAATGGAACTATATGGTCGATCTGAGCGACACAGATATTCAGTTGGAATTTGTTTTTGAAGGGGATATCATTCTAAAAGGCATCATAAATAGAATATATGCACCCCTCATTGTTGAAGAAATAAAATCTAGACTTCCCATCGAGGGCAGAACTGCACTCATGCAAGGAGAGATGAAAATCACTCTGGGTATATCCAAAGGAAATGCAAAACCAACTAATAACGTCAAGAAAGCAGATATCGCATACCAACCCCTAGGTGATTCCTTAGACATATATTTGGGCGACAAACGGACATTCAGTCAAGTGAATGTGATTGGGAGAATAATATCTGACGAAAGTCAGCTTGATAAGCTAGTTCATGTTCGAAGAGGCAGTCTGGTCATCATAAGATTACAGGAACAATAGAAACTCAAAGACGCTGAAGTTTGGTGATGAGTGCTTTCTTCTCATCAACTTCAATCTCGGACGGATCGACGACCATCCCAGCCTCATGTGTTTCAATTCTTACTTCTACACCAGAATGCTTTACACTCTTAATTCCATTACTTGAGAGAGCACGAACGCGAAGTTGAGTCGTGTTAAATTCAGTCTTGTCTGAAGTTTCAATTGCTGCAGTTTCTCTACGAAGTTTAATTTTAGATATTCTAACCTGTTCTTTTAGCTCCGCAACTTGTACTTGGAGTTCTTTCCGTTGGTTACTTTCTTGTTCGAGCTGTATCTTCAATGTTGAATGAGCTTCACGAGGAATAAAATCCTTTGTTTTGTCAATCCACTTGACAATGGTCCCATCGAACTTACGAGTTGTGGTAACTTGGTTCAGAGCTTTCAAAACTGCGATAACATCATACACTCGTCGTTTTGGAGTGTCTAATCTCTCAGCCAAGACGTCGCTCCTAATTCCTGTCTCCCCACTTTCTTTCAGAACCCTGACTGACTCCTTGGCCAGGTCTACTAGCTTCAACTATGCACCCCACTTGTAATCCGGCGGCTTGCTCAAATGAGCACACTTCCATCTTATTTATCCAGCCTCGTATTTAACGGTTTGTAATTTTCTCATTATACGAGTGCGTCCCGACGTATAGAATGTATTACTCACATACTACATTAAAAACAATCTAGTAAAAACCTTCTGAGTATTATTTCGAAAAATGAGAGACTGCATTATTCGATATTGTCTCCAAAATTTCGTAGGAAATCCGTCGGTTATGGGATTCTGCTGCAATTTGACTAGACCAGACATTTTTTAACTTGGCTC
>JAEORO010000154.1 GCA_016840855.1 Candidatus Thorarchaeota archaeon | reverse complement strand
TCAGCTCTGGAAGCAACAACTCAAGGAGCTCTTGTCAGCATTTTTTCACCATATTTTATACTTTGGTGGCTTGCAGCAGGTTTCACTGCGATCACATACCTTCTTGAGAATGTTCAGTGGAGTGTCGGAGCTGTACTCTTCGCTGGTATACTCATTTACTTCACTCACATCTCCACAGACTTCATCTTTGGGGCATTCCTGTCAGTTGGTGCAACTTATGGGAGTAAGAAGGCACAGGTTGAATCTAGGGCGGGTCGTCTTAACTTAGTCAATATTGGAATTGGTCTATTCCAGGTTGTTTTGGGTCTATTCTTTGTCGTACTTGCCATACCCGGTCTTTTGTTGGGGGCATAGTGAAAGCTCTGAATTGAATCAAATTAATTAATTAAGCACGGAACTTCTACAATTTTAGGAGTGGAGTTACTTTGAAAGCACGTAAGATCTTTACTATTTTGATAGTTGCATATCTATTCATGTTGGTCCAGATAACATCAAGTAACCATGTTTATTTCAATAACAACACAGAAAGTGAACAATCAGGTTACCTTCTCTCAGCACCAACTGGACAGCAATGGGAGATGATGTATGGAGGTATTGGAGAAGATCGTGCATATGCAGTTCTTGAAATTCCGGGAGAAGGATTTGTTGCAGCGGGTCAAACAGATAGGTTTGGAGCAGGTGATCATGATGCTTGGTTGGTCTTCATTGATGACTCAGGCAATGTAATCAGCAATTTCACATATGGAACACCAGACTACGAAGTAGCTAGAGATATTGTTGAGATTAGCTCTGGAGGCTATGCTTTGGTTGGATACAACAGTGAAGTTGTTTCAAATCATGATTTTCTGTTGGTTCTTGTAGATGATTATGGGAATGAGATTAGGTCTGAACTTTATGGAACTGCGTTCGGAGAAAGAGCATATGCGGCTATTGAAACAAAAGACGGGAGTATCCTGATGATTGGAGATGGTGGTAGTGGAGGAAGTCAACAGCTTCGTTTAGTCAAAGTAAACATTACTACTGGGAATGAGATATGGGCATATGATTATGGTGGTCCTAATAGCGAAGTTGGTTTTGATGTAATAGAAACAGCGGATGGATATGTGGTTGCTGGATATACTCAGTCATGGGGCGCAGGAGGTTTTGATATGTGGTTGATGAAAGTCAACTTTACGGGGCATCACGAATGGAATCAAACCTATGGTGGTTTAGGATATGATATAGCAAGGAGTCTTACATATAGTATCTCAGGTGGTTTTGTACTTGCTGGGGAGCACGAAACACCGGAAGGAGACCATAACATGTGGATGGTAATCACTGATACTAATGGTATTCAAATATCAAACCATTCATTTGGGGGATCAGGTTTTGAAACAGCAATTTCCATTTCTCAAACAAGGGATTTCGATGGATATGTACTGACAGGTTCGACTACTTCTTTTGGAGAAGGTTCAGAGGATTTCTATACTGTACGTACAGATCTTAGTGGTAATTTGGTATGGGATGTTTCTAATGGTACACTTGGTCCAGATGTAGCATTCGATGTTATCTATCTTAGTGATGGTGGCTTCGGGATTATTGGATACACGCAGACATATACTCCAACCTCATATGAACTACGCATGAACCGTCTTTGGTATGACAACGAGGGTCCTGACTTCACGAATCTACCTGCATCTGTTCAATTCTATGAGAATGAATATGTAACATTCCAGGTCTTAGCCACTGAATACTCTGGATATAGATATTGGCAACTCAATGACACCAAATTCAGTATCACTAACATCGGTCTTATTACAAATTCAACGCCTTTGGATATAGGAGTATATCCTGTTCATGTCGTTGCAATGGATAAGTACTACAACATGAACAGTGGAGATGTGATTTTCACAATTGAGGAGGAGACCGCAACCACATCTACCACTTCGACAACATCTACAACTACAACGAGTATAACAACAACAACATCAACAAACACTGCACTGCCAACCAATTCTGAAGATTCCTTGGTTCTTGGATGGCTGATAATGGGCATTGGAGTTGGTTCTGCAGGTTTAGCATTAGCAAGCCTTGCCATATTGAAGAAAGGACCGTTCAAGCTTAAGGATAGGAAATGACTCCAAAGGTGGTTCTATAATATTTACAAATCTAACTAATGTTATTCTCTTTAGACACAGAACTCTTTAGGAAGACATAATCCACTTAATTGGGTGGTACTTTGGCTAAGATTCTCATAACTGGGTTCGAACCCTTTGATGGATTCACAGTTAATCCCTCTGAAGAAGTAGTGAAATGTCTTCATGAAAAAAGGGTTAATGGATTCTCTCTTGTTGGTATTGTACTCCCTCTTGACTATACAAAAGCACTTGAGATTCTCGATGAATCTCTTGAGAATCATAATCCCGACTATGTTTTGTGTTGTGGACAAGCCAACAGAGCAGCAATCTCAATTGAGAGGATGGGCGTGAATGTGATTTCAACGAAGCGTTCAGACAATTATGAGAATTTACCAGAATCTGACATAATCAACACTGAAGGTCCTGCCGCATTTTTCGCTAATCTTGACCCTATCCCTTTAGTACAAGCCTTGTTAGATAGTGGCATTCCTGCGTACGTAAGTTATCATGCAGGACATTATGGTTGCAATTGGCTTCTCTACAAAGTCATGGAACGGATTGAGAATGGATCACTTGAAGCCAAAGCCACATTCATTCACTTGCCTCCTCTTCCATCTCAAGCAATTGAGAAAGACATGGTGTCAATGGCAACAATGACACTTGAGACGGAGATTGAAGCTTTGCTAACAATCATCAAGTTTCTTAACTAGTGGAGGTTCCTATTTCTTCACCAAACACCTTCAGAATAATGAATCCTAAGAGTGCCCCTAGTAGCGTAGCGATTGTTCGTTCTACTAGCATTGCTGGAAAGATTACGAACCCAAAGACTTCTGCAGGAATTTGAAGAAGATAAACTGAACCCATAGCCATCATTGAATGATCCAACATTGCTCCTAGGAATGTAAACGGAATGAGTTGGAGATACGTCCGATTTGGATCAAATTCAAACCTCCTAATCTGAAAAACCAGAGAAACCACCACTGCTAACATATAGGGTGCCATGAACCACCAAGCTTCATAGTCTACAATCTCATATAGAACTATCACTATAATTAGATAAATCATGGTCAGTAAAGGTCCTGGAATCTCAGTATTTGCTACCTTAGTCGACCTCTTTAATGACAAACCTGTGAATAAGGCAGCCACTGCTGGTCCGACAATGGTTGTTGGAATGATTAGATATACACCTCCCCCAATGGGAAGACTGACCATTGTAGCTACTATCCCTGCAATAAGACCAAATCCAAATCCCCTCCATGGACCCATGATGATTCCAATCAATGGGGCAACACAGATAGCAAAGCTCAGAATGCTGCTCAAGCCTGCGGCTCCAATGAAACCACTCATTGGAAGGAGAGCAAGTATTGCATACAGTGCAATCAGGATTATTCCAACAGCAATCCTCTTTGTCTGACTAGCTGTTCCAAAGAGTTCCATACTTTGACTATCTGTATCTTCTGATATGACAACCCACTCCGTTCTGCGTCTGCGGAGTGATATCCTTATCATGCTTACGGTTGGTTTGAGGAATGAGCTTTGGCTTCATGATATTGGATAGAAATCCCAAATGTGAGTAAACTTCCAGTCGTTGCCTACTTGTCGATCTCGCTTTAAATCAACTAGTTGTTGTCCCTCAAACGGATAGAACTGAAGATCATTGCTGCCATCGATAACAATCAAATCTGGCAAACCGGGTGATCTCCAGTTTCCAATAAGAAACTTCCAATCCTCTCGGAAGTCCTTCTCGGAACTATAGATATAATCTTTCGTTGTGAAATCATCATCTCCAGAATATGTGTAGAGGTGAAGTCTTCTATCATGGTATGCTAGGATATCCGGAGTTGTGTTTCTTAGCCAATGTCCAACAAGCAAGTGGGGATAGTCCTTTTGCTTGAATCCTCTACCAATCTTAATTCCATCTTTACCATAGAAAGATTCACCATCAAATGGAAAAACAATGAGATCTCCATTGTCTTTTCTAACCATGATGTCCGGAAAACGTCCTCCAGTCCAATATCCTGGATAGACATCAGGTACTTTTTTCTTATCGAATCCGTTTCCTACCTTTTCTTTTCGACCCAAATCCTTGAACTCTTTTCCGTCCCATGGAAATAATCTTAGATCACCATCTTCATCTCTTACAAGAAGGTCAGATGTGCCATTTGCTAGCCATTCTGCGGAATAGTAATCAAACTCAGCGTTAAATCCTCTACCAACACGATCTCCTACACCTCGAAGCATGAAGCTTTCATCTTTGAATGGATAATATCGGAGATTATCCTCTTCATCCAATACAATGAACGAAGAACCACCACCAATTCGCCTTCGATGGTTAGGAGTTGAAGTTGGTGTCCAATATCCAGGAATGTATTTCAAGAAGTTCCAATCACGACCTACTTCATGACCTGTTTTCTCATCTTTTGGAGCATAGAATCCATATCTCCCATCATCATACTTGAAAAAAGGAAACCACTTCAAATCGCCATTTTCTTTTCTGATAACAAAACCAGGCATGTTTACTTCCTCCAGCGCTCGTAGATGCAGAGAGATTCAAATATTTGTTTAGTGAGTATACTCGGAAATGACAAACATTTTAGGTGGGCATGTTTCACGCGGCTCTAATGGAGGCACTCGTCTTGAGTAGCGAAGAGACATTTGATATCATTGTTGTCGGAGCTGGCTGTTTAGGTGTTGCATCTGCATATTATCTCCAGAAGAACAACCCTGACAAGCGAATCCTCTTAGTTGATAGAACATTAGCTGCAGGGCAAGCAAATACTGCAATGAGTGCTGCTGCAGTACGTAACATGTTTGCATCATCTACCAATCAACTTCTTACAGATACCTCAATCAAATATTTCGAGCATGTACAGGAAGAGCTTGGGCATGATTTGTTCTTTGAAAAGACCGGGTACCTTTGGCTCCTTAGTGAGGCTCAGTTCAATCACAAGAGTGTCAAACTCTGGATGGAACGGATGCAGAAGTCTGGGATAAACTACAAGGTGTATACTAAAGACGATCTAGAGAAGATGATTCCAGGACTCAACGTGGATTTCTCTGGGGATGAGGAGGCTGAACTTATGCATCTTCAAGAGGTCCGCTATGGTTTATTTGGAGCAGACTGTGGTGTCCTCGACCCAACAAGACTTGTGGAGTACTATTTCGAGGAATTCAAGAAAATATCTCATGTTAAACCAAGATTTGGTGTTGAGGTTGAGAAACTCCTTCTGGAGGCTGATCCTAAGCTAGATCTTCCTGGAGAACCTTTTGTCTGGCAAAAGAAAAAGGTCAATGGTGTTGTGACCAACAAAGGTACAATTAGAGCTGACGTAGTGGTTCTTGCAGTAGGAGCTTGGACAAATCAACTACTAGATCCGATTGGCATCGATAGTATGACTAAGGGAAAGAAACGCCAGCTTTTTGTTATACACGCAGAAGATAAGAAAGAGCTGCAATCACTCTTGGATGTAAAGGGATTTAATGAATTGGATTGTATTCCATTCACGATCCTTCCTTCTGCAGGTGTCTACTTCAGACCTCAACTTCAAGAACGAGGGTTCTGGATTGGATGCGGTGACACAATTGGACGTGCGTACAAGTATATCCAGACCGATGAAGACATGGTACCTGAGAGTGCTTACTATGAGAATAGCATGTATCCTGTCCTGTCAAAGTACTTCCCTGCTTTTCAAGGAGCGAGACCAGTCAATAGTTGGGCTGGAGGATATTGTTACAGTCCTGACCGAATACCCTTTGTCTATCTCGAGTGTGGCGTGCTTGTAGTCAATGGTGCAAGTGGTTCTGGGATAATGAAGGCTGATGCTTTGGGTCGAATTGCAGATGCAATCTACCGAGGAGCAAGTGAGGCGGAACTATTTGGTGGGAAAAAGATACCCTCAAACACACTGAGTATCAAGGACAGAAATGTCGAGATTGAGAGTGTCATCATTTAGTGGAGAGCCGCTTTTATTCATCCTTTAGGATTGGAACCATTTATTCTGCGATAACAGACGAAAATAAGGAAGGGTACTGAAAATCCAGCCAATAATACTCCAACAAAAGTCGGGAGCATAATTGTGACAATTACCGTATCACTTCCAAAGTCACCCCCGTAGGAGCTATGAACAATTATCGTAAAATTGTGTTCTCCGAGTGAGAGAGAATTATCATTCACATGGACCGATATTTCAGTGGGAAATGGGTCTGGATAAAAAGGATTTAGTGATTTAAACAAATAAAACTCCCCATCCAAAAGAATTGTATAGCTCACAAATGGAACAGCTGGAGAACAAGGTATAATATACCTATCCAGCTCTGTCGTTAGAGATTCACTACTATGACTAAAAATTAATTCCCAATTAAGATTCCACTTTATTGTGAAAAACTGAAATAAACTCCTGAAATCCTGGCCAGGTGAGAGTCTTGCTACATACATCCCATCGTAGGGATCCCATCTAGAACGCATCCAATCTGGATTCACTGACAGTTCATAGAACTCTCCTTCTTCAAAATCTGAAAGAACAAATGGTCCACAATTTATGTTTTCTACTTGATTATCTTCTAAAATTGAGATTTCCCAACTGTCCCATTCTTCAAAACTAGTTCCGTTAAATGCATGTTTGGGTAAGATGTATTGATAGGCAAACTTCTCAAAATTCCAATAGGACTCTGAGCAGAACTCAAGGATAACTCGATATGTAGATGGAGAATATACTGACATCAGTTCTGCTAAGTCATCGGCTTTTGGATTGCCATAGCGACCGCTTTCCAATATATAGTTGAATGTAAAGGCTACGTCATCTGCAGTAACAGGGATGTTGTCTGACCATCGCCGGTCGTCCCTAAGATCAATTGTGAATCGAGTATGACCTTGCGTAATATTCGTATTTTCTTCAGATGTTTCAACCACCATGGCCTCAACAAGTTGCGGAATTGGTTCCAAGTCGGGTGACCTAGTATATAATCCAAGATGTATCTTGTCAAATATTACTTTTGATAAATTAGACTCAGCTACAAAGAAATTAAAAGAGTCTGGTTTTTGATCAATGCCAACTGAAACAGTTCCACCAGTGGTTCCATCTAACAACCTGATATTTAGCATGGTCCAATAACCATCGATATGTCGATCTAAATCTTCGACATAGTTCGTGAATTTATCATTCCTATATGCTTGGAAATAATAATTTTGATACACTACGATGCTTGGTACTTCATACTGAAGTATCCTCTGCATCTCAGCTGCTGCTTGAGAAACATCATCATAGGTTGTGTTATGAAGTAGTTGTTCTCCCCATATGTCAAAAGAACTATTTGAGAACCCAGAAGGATTAATGTTAATATCCTTTGCATATTCTGACCCATATTCAGACGCTAGCCAACTAATTCCATAGTCAATGAAATCTATCTCACGCAAGACTAAGTTAAAGTCAATAAATGGATTATACGATTTCTTTGATTTTTGATAGCTATTTATTGTGACATCAACACGTAGATTCTCAAATGCTTTTTGAGCAATATTAGCTACCTTTCGGTTACAAGATGTTCCACTGTACCCCATCTCGATTTTGAATGGCTCACCATTAGGTGCATTCCTTACTCCAGTGGTTGGATCTCTAGTGAAATTCAATTCATCAAGGATAGCATTTCCAATGTCAACTTCACTCTCATACCAATGGGGACTTAGTTCATCTTCAATACAGAATGGGTTAACATATGGGATTAGAGAGTCATGCTCTTTTGAAAAACCATCCAACTCAGCTATAACTTGTGTCTTTGAAAATGCATACGAAAAAGCACGTCTAAAACCCGTTAAATTAAGAGGATACATACGACAATTGAAAGTAATGCTTCCATATCCATTTCTTAGAGATTGGTGAATAGAAATATCAGGATCTACATTAAGCACTGGCCAATAGGAGCTTGGATCAAAGGATGAGGCATGAATGTCTATTGCATCGGCAAGAAGTGCAAGAATTCTCGTATCTGGGTCTGGAATTACTCTGTAGACTATCTTGTCGATATATGGTCTTGACTCTGTTTCGTCATAATCATCAGAGTTTACTTGAGTTGTTTGATGACTAGATATGATTAGAAACACAACTAGAAAGATGACAAACCATCTAGTCCTCAAACAATAACCTCCAACTATGTACTTGTACGATGTCGAACCTTATTGTTTTGGTGCTTCAAGCAACACAAAGACAATAATACATCAAACCGAATTTTCACGCTATTACAAAACCCTAAAAGGGAAATGCAATCCATTTTCTACGACCTATAGGGGTTCAAAAACTGACTGCTGTGCTTTTAACAAGCAGAACGAACCCTCTTCCAGGCAGGCTATCATCGATGGACGAAGATAATCCCCCTAATCGAGGTGGATCATATGAGCAGCGACAATGTAGAGAATGGAAGTTTCTCCATTATGGCATTGGAGAGTGGTATAGTTTACACCACTTTGGAAGAAGCCCCTGATGAACCCTTGCTCATTGAGATTATTGGTATACGACCGGATGATTTGGCTAAGATTTCAAAACATTTTGAGATTGACCTAGAAGACCTTCAAGATGTACAAGATCTTGACGAGAGACCTCGCTTGCAGATAGAAGATCATTATACAATGATGGTTTTCCGTGTTCCTGTTGATATTAGGGAACAGGAAAGAGAATATTCTACTAATCCCATTGGTATATTCACGAATGGACGTGACATCATCGTAATTCAAAATGATGTTGTGCCATTACGCAGGAAAAGACTAAGAAAGAAAGTGCAATTTGGGACCACTCCATCTGAAGTTATCTATCGCTGGCTAGAGGTCATAATCCACTCTTTTGAACACACACTCGACTTGATTGAAGAAACTATCAATAAGACTGAGGAGGATATCATGAGTGATATCTATCCCTCACAACTAGAATGGTTTTTCCAGCTCTCTCGTGACGCAATATTCATTGAAACCTCTCTCAAAGCAAATATGAAAGTCCTGCGGCGTCTTATGCGATTCAACGTGGTCGGTCGTATGATACTTGATGAGGATCGACTCGAGGAACTTGAGGTCGACTTGCAGCAGCAAGTTGAGTTGAGCGCTATCTATAGGGAATTGATTGCAAACGCTATGAGTGCATATGATAGTATTGTAAGTCACAACCTGAATCGTGTCATTAAGACACTAACATCCATTTCGCTTCTTGTTACTGTTCCCACATTGATTGCTAGCATATACGGCATGAATGTCGGATTGCCATTTCAGGAGGAAACTCTAGCGTTTGTATTTGTCATATTCATCAGCCTTTGCATAACACTCCCAATGCTTGTTATCCTTAGAAAAAAGGGTCTAGTCTAACCCTCTTGCATTTCACCAAAATAACATGGAAAGAATCGAACTTATTTATCAGTAGGTTGACAAGTTAATCTATGAAAATTGCTGTTCTCACTAGTGGCGGCGATAGTCCTGCAATGAACGCCGCTATTCGTGCAATAACTAGAGTCGGAATTAATCGACATTGCGAGGTTTTTGGAGTCTATGGTGGATTTCAAGGTATTCTCAATGAGCAAATCCATGAGCTAAACTCTCGATCT
>JAEORO010000153.1 GCA_016840855.1 Candidatus Thorarchaeota archaeon | reverse complement strand
TCTAACAAATAATGTAATTTACCTCGCAGATGGTGAGATGTTAGTTCTTTCTCCAAATGATGTTAAAGTGTATAGGATTGAAGACGGAAAACAGCTTGACAGACCTCCTCAAATTTCAAATGTTGATGCACGAGCAGCAGAGAAAGGTGGTTATCCCCACTTCATGCTTAAAGAAATCAATGAACAACCAAAAATTGCTACGGATGTCATAGGTATACTTGAAGGTCCTAAAAGTGAAGATTGGTTAAAACTCATCGAAGAGGCTTCAAGACACTATTTAGTTGCATGTGGCTCATCGCACAATGCAAGCATAGTTGGGACTTATTATTTCAACAGACTCGCAGGAATTCCAATGATTCATGCAATCGGTGGACAGTTTCAACCCATGTATGGAAAGACGATGGATGAGAATAGTCTTAGCATTCTCGTTTCTCAAAGTGGAGAAACAAAAGATATCCTGAATGTACTAAACATGGTCAAGACTGAGAATTATGGGAAAACACTTGGAGTCCTGAATGTTATAGGTAGTACTCTTATGTTTCAAGCTGATTCATTCATACCAATGGCATGTGGATATGAAGTGTCAGTTCCTGCAACAAAAACATACTACTCTCAAAGCATTATCTTTGCGTACTTAGCTGCGAGAATGGGCGAAAGAAATGGGCATATTGACTCCTCTGAAGCAAAATCTTTCATAAAGAAACTAAGAGACTCTCTGCCTTCTCTTACTCAAACTACGATTGATAGAACAGGGATTCTCGCAAAGAACCTTGCAAAATCACTGATGGACATAAGAGACCTCTATTGCCTTGGTTATGGTTTTACTGATGGTGTTGCTCGAGAAGGTGCTCTCAAGATAAAGGAGATCTGCTATAACCACTGTGAAGGTATGTACTCGTCAGAGTTTAAGCATGGGCCTCTAAGTATTGTGACAAACAACTATCCTGTGATTTTTGTAACCACCACTGAGGACAGTTGGATGGTGATTAATCACATAAATGAGGTAAAAGCAAGACATGGTCGAACCATTATTGTTGGTGAGTATGAAGAAACTCTTGAGCCATATGTAGCTAACAATCACGACTATCTAATTGTACCAAAGTCGGATGTACTCCTTAATCCAATACTCGACGTAATTCCCCTTCAACTATTGAGCTACTATCTTTCAGTTGACCTTGGCATTAATCCAGACTTACCTAGGAACCTCTCTAAGACTCTAACGGTTGACTAGTTCAGTCTATTCCTTCTCTCCACCTGACTCTCCAATTCGATATGCCCTCATGGCTGAAGAAGTGATGGTCCCAGCATCAAATCCATCACGAATATTTGTAACATCTTGTTCATCCAGCTCCATAACATTGAGGAGTTCTTGTTTATCATCAAGCATCCATTGACCAAAAACTGAGAGTCCGTTTTCAGCTTCACATTCTAAAAGGCCAATGCTACCAGCACTAGACCACCAACTTAGACATTTTACTGGAATTCCTAGCTCTTCCATCATTTCCATCCATAGTTTCTTCAGTAAGGTTGGTCCATGCTTATTTCGAAATGCAATCAGAAAAAATCCTGACTTTCCAAGAAGTTCCTTATTGATTATATCAATCTCTTCAGTAGAGAAAAGTTTCATGGAATTCATCTACAAAGTACAAATTGATAGAACATAAAAGCTAGTCGTTATGGTTATGAAATAGTTCATCCTCAATTGGAGTGATTGTATTGAGCCCCGAGTATATTTCGAAAGTTGGTTTCTTTTCTTCCGATCCATGGTCTCGACGAGAACAAAGTCTTCAAGACTCCTTTAATCGATTGGGTGTTGAAACCATTCAAGTCCTTCCATGGAAAGTATCAAGGAGAGGTTCCACGAATCATCATGTCATAACGATGAATGGCATAGATCTATCATCACTTGATCTTCTAATTGTACTTGATCTCGGGGCGAATGATATTGGTACTTTTTTCAATCGTGTGGGTCTACTCTCCGCTCTCACAGAAATGGGCGTCACCGTCATTAACTCTGTTTCTTCTATACTCTTAATGAGAAATAAAGCTGAAACTATGCGAAGATTAATTTCTGCAGGACTTCCAGTTCCGAATACTCTCATAACAGAGTCAATTGAGGACGCAGCAGATTTCGTCAAAGAACATTTCCCTTGCGTTTTAAAACCAATCACTGGATTTGGAGGTCTTGGTGTCCAGCTAATAGAACGAGAATTCGATCTGGATAATATCTATGACTACCTCAAATTCCATAGTCAAATGTTTGGTAAAGGCGCCTATTTGCTCCAAGAATTTGTAGAGAGTCCTGGATTTGATATTCGTGCTCTTGTGATAGACGATGAAGTGATTGCTACGATGCAACGCGTAGGTGGTGAAGGAATTACCACAAACATTCATAGTGGTGGAGTCCCACGAACTAACACAATGGATGTTACTAAACTCTCAATTAGAGCTGCAAGATCTGTAAGGGGTAGATTAGTCGGTGTGGATATCATACCAGATATTGATGGAAACCTCTGGATTCTAGAAGCAAATGCTACGCCCGGTTGGACTGGATTGCAACAAGTCACCGATTTTGATATATCCGATAAAATAGCTCATCGCTTTGCTAGAATGTAGTCGCTCCATGCGAAACCTTTTAAGAAGGCATCATGCGAAAGACGGTAATCGAAACACCCAATGTGGTGGACGAAATCCGTTCTGCTATGCAGAACCTGCAAAACGAAATTCTAAGGACAGAATTCCTTTGACTGAAGCCGCAGAAGCCAAACCAGAAGATGTTGAGTTTCTACGAGCAAAGCTCCGTGAACTCAAAGTACAAGCTCGGGACGAACTTGAGATACTCAGACGCGACCGAGATCAGATGAGAGAATACAAGACAATTCGAGACGACCATAATAAGGAAGTTAGGGGTCTGATTGAATCAGTTAAAGCTGAACGCGAAGAGCGAGATAGAATTAACAAAGAAATTTCCGAAGCTAAAGACCGAAGAACCGCGATTCATGCTCAACTGAAAAGCGTTTACGATGAAATAAGGGAGCTTCGAAGTAATCTTGTTGGAAGTCCATCGACAGATCAACGCCGGATGATGCGTCGTGTTGAAGAGCTAGAGTGGCGTCAACAGACGGACCAACTAACCAGAGACGAGGAGTTGTCTATTGTTGAAGAGATTGCAAAGATAGAAGCCAAGCTTGTCAAAATCGGTCAAGAGAAAGAGAAACAGGATCGAATAAGTGAACTTCGTAGACTTGCAAGAAAGCTAAAGGAAGAAGCTTCAGACGCACATGAGAAGGTTATCGAGCTATCTGAAAAATCACAAGTTCATCATCAGGAAGTTGTGAGAATTCGTCCACAGCTTGAAGAATACAAAAAGTCAGCCGATACAGCACACAAGAATTTCGTTGAATGGTTGAAGAAAGTAAAAGATGGTGAGGCGAAGCTAAAGGACCTCCGAACTCAGATTGAAGACATACAAGGAAAGCTTCGTAAATACACTGTTGAAAAACGTGATATTGAACGCCAGGAAATACGAGACCAACAGAGAGCTCAGGAACGAGAACGAGCTGAGGAGGCGGTTGAGAAACTGCAATCAGGTAAACGACTCACTTTTGACGAGTTCATTCTTGCGCAGCGTCAAGTCACTGATGACAAGAAGAAGAAACCGAAGAAACGATCAAGGAAACAAGAAGAAGACGATCTACTTGAGGATCGTGCTGAATTTGAACCTGAAATAGAACCTGAGCTTGCTAGTGAAGATGCTCTTGAAGCAACTGAAACCGAGGAGTTAGAACATACACCTAACGAATCACAAGGCAATTAGAAAGAGCAATAATACTTCAGCCTTTAATCTCATTATAGATTAGGAGAATACGGGGGAGAATACGAATGAGTAGTAGAAGTCAGAGACCTGTCAGTCGAAGTTCAGCATCGACCATATTCTACTCTCTTGCTCTTGGATCAGGTGTAATGCGGACATTCTCAGTTACATTCGACATTGTTGCTCTCAATACTATTAGTATCCCTCCACTAGCTTATGGTTTTCTAGCACAGTGGACAAGCTTTGCTGTTACCTTTCTCACTGTTATTTTTTTAAGTATTAAACGAACTATGGATGGAAGAAAAAGAGCTATAGGGTATAGTTTGGATCCAGACTTTGGTCGAATCCGTCTGCTCCCTAAGACGCCAATGATTTACATAGCATTGGCTGGAGTCTTTGCAGGCATTTCTACACTGTTCTATTACATTCTGGCTGGTTCCCATGATGCATCTACTGTTCTACCATACGGTCAGCTTGTAATCATCTACCTTTTGATAGGAGATCTACTTGCTGAGAAAGACACACCAACGATAATTGAAATTCAATCGATTATTTCAATTCTCTTCGGGGTTCTTCTTGTTGGAGCAACTCCTGGAGGTTTTGAGGTTACTACACTATTAATGGTGCTTGGCCCGTTAAACATATCATCAGCGCTTGTGACCTACTATCAGCGAAAGACAAAACGATATGAGATTTCTCCAGGTCTCCGAGTTGATTCATTGAACATGAGAATTTGGACTCTGCTTGTCCTAAATTCAGTAATGAGTCTTCTTGCGTTTCCTTTCCTGAATGAATCCGATTGGCTATCAATGTCGATCCAATTCATTCCGTTGTTCTGGTATTTGGTTGGAGGTTCAGTAACCGCTTTCTTTTCGATTGTGATGTATATTCGAGCTCTGGGTCGAGGTAAGATGGCAGTTGTCAACTCATTATCTTCAGTTTCTGTCGTACTCGGAATCCCTGTAACTGTACTTGGCAATCTTCTAATTCCTGGAGCATTTGGAGTTCTTGATGCGGATGCTTTCCTCTGGTCCTTGAAGATGTTTGGTGTCATTCTTGTGATGATAGGAGTTCTTGCGTTAGAAGCTTCAGATGTTCGTTCAATAGTGCTTATACAAGTGAAACCTTTGACTGGAGATCTACTGCCTGAGTTGTTTGATATAAAAGGAGTTGAATCAGCCGCAGCGCTTGCAGGATCTCACGATTATCTACTCAGTGTTAAAAGCAGAAACCTAACAAAGACACGTTCACTGATTCTTAAAAAGATACAGAAGATTGAAGGGATAAAAGATGTTGAAACTCTCGTGGTGATGAAAGAATATACATAATTGAAAATAGGAGTTAAAAATGATGGCTGGAAAAGTACTAGCATACGTTTTGATGGATCTTGAACTTGGTCATACTGATGAAGTCCTTGAGGCACTTCGTAAGATTGATGAAGCGACCACTGTAGCAGTGACTACAGGGAGTTATGATATAGTAGTTCTATTGGAAACTAATAGTCTAGAAGAGCTCTATGAAATCACTGTCCAGAAAATACACAGGATCCCCGGGATTAAGGAAACTTCAACAGCAGTCGTTGAAAAAATAACGAGGGTGTAAAACAAGAGGCGTAGAATTCTGCTTCCTCGTTAATCAGATTTTTATCGAGATAGTGTTACACATCTTTTGAGATGTGGTTATGTTGGATGAAGTGATAATCTCAGGTCTTACGAAGAATTTCGGAGATTTGGTCGCAGTTGACCATATGGAACTGAACATTCCTGAAGGGACGATATTTGGACTACTTGGTCCAAATGGGGCTGGAAAGTCAACCACAACTAGGTTACTTAGTACTCTACTTCGACCTACTGATGGTACTGCTTCTGTAGGTGGCTTTGACATTATTGATGATCCAGTCAATGTTCGTGAAATTACCGGTGTGCTACCAGAAGAAGGGAACCATACCATTTACCCAACATTAACAGCATATGATAATCTGCTGTATTTTGCTAGGCTCTACGATGTACCAGAAGATGAAATTCATGAGCGGATAGAAGAACTCTTGACTTTCATGGAGCTTTGGGATAGAAAAGACGACAAAGCTGGAGAGCTAAGTACAGGAAACCGTCAGCGTCTTGCTTTATGCAGAGCAATGCTTCATAGACCAAGAGTATTGCTTCTCGATGAGCCTAGCTCAGCTCTTGACCCAGTTGCCGCGAAACGCGTGCGAGAGTTAATACTAGGTTTGTCTCAAAAGTATAAACAGACTTTCTTCATAAATTCACACAATCTACCCGAGGTTCAGAGAGTATGTGACCGAATTGCGATCATTGATGAAGGGAAGATACTCCTTCAAGGACCAACCCAAGAATTGCGTTCAAAATTACATGCGAAACAAGAATTCAGGATTAGAATTGTCGGTGATGTATCGAAAGCGAGTTCAATTGCTAAATCGATGAATTTTGTCGAGAATGTGGAAGATGAATTTGATTCTATACTTGTAACCGTCGATAATCCAACAGAAAATAACTCTGAATTGATGCAAGCATTGTTGTCCGATGGAGTCAAAATAGTTGAATTTGCAGAAGAAGGAGCTACACTCGAAGATCTCTATCTTGAAGTAATAAAGGGAGGTAGTGCATAATGGGATTAGACAAATCACTCATTGTAGCAAAGACTGACCTGAAGATGGCGCTACAAGTAGGTTATGTGAAATATGGCCTTATTTTTGTGGCTGCTATCGGTCCTATAATGGTTCTTGCGACTGTGGGTCTTCTCGTATTTACGATTCCAAGTGAAGCAGAATTCATAGTAGTTATGCTAATGATGAGCCCGACGATTTCTCCGATGATTGGTCTAGTTGCCATAATACCTGCGTCGCTTATAGCTGCTAATGCTCTCGTAGGAGAACGTGAACAGAATACGCTTGAACCACTTCTTTGTACTCCACTAACAGATCGAGAGCTACTTGTTGGGAAGGTTTTGAGTTCGTTCATACCAAGCATGGCTCTTCTATTAGGGTCAATTTTGGTGTCAGAAATTGGGACTATTATTCTGCTGATGCTTGCTGGTTATCCTCCCATGCTATTACCTGATTTTGCTGGACTATTCCTACTTCTCACTGCTGGCCCGCTTATGATTCTCGCCATGAATTCAATAATGATTCTGATTAGTGGAAGAGTTTCTCGTGTGTACGAGGCTTATCAGTCATCCGGCGCTCTTGTAATGGTTTTCATCCTCCCGATGATTCTGCCAATGATGACCCTAAGTGGAGGAGGTATCGATTCAGCTGCAGTCTGGTTTTCAAATATCCTTACAGTTTTGATTGCCGCGACATTGTTCATAGTGACATGGGTATTAGCATTTAGTAGATTCAACAGAGACCGCATGGTATCACTAGTATAGGAAACAAAGAGGGCAATAAGCCCTCTATTCCTTTTCATTGAAGATTAATCCCTAAGCTTTTTCAAACCAATTGGATATCTACAAGCGAGATCTCTGTAGATTGTTTTGAATCGAGTCAACTCCTCCTTATGATGGACTTGGACCTCTCCAATTACTTTGGCTGGTACACCCACTGCAATCATTCCTGCAGGGACCTCGAATCTTGCGCGAACTACAGCTCCTTCACCAACGATAGCCCAGGTCCCAACAGTTGAATAATCTGAAATTATAGCTCCCATGCCTATTACTGCATCATCTTGCACAGTAGCATTATGAATAATGCATCCATGACCTAGTGTCACGTTACTCCCAATCACAGTCAATTCGTTGGGTCGCGCGTGTATGATGACATTATCTTGTATACTGGTTCCATCCCCGACTCTAACCTCTCCGTAGTCGCCTTTTACTACAGCACCAGGCGCGATGTAGCACTCTTCACCTATTGTGACTTTTCCTATCACTGAAGCTGAATGACTTACATAAGAGGTGTCACCTATGACTGGTTTTCTCTTTTCAAATTCATAAACAGCCATTTAAGCACCGTTTTGGCTATTGTGTTTGCTGTTATTAGGATGAAGGTAGGTGAAATCCTATCAAGCCCATCTCCGAAACGTTAAAGTTTCAGCTATCCGAACGTAGTGACGTGTGTCATCACTCAGAAGAGCGTGCTAAACTGTGAGCAAGAACAAAGATGCACCAGCATTTCCGATTTTGCGAGGTGAATCTGTTAGTGAAGCTGGAGAGTTCTCTGGCAGAGCTGTTATTGTGTGCGAACCTAAAGAGCTTGAGCGAGAATGGACTCCGGATTCAATTCCAGTTCTACATTATGACCTTGAGTCCTACTTCAATGAGAATCCCATGTCCTTGAAACGCTTATTCGAAAAAGTCACTGCAATTCTCGCAGAATTTGGCGAAGCTATTAGTCAATTTGCTACCTATGCTACTCAACATGGGAATATTGCTATAGTTAAGGTCACTGATGCAACTCATGTGCTAGAAAACGATATGCACATTCGCGTTAAGGCTGTTGAGAATCAGGGTGACGTATTTTTCATAGATTAAATTTAGCCATGGATATTGAGGGTTCGCTTTAAACATCAAGACTTTATACCAGTAGGCAAACAAGGGGTTCTGGAGTAGAGCTATGAGTAAACTTGAGGAGGTTTCATCAAAGCGACTTGTCATAGTTGCTAATCAAGTCGCAAGAAAGAACCACCTCTTCTTACTTGCATTCAGTTTCCTCATAGGTGTTGTCTACAGCTCCTATTTCTGGTTTGTTTGTTCTACACAACCCGGTATAATATCCAGTCTTCTCTTGTTTGGATCCCAGATTGCTATAGGGATTCCAGCCACTCGAGCCTATTATGATCTTGGAGTTTCTAACAAAGAAACTCTTCGGTTCATCGATCCTGTACACTTAGATAGTAACGGTAAACTTCACACTGTGGAAATTCATCCTGGAGAGATTCCATCGATTTTTGAGAAGCTGGATCTTCAAACCCTCAAGTATGATAAAGGAAGTCTTGATGACTTGAGTGACCTTGCATGGTTTGGAATCTTCGTCTGGTCCGCATTTTCGTCAACTTCCTTTTACTTCGGGATCATCACATACCCCATTTGTCTAGTGGGCACTGCTGTATTTCTTATTGCAGCTCTAATGAGTTATCTTAGCGGTTTTCGAATAAGGCGCGATTACAGCTTTGAAGAGGACTTGAACCACCTTCAATATCTTGTTGAGAAGAGATTGAAGTGCATAGACAATTTGCATCCAAAAGGTGGTCTACGAGTATTTGTAAATGTATTCGAGAGAAGACGAACAATGGTCATAGTGGATTTCAGCGCTATGGTCAAACTGGGTAGTGATTTTATTTTTGAATATCACCTGGGTTTTCCATCAAATGAAAAAGAGCGTATCATTGTAAAGACTGGAATTGAAAATATTACGCGGATACTTGAACTCTCTTATAATACACCTGCATTTCTTGAAAATAAATGGCATGTGAAACGTGTTGAACTCCCTTCAGGTCCTATTCTAGCTATTATAAATGAATCCTCCGATTTCTCAGTGAACATGCGGTCTTCATTTGTGATAAGTCCCTCGCTGATAGATGAATCCTCTTTGATGACTTCAGAGGTATTGTCTACTGCTCTATCACTAGCAACTAAAGCGCGTTAATCTTGGGTCAATTCGATATCCATAAGTGGTCTCACGGCACAACGAATTTGAAATCGGAATTACTTATGCATTAGCTGAATAATAAAGAGAGGACATCTTGTTGAAGGTAAAGCTCAAGATTGAAACGCAATGGCTTGAACTAGAACGCAAAAGTATGTCCAAGATGAAACGAGATTATGAAGCATGGGAACGCGAAACTCTACAAAAAGCAAAAGAAGCGCAAGACCTCAGAAGCCTTCGCGAGGTCTTTTATCAACTTGGGGACAGATGGGAGTTTGATCAAGCAACAGGCGCTTGGCTGTCTGATGGTGAACCTCTTGATGCAGTTGGATTAATTCTTAGAATGCCAGGATTGGAACCTAATAAGGAGCGATTTGTGCTCTACGCTGTAATGGCGTATTCGAAAGGATTCACACAAAAGTTTGATCATCTCGGAGATAAGGAACGTATTATTGTTGAACATGATAAGGGCTCTGGAAAGCTTTCAGTATGGTCAACAACAGGTCACGGAGCAATGGATCTCTTTCCAACTGACCTTACTACTTTCAAAACATTTGAGAATGCTCTCAAATCGTCTCATATCATTGCGCAACCTGGAGACCATGCATTAAGATTTGAGACCCCATACTCAACAGGTGTTGTTGATTTCTTCACGAAACGACTCTGGGAAATCGCTGGTGGGAATAAAGAATTCAGTGTGAAAGAGATTGATGTTCTCACTGCAAAAGATCTTGAGGAATTCTTGGACTTCAAATTTCATCGATATGCCGCCTCTGTTATTGAGCTCGACAAAATTTGGAGAAAGCTCAGCGGAGGTACAGTTGAAAAAGCGATGGAGAAAGTTCTTGATAAAATTCCGGATCACATTGAAGAAAGAGATAAGATGACTTTAAGAAAGATAGAGGGCCTCATGCACACGTTATGGTTTAGTCCTCCAGCTCAGCAACTATCTGCAATTGCTAAACTACATTATGAACTATCATCCGAACCAACACCGACAGAGATTCAGAAAATACTAGTCCCTTACCTTGGTGAGATTGCCTATTCATTGACTGATATTACCGAGAAAGCTAAGTACCTGAAATGGAAAAGCGTGCTTGATGGGAAGGAGTTCCGTGAGAGCGATATATTCAAGGGACTCAATCTCACTGCTATGGCAAAAGAAGCATTCATTGTTGCACTTGAGGATATTCTTAAGGAACATGGGCTTGCATACATTGGTTACCCTGAACGAGCTACAATGAAAAATAAGGTACTACGAGTTCTTCTAAGTAGCCTCATTCTACCAATTCGGATAAGCTCCTCATTCAAGACTTGGCTCATCCATCAAGCCAGACGTATCTTATCGCTCTCTAGCAATGAAGTTAGAGAAGAGATTGAAGCAGTTAGTGATGAAACTGATTCACCCAAAATGGAAAAATAGCAATCTCACGTTGTTGGCCCTTGAAAGATTTCAAGAAGTTTTGTTATATCATTGATTACATACGTTCCATCTGGTGCTTTTCTTGCTTCATCAGGATTTGCCCAAGTTGTTAGAATTGGAATCATTCCTGCTCTCTTTGCCGCAAATATGTCTGCATCAACAGAGTTCCCTACAAATGCACATCGTAATGGATTAACTTCTATCTCATTAGCTGCAAGAATCAAAGTAAATGGGTGAGGTTTTGCATACCCTGCAACAAAAGTCCATTTCACTGTTGATAGAATTTCAAGAATCCCCCATTCTCTCAAAAAATCATGCGGGTTGTCTGGCCGACGTGTGCAAATTCCGAGTCGATACCCTCTATCAAACAGCGTAAACAGTACTTCTTTTGCGTCTTGTCTTGGAGTTTCCCATGTTTTTAGAAGTTCTTTCCATCTTTGCTCTACCAGTATAAGTACATCTTCAGAGATACCTTCAATCCCCAATGATTCAAACATTATTCTATTTGCATCTATCCAATGCTCCACTTCATTTCCAAAGTGGATATCCACATCGTGCTCAACTTGATATTTACTGAACCATGCATTAAGTTTCTCAAATGCATCTAGAATCTCGTAATCAGTGTACTTTGTCAAATCGACTCCGACACTATCAGCTACTTTTCTAGAGAGAGTGATGAAACCTTCACTAACATCCGTTATTGTCTTATGCATATCAAATAGAATAGCTTTTGTTAACCGGAGTCTAGAACTCATCTCTCCCATAGTTACTTGGAATAATTTGGCACTAAAAAAATTGTATGATATAATATTTTTACTACTACTTTACATTTCGACATACTCAATAAGGGATTGCAGCATCTCGATGTTTATGGGTGCGTGATTCAGTGACAAGACTTGGGATTATTGGTAATGGTGTTGCAGCTACAACTGCAATTAGAGAGGTACGAAACAAGGACCAGAGCATAGAGATTGATGTTTTCACGGACGAGCGTCATCCATATTATCCTCGACCTAACCTCATCGATCTTGTCGCAAATCGTCGCACGATCAAAGAAACCATTCGATATGACCTTGATTGGTATGAGAAGAATGATGTTGACCTTTTCCTCTCAACACCTGTATTCCAGATCGATACTAAAAGAATGGCTGTGATATCCACCTCTATAGACTATGAGCCATATGATTCCATAATGATTGCTGTAGGTTGTCGTCCATTCATTCCCCCGTTTGAGGGTCTTCATAGGAATAACGTCCATGTTATCAGAACTTTAGATGACGCACTCGATATTCGTGAAGCGGTGAAAGGGACTGGAAGAGAAATCATCATCGGTGGGGGTATCCTTGGAATTGAACTTGCTGCAGCGATGAAAGAAATCGGTGGCGACCCTATTGTTGTCAGTAATGAAGACCGACTACTACCAATCCAGTTGGATGATCAAGGTAGTAAGGTCCTGACAAAGCAAATCGAGAAGAAAGGGATTCAGGTTCTTTTTGGATTTGAGTGTAGGGAAATTTCAGGAGATGAGAATGCAACAGGCATTGTTTCGGCGCAAAATGACGTGATTGCTGGAGACCTGGTTGTGATTGCCACTGGGGTGCGATCCAACACTATAATCGCTAAGAACTCAGGCATCCAATATCACCATGGAATAACTGTTGATGATCATATGCAAACTTCCGTAAGGAATGTTTTCGCTGCAGGAGATTGTATGGAATGGAATAATCAGTGGTTTGGCATCATTCCATGGGCTACAGCATCTTCTCGAATCGCAGCTCAGAATATGATGGAATTTGGTAGCGCCAAATTCAGTGGAATCACACCATCCAACCAACTGCAGGTCGTAGGAATCGATTTGACAAGTATCGGAATCGTAAATCCTGGGTCTCCTGAATATGAAAGCATTGTTTCGGTTGATGTTGATGCTGGTCAGTACTTCAAGGCTGTTCTCAAGGATGATGTTGTTGTTGGTGCCATCTGTATCGGGAGTAGAAAGGTCGCTCTCAAACTCAGAAGTCTAATTGCGAAGAGTGAGAATGTCAAAGATCAAAAGCAATCTATGTTTGACGATAGTTGATTCCTACTCCACCTCAACCAATGGCTGTCTTCCCTTTCCTTGTGGTGTTAGTGAGATGACGTGGTCTGTTGCACCTCTCATTTCTTCCATGTGCGTGACAACTATCACCTGGTCTACAACATCAAGCCGGGATATGGCTTCCGGCAACCAACGCCTTCTTTGAGCATCTAAACCTGCACCTGGTTCGTCAAGGACTATGAGGCCTGGTGGAGGACTCGTGATTGAATGCTTTTGTAAAGCTGTATTGACTGCGACACGTAATGCAAAGTTGACACAGACATCCTCTCCTCCTGAAGCAGCCATTAAAGAGACCCTGTTCCCCTGCAAATCATATAATGCAATCTCATAATCGTCGTCAATGATCAAGTCCGAATACCGGTCCCCAAAGATTTCACGGAACAGATCCCTTGCTTCACTCCTGATGTGTGGCCGTAACTGATTTTCAGCAACATCTGGAATTGTCTCTAAGAGTGATTTGAGATATTTCGTGATTTCCGATACTTCTTTTAATTCTTCATGTTTCGAGGACAGTTCTGGGGATTCAAGCTGGGATTTGATAGCCAGAAGTGTTTGGTTAATCTTCTGAATCACCTTTCTCACACTTTGAATTTCTGCCCCGCTCTGCTCCAGCTCATCAAGGTCTCTTAGAGCAGTTTCAACCTCTCCTGTGTCAGGAAGGTATTGTTTCACGACTTGAAGTTGCTCATTGGCATCTTCAATCTTCTTGATTTCTCCATCTATCTTTTTGATCTCTTTCTGAATTTTGGTGCTCTCCTTATCATAGACTGAAAGTCCCATCATGCTGTAGAGGTCTATTCGACGTCCCTTTGGAGCCATTCTGGATAGTCTATCTATCTCACCCTGACGAACATAGGTGAGGGTTGAGAAAGCGTGTCTGTCCATACCGATAAGTTCCACAATCTGTTCATCCACACGTGTAGCTCCACTGGTTTCAGGATTCTTATTACCAACAAGAAACAGCTCTGCGGTTGTTTCACCTGGGTGAATTGTACGAACAACTTTGTACGTTCTCCTATTAATAGGAGCAACAAATTCCAACTCGACCTTTGCTTTTTTGCTCTGATGATTTATTAGCTCCTCAAGCTTTGGGACCTTCTTTTCTTTCCGTGTAACAACGCGAAACAGGGCAAATTCCAATGCCTCCAATATTGATGTTTTTCCAGAACCATTCGGTCCAACTATCGCAGTCGTTCCTCTATCGAATAAGAACTCCTGGTCTTTGAATACTTTATAGTTCTGTAGTGCGAGACGTTGAATCATCTAATCTCACCTCCGAAATACTTCGGCAAAATCCTCTGAATCTGTGTTGCCTGTTTGTCCTTTGTCTGGCGCAGATATTCGAGAATTGAGGTCTCCACATCCAATGGTTCTGAGAGGCTCACAGGTCTTGCGGCGACTGATGACCAGTTGGGTTCGATGTGAAGGAAGAGTGGATCAAGTTTTTTCTCTCCATATTTAAGAATCTCAGAGCGCTTGATACTCCTTTCAGTTTCTGGGTCAATCAAGCCATTCACCTGCATGATGATTATTGGCTTCGTCTTTTTTGGTGAGAGACTATCGAGACTGTGTCTGAGGGAATCATTCACTTGTTCGGGTTTCATCCCTGTAATGTCCACTCCTGTGAGAAACTTGAATTCTCTGACATCGTTGAGTTGCTGCACGGTGTATTCATTCCCCGAATTATCGACATCAACGATAATCAGCTTTTTACGTCCTCTCATCTCTCTACTCCAATCAACAAAACAAGTTGATCCAGGTCTCCCAATGTCGTACTCCTCATCCAACCAATGGTTGTGCTTGTGCCCACAACCGTAATAGTTGAAGTGTACTGGTAGATTTTCAGTTGGAGTATGGATATGATGTGCAAAGAAGAGGGCAAGTTTCTCCTTCGGTTCTATTGAGTTCAGGTAATGATTGAACTGAGGGCTTGGCATCCACGATAGTAGATGTATCTCTACAGTTTTTCCATCATATACTTCTGCTAATTTTCTGTGAGGATCATCTCCAGTACTTGTAATGAGGTCCATAGTCTCGAGACCCCGTAGTGGGCTGAGGCTGTACCTATATCCGTAAGGCTGGTCATGGTTGCCCTGAAGCACAATTAGGTGGACCTTGTCCTTTAGTCCCTTAAACAGTTCAATTACGAAGTTCATATCATCATTCTGCGGCATATGTGAATGAAAGAGGTCTCCCGTGTGAACAAGGATATCTGGCGAGTGCTTCATGGACATCTCTACTGCTTTCTTGAAGCACTGACGAGCATCCTCTCGTCTCTCTGTTAACTGGAAGAGTGAGCTTCCCAGATGGGAGTCAGAGATATGAGCAATCCGGACCATGCACTTCTCACCACCCTATCAGGAACCTAGTACAAAGGGCGGTATTTGAATTATCTCTTAACATCCTCATTTTATTCTGCTTGAGGGTTGTTGATGGTAGTTGCTCTATTCTGATTGTTTACCTTGGTTCGGTTGGATGAGGAATTATCATATCCATTCAGAAAACTCTAATTGATTTTATGGCGGTTTCGAGCGATTCTAATAATCGCATTCAAATATATTTACATATTTCCTAATCAATATAGCTTATTCTGTACTATCTCTTTCCTTTTAAGCACGTCAGAAATTCTTCCTGGAATATTGAGTCTTTGAAATATTGGAAACCGATATCTCTGGTAGAATCAGCAAGGAAAAAGCTGTGTTTCACTAACGCATTGTCACTGTGTTAGTATTTGGGATAAATAATGTACAAATACAGAAATACCCGAATTAATGAAACATCCAAAATTACTGAGTCACCATTTGATTACATTATTTTGAAATGTGATCCTCACACTCAACCAGAAATTGAGCCTTGGTGACCTGTATTTGGAATAGCTTAAGTCAGGGTCGGAGCGAAGTGTTTTCTTTGCTCCGACAATCTTGACAAAATTCTCGTTTTTATTTATGGCAACTAATCTCTCATAATTATAGATGAAAGGATGATAAATATATGTCATAATTAATTCATATATTGATGTGTAGTTGTCCATGACCAAGAATTCAATCGAATTCCCCGTTAAAGTATACCGAAGTAATTATGACGAAGAAATAGGGATTTTGAGGTATACCTGCTCTGGTCCAATAATAAGATTTGAAAGCGGAGAAGAAATCAAAGAAAGCAATGATGTGTATTTTGCATTACACGATTTTATTGATCCAAGGCTACCTATTCTCCAAAACGAAATCGTTCAATTAAAGCCAAGAATAGAGGTTGTGATGGGTTATGCCCCCAAAGGCACTGTTATTGATCGTATGTATCCTCAGAGTTCAGACAAGTGGATTACACATGTGATTGACGGGCAGAATTTAGCATTATACGCGGTGCAAGATATTAGAAACTCTCAACACAAGTTGCTGACCATCATAAGTCTAGATGACCCCGGCGATTTCATCTCCTATAAGATTCACACATATGAAACAACAATTCTTGAGATGAAACATGACCTTATAGTTCAAAATGCGATTCGGGAATCCTTCAGGAAAGAATTTGATTTGTATTCAATTCTAGACGCTGGTCCACCATTATGGTCGATAATTGATAGATTGGTTGAAGGAGTCAATATTGCCGATCTTTCATTGAAACAAACGATGGGTGAAACTCTGAAGCAGCTTGTTCCATCATCTTTTCCAGAAAGAGCAAGAAAGCAAATAATCGCATTTTTAGCATGGACAGAAACTGCAGAGATACCCTCTGAGGACCCTATGGATTTTATTCAAAGATATGCTGAATTTGATATCTTCAATTCTCTTGTTACTGGTCATATAAAATGTCTTCTAGATGATAGAAAGCCACCGCCTTATGTTAAAATAATGAATCAAGCAGACACTGGTTCATTGAAAGTTACAGAGAGACCCACTCTGGCTGCTGTTGAACAAAATCCCTGGTATTTGACACAACTCAAACTCTATGAAATGTTTCCTGATTGGATGAAACGAGCGTTAGAGCTAACAGAAATCTTGAATGAGAAAGGAAAGATAATTGGAGAGCTCCCGGTGACAAAGAAAGAGGCATTGAGGTCTAAGAAAAGCTGGGGCGATCGATTTGCATTGATTACTCAAGGCTTGGCAATGAGAGGGTATGTCCGAAGAGAATCCATAGGTCTGAGAACGCTTGTATATGTTGGGGCTGCTCATAAGTGGCCTCATTTTCATCTGGAATTCTCTGCTAGATTGGGATATCGAACTGAAAAATCACCTCAAATACAATTGATGGCTTTTCCAGAGTCCTCTATTGAACAAGTCACTCGAGTCTTGCCATCTGTTCATATAATCGATTGGGAAACAAACTCAGCTAATTTATCACTATATAATAATCGAAAAGGTAGGTGGAGAATCAATTCTTCAATCCTTCTAAAATCGCTTGAACATAGCCGCAGTTTGCAGCAGCTTAAGACTGAGTTTGGTTCTCGTTATACGACGAAAACAATTCAACTATCACCGGTCCAAGCTAAAGTTCTTGATATGATTTCTTGGGGAATATATTTAGTAAACTTGGAAGATAATCGATACTCGAGGTACTATAAGATTGATAATATGACCATCAAAGATACACTCGAATCACTTCAAAAACAAGGAATTTTCAAGTTATTCTACCTCACAACCATGCAAAAACTAACATCGATTTGTGTTTCTGCCCATGGGCCATCTAATCATATTTGCTCATTGGCAAGGTCGTTTCTAAAGCATGCTCCGACATCAGATGTCAGGATTGCTGGCAAAGGGTCTTGGTGCTTTATAATATCTCGAGTTCCAGAAGATGATGCATTTGACTTGCTCAATTCACTCCAATCCCAAGCAAAAGAATGTGAGATTAATTTAACAGCAAGACCAATCTCAGCATATATAGGATACAGGAATAATCTCTATCAGCGGCTTCTTCAGAATGATGGTTCTTGGAATAATGACGTGTCAGGAATACTTACACAAGTAAGCCTACATTAGAAGGAAGGAACTTTGATATTTCTTAGCTTTAAACATATTAAATTAAGAGAGCACCAGCCAGATCGCTGGACATTATTCACTTAATTACTACATTTTTCTTTTCTTCTCAGGAATTCTTACTAAGGTTGAATCTTTTTTGCAAATCTCTGTACGTTTGATTGACTGCGCAAGCGAGTAGATAGATGTTTCCACCTCAATGTTCTGTTCTATGCACACTGCCATTAGTACACGAAGTGCTGTTGGTGACCATCCTGTGACATCAAGTACTCCTGGAGTAATACTTGAACGAAGAATTCTCCGAAATCCTTCAGTATGAGATGACGTTAATATTCGTGCCAGTGAATTCATGGCAATGTTTCTGTTTCTAGTTCCAGAGTATCCACAGATAACAAGCAATCTTTGGGTGGCATCATAGGTGTTTAGAGTTTCTAAAGCTTTCAGGGCTGAGAACCAACATTCTTCATCTTCAGATAAAATCAGCTTGTCGCAGTACGCAAGAACTCCTGGCTCCTTTCGTCGAGCAAGCTCGAGAAGTGCGGACTCACGAAGAATCATATGAAGAGACTCATCCTTAATAGTGTCCCAAAGACTCTCTGCTAGTGTTTCCTGGAGTGCCGAAGTCGAATAATCTGGCAAATCGGATGAGAACTCTAAAATTATCTGGTTTTGCCTCATGAAATATTGTATTGCTCTATGCTAATAAGCTCCTAAGATGTGTATCCTAAAATGATAAGTGAAGCTTTCGCTATTATGTGATGAAAATGGGCAAAAGAGCGTTTGTTACAATAGACTGGCTAAGAAAAGGCCGTAAGGTTGAAGATCTCACCATTCTTCGAAACCTCCTCATAGATTACTCGAAATGGGGTGTCGAAACTACCAAAATAGACAAGAAACTTTTTGAGGAATCTTTCCATCTAAAACCTATTCCTGAAGAGCCAAGTACTGAAGCTACTCTCAATAAGGCACTTGGCTATGAAGAAGTCACTGAGAAAGTAACTACAAAAATGAGACCATTAAAACCATCTGGTTTAAATGTATTAGAACAGGTTAAATCACTCTTTCCAGCAAATCTTAATCCTCAGGAAATTGATACACTGTCTTATGTTTTCTCTAGGTTTGTTCTGGAAGACGCTCCGAAGGATTATGATTGGCCACTCGTTCCTGAAGGCCTTGATTCTCTGTCTGCTGCTCTTTTCACGATTCATATTGTATCGGATTTTATTGGTAAATCAAATCCATGGTTATTACCTCTCTGGTCAACAAAGGTAGAAGAGCTACGGTTGGAAGGTCTTCAAGAAATTCACAACTCATTAGTATCAGAAAGATCGGTTGATGATGTCCTTGAAGATATAGACCGGATCAAAGAAACCATCAAAGAGGTTCTTATTCAAAATCCATTGATAGATAGAGCTCTTGCTCCTCAAGACCCACTATCTGACATCATCGATAAATGGGCAAGGTCTCTCAGCATGTGCAGAAAGTCATCAAAAAGCGTTGTTGATAAATCTCGACGAAAGATTGCAGCAGAAATTTCTCTCGAGATAAATGCCAGAAAAGGGGCCAGGAATGTATCTCTCGATGAAATGGATTTACAACGGATGACCTTGACACAATGGAACATTCATGCCTTGCGTCCAGATGGACCAGCAGCTTCAGAACATGAAGCAATGCTGAAGATGTTTAGGGGCAACATAAACATACTAGATTATGAACCACTTCGCAGAATTTGCGAATACCTATCTTCTTGTGAGAGAGCTGGCAGACCTGTAGCGTCAGAAGTTGACACAGTGACTGGGACGAAAAGAAGAATGGCGCATTATACACTGCGTCGTTTTGGATTGATACTTACTGAAACATATTTCCCTGTTGTCACAAAACTTGGTCTCAAGTATCGCTTCATATTTACTGAAACAAAAAAATCGGGTTTAACAAGTGATGGACTTTTTGAGAGGATGGTCTTGAGCGAATCGAGTCAAAACGCGTGCACAGTGCACCTTGAACCGTCTCATAGTAAGGGACCTTCCGTCACCTTAGATCCGAAGACAATTCAGATAGTTGCTGATTCTGAGCTAATATCAATGAAACTAAATCTCTATGACAAGAAGAATGGTGCCTGGGTTCTTCAACCATGGAAACCCGCGATAAAGATTAGTAAAAAACCGTCTTCTTGGTTATTCCGAAAAACAAAGTATGACAAAAAACCTCACCTAAAACCAACAGGCAGGCAGATTGACCTTCTTGGTCCTATGTGGGTGTTCAGAGGGTTGCGTGAAACTCGGATGTGGATGCTAGAGCAACTTGGATTTGTCCCAAGGACCGCAAGACGTTATCTTCGAAATCTGCTTGAAGAAAAGGTATTGCGATTGCTATATACACCTGCACTTGAGTACTGCGGGTTACCTGAAGGAATGCTTGTGGTGGGTAGATTCAAGGAGAATGAATTAAGGGAGTCGTTCATCGATTGGATGACCTCTCAGATTCCATATGTCCATGCATTCACTGACGAATCATTGGACTTGGTTGCTTATCTGCGACTTCCTCCTTATAAGACGGACATTGTTGGTGGTGTGATCAGAGAGAAATTATCTGGAGGTAATAGGAAAGATCGGATTACTACTCAATCATTTACTGCAAGACTGAGATACTATAAGACATACAAGATGACTGCGTTTCAGAGAATATTTCAGGAAAGTAAGTTCATTGATCCATGGGATAATTAAACCTTTTTTCATTCTCACGAAATCTCTTCTTCTTCTAACATTTCTGCTACTGGTCCTTCTATAGGTACTAATCTAATAAATGCAGGTAGCTCAAATGTTGGTATGACGATTTCTCCGTGATATTTTAGAACTGTCAATCCTTTTAGCAGTTGAACGATATTTTCTTGACACACCAAGGGTACTCTAAAATAGAGCCCTTCTGGAGTCAATTCACTTGTCACGCTCACATAGCCGCCGAGAGCTTCAATTGCAGAACCAACAAGTCCATCTCCTTCATTAGGGGCTGTACCTGGATCTGTGGGTGTAATAACTCCTGCCAAACGAATCATCTGGAAGATGTCATCATAGAACTCTTGCCAGAGCCATTTTGGAGTTCTATTACCTACAATCTTCAATCCTTTTGCGGCACCTGCAAGCCATGCTATTTGAGGAATCATGAACGGAGTGGGAGTGGTGTCCTGAATGAAATCATCCACTTGCATCTAGATTTCAACCTCCTCACCAATTGGTGCTCCACCGATTACTTCTGGTAATGGTTCAATTTCATCTAACCATTCCTTTAAGCCTAGAATCATGGGGTCTCTTAATTTACTTCCACTGAGTACTGATGCTAAGAGTGCTTTTGATGCTACCAACACTCTCTGTAGAGCTAGTTCTCTCTCCGAGTATGTCATTGGACGAAACCAATGCATCGTGATGAATCCGGATTCTCCAGCAAGAAATTCTCTCCAGTCAAGATCCCAATTTCCCACATTAGGATCTCGGCGGATTATCCCGAGCAAGACATCAGTCCATTCTGACCAACGTAGCATGAAATTCCTGACAGCTGCAGACAGAGCCTTCAAGCTACCCCCTTTCTTTCCCGAGAGACCTTCAAATACCAATACCAGTCTTGTTGCATCATCTTTGGCAATGGCACTGAGTGCAAGTCCGTTGTTAATTGATGAGGCCATGAGTGCAAGTCCAGGTACAATGCCAGGGATATCACAGGGCAGATATCTCCCTTTCCGTTTTGTTTCGAATCGTTGGAAAGGAGAAAGAATATCGCTGCGAAGTCCGACAATCACGATCAGACTTGCATCTTTATCGTTAGAGTGATATCGTAATCTTGCTTTGAGTATGGTTCTGTCTGCATTGTTAAACATGACTTGGAGTGGTAAAGTAACATCTACCATTCCTTGAGCAGTCGCTTCCTTGTGAGCAATCAACAATTGTTCTTCGAGTTGCATCAGCATACTTATGCACCGTACAGAAAGAAATAGCACACAAACCTTTACGAAGGTTAGGTTTGAACTAAATCGCTTCACATAAGACTTTTTTACGATTTTAAATACCTATGAGAGCCAGCGTGGAGATATTAAATTCTCTTTAGAGAGAGGATGACTTCTAGTCGCTTCAATTCCGTTTTCTATATTTCCCAAGGTCCTTTTCTGCAATTGAAACGTGCTTTTTGTCAAGTTCCCACTGATAGGGTCTCACCATATGGTTTTGGAACCACGAGTATTGGCAGTAAATCCACGAGCATTTTTTTTGCATATGAACAATGAAGTAACAGCAAGTGTGATTGCACTTTTCGACCTTATTATATGAAAATAAGAACAAGTAAACCTCTAATACGCAATAAAAAGAATATAATAATTTATTATCCATCCGCTCGGTATCATTGATTCTCTTATTCATTTTCAAAGGCTCATAGAAGGTAATCGAGTCTAACAAAGCACCTTAGTATTCAGTGTACTATTTCTGAGTTATACGGTTTTGGGAGGAATCTCTAGAAACCGGAGGAGGCAAGACTAGATGTCGAATCGAAAGATAAGAATTCGGTCATTTCGTATCGATGAATCACAGGGAGGCGTGGTTCGCATATGGGAGTGATCAGCAAGCTAATTCCATTGCTGGCAAAAAGAAAAGCAAAGACCATTGCTGAAATTCTAAACAATCCAATTGAACTGACTAGGACCAAGTTAATGTTGATACTTGATAGACATAGTCAGACTCGGTTTGGGAAGGATAACAACTATGCCAATATACGGAACTATGAGCAATTTAGTGAAACAGTCCCACTTCATGATTATTACACAATGAAGCCCTATTGGGAACAGATTCATGCGAATCCTGAACTACCAATCATCACCTCTGATCCCGTGATATGGTATGTCCAAAGTAGTGGATCTACAGGAAGACCCAAGGCTCTACCTCTGAGCAAGGCTGGTTTGAATGACTATACCGGTGGAAGTATGTTGTTCCTAATGTCGTTCATCAATGCAAAGGAGGGTAACAACAGGGTCTTTGATGGTACGATGCTCACGTTCGCAGCACCAGCTAAGATGGGTGAGATAAATGGGATTCCTCTTGGATACATGACTGGTATCTCTCGGGAGATGATCGCCAATGCACTACTCAAGAAACTCATTAAACCCGGTGAAGAAATATTCAATATGACTGAAATGGGGGCTAAGCTCTGGGCTTATGCCAAGTATGCAGTAACAGAGAACATCACATCGTTAGGTGGTATCACCACTCTGATTTTTGCATTTATTCGTCGAATGCAAAGTGAGTACGGACCTAGTCTACTTGAGGAATTCAAGGGCACCAACCATGAAGCAAGAATTAGAGAAGCTCTCAGTGACGATGGGAAATTAGATTTGAACGTCCTCTGGCCAAATCTGATTATGGTGGGCGCAACAGGTGTTGATGCGGATCCATTCAAACCATGGTTGAAACGCACGCTGCCAAAAGCGACTCTTTGGGATAATTATGCGGGGTCTGAGGGTCTATATGGAACAACATTGTTAGACAACACCGACAATGGAATTCAACTTCTTCCACACATTAACTACTTTGAGTTTATCCCTGAGTCAGAAATTGAAAAGCACGATCCAACTGTCATACCACTCTCCGAAGTCAAGAAGGGTCACAGGTATGAGATGGTCCTTACCAACCTGATGGGTTATACAAGATACCGGATAGGTGACGTGATGACCTTCAAGGACACTGATCCTTATTCAGTTCATAGAATTGGCCGTAAGGGCAAGTCTGTCAATCTGACAGGAGAGAAGCTTTCCGATGCACATGTCACAGAAGGTATGGCTTACGCAACCAAGGTGACAGGAGCTGAAATCATTGACTACAATGTCTATGGTACTATTGGAGAAGGTCAAGCAAATTACGTCATCGCAGCGATGTTCAACAATAACATAGATTCAATCGAGTTTGCTCGGGCTTTTGACGAATGTGTTGGAAGGACTAATGGCGAGTTCAAATATGTCCAGGAATTTGGATCACTTGGTCCTACCATTGTAAAGAAAATGGAGAATTCTTACACTGAGAGTATTATTGAGCGGACTCACATCCAAGCTAAACTAGACCCACTTACAGCAGAGGTAGTTGAAGGTAGTGCATAGGCATGACCCTACAGAGTCACTAGTAAAGATTCAACTAGGTATCTTCGAAATAGAGGAGATCTTCACCCTCATGCAACGGAGTGAAGACCTCTACCCTTTATTTTTCTCCTAATAGTCAACTGTCATTTCAATCTCTGGAGTTATAAGTTGCTTTTCACCTTGCTCTCTTTTGTACCAAGGATTTGCGAAAGCTATAGCTATGAAGACCATCGATAGCATCAGAAAGACATCTGGGATGTAGAAGAATGTTGATCCCAATAATGGGACTCGAAGTGCTTGACTAACTAAACCAAACATAATCGATACAATCATGATTTCACTCCTGACTTCTCTCAGCCTGCCTGTTTTCCATGTGATTACGAATGTAATTAACATCAGGAGTCCAAACACAAGAATCCAAGGGATGACCATCACCATGATGAATTCCTCGCTAGGTCCAAATAACGAAGTAGCTACCAAAATCGCTGACACAAGCAGCACTAACCTGTTGTGATACTTCTGAATTCTTGGAACCCAAATCTGTAACAATGCACCAAATATCGGGACTATTGAAAAACAGATTATGGTGGCACGGACTCGAAATAGCTCAATTGAAGGTGCTACCAATCCAACGTTCGGAAGTGTCCCAATGAAGATTTGGACTGCTTGCGCTATAGTAGAGATTGCGAAAACTAGCGGTAGATCCGTCATCAGTCGCGTTGGTTGGGCTCTCCAAAGTCGAAACAGGTAGACTCCAATTGTCCCTGATAATGCTATGGTCGCTAAACTCGAGAGGATTACTAATTCAGTACCTATCTGCAATATTATCATTCCTCAACTCAACTATCATTCTCAGCAGGTTCGGTTCTAGAAAGATCTGGATGTATGACCTGTGTCCTCTCTGTGATTCGACTCCAAATTGATGAAATGTGTTCTATCTTGTATCGTGTAAATACAAAAAAGAACGTGGAGAAGACAATAAGGAACATAACAAGTGTAATCCCGAGAAGCCCCGGTGTAAGAAATGCCATGTCTGGTCCTTGCATTGAAGGTTCGGGTCCAATCTTGAAGTTCTCATTGACGAAATTGAAGATGGTATGCGCTACGATTACACCCGTGAGTGACTTACCAGAACTGAATCGCTCGTAGTAGACACCAAAAAGGAGACCTAGAATGGTGGTGAAGAATACCATCATCGAAACTTCCATCACCACTTCTCTCGCTTGGCCTCCGTTCAGAAGCGGCCAGCCCGCATGCCAGAAGCCAAACATTAGAGCAGAGAGGAAAATGGCTCTGTTAGGTGAAAACTTAGTCTTGAATGCATTCTGTAGCAATCCCCGGAACAGAGTTTCTTCTAGAAATGCGTTTGTCAAAAAGAAGAGAAACATGTATGCTAGAAGTTCTGGATTCAGAATATGAAGTTCAAGTGGGTATGTTGGGTCAAGGAAGAGAGCATAGATTACTATTCCTCCTACATCAATCATACCTGAAATTAATAATCCCATGAAAAGTCCAACATATAACTGCAGTCGGATCTGATTTTTTGAGAGACCCAGGACAGAGTCAATCTCAGATCTTCTGAATTTCCAGAACAAACTAATTATTATCAAAAATGGGAACAACTTTGATGGCATGATATTCATCCATGTGTTTCCAAGACCAAGAACGAATTGATCAACGACTCGCCACACTATACCAATGAATAACATGATTCCACCTATGGTTATGAGGCTCATTGTAGACCAACGGGAGGGTTTCTTCTGTTTTGATAGAACAATCTCTTGAATGGATGTTTGCACCAATTAAGTGGTCTCCTTCTATTGATGGATGATATTTGGTGCAACTAGTAGAATTTAAAGCCCGAGAATCTACTCTCGAATGAACCATCCACAATTATGGCATCTGCCTTTACCAAAAGTCTGAGTCAAATCTATGGAGTTTTTCATTTCTGTTCCATTAATATGCACTGCATAAAGTGCATTTCAAACTATGATTAGAAAAAAGAGTGTGTGGCTGCAGAAATCTGCAGCCAGTTTCAACTTATGGATACAAAGCCATTGTGAGCTCAAGTTTGCTCACCAGCTCTTTGTAGCGGTTTCTAATCGTTACTTCTGTAACGCCACTAATCCTTGAGATATCCCGCTGAGTGACCCTATTATCGGACATTATCGAGGCTATGTAGATTGCAGCTGCAGCAAGACCACGTGGGTCTCGGCCTGATACGAGTCCTCTGACTTTCTTGGCTTGCTCAAGAATTTCCATGGTTATTTGTTGTACCTCCATTGGTAGATTGAGGTCCGAGATAAACCTTGGAACATAATTCTCTGGTGATGAGATTGGCATTCGTATCTTGAGTTTGGTCACCAGCATTCTATAATGTGCAGAGATTTTCTTCTTAGACTCTCTGCTATGTTCAGCTATCTCCTCGATGGAACGTGGTGATCCTCTATGACGACATGCTGCGTATACTGCAGCGGCAGCAGTTGCATCGATTGATCTACTTCTCCATAGTCTTCCCGCAATCAATTTGCGGTACATACGTGCAGCGTGCTCTTTCAAGCCTGCTGAGAGCCCTAGTTGAGAGGAAAGTCTATCAATCTCAGTCATTGCTTGTGCCAGGTTACGGTCAAGAGATGAGTGCACTCTTGTCCGGATTTGCCATTTCCTCAGGCGATAGATTTGTGCTCGTTGCTTGGCACTGAAAGCCGATCCTTTCGAATCGCGGTCTCGCCAGTCAATCATAGTCGAGAGACCTTTGTCATGTAGTGCGTAGCTTGATGGAGCACCAGTTCGTGCGCGTGTGTCGCGCTCGTCAGAGGTGAATGCTCTCCACTCAGGACCTGTATCGATGCGGTGGTCGCTCAAAACAAGTCCACATGTAGCGCAGATTAATTCACCTTTCTCATTATCCCTAACAACATCAGTGCCCCCGCAGTCGGAGCACGTTAGTTGAGGTGTTTCTGGTATTACATCTTCTCTACTTGTTTCATCTACTCTAGATGTTGCCATTTGTGTGTTTATTCCCTCCAATGCAAACTGGGTGTCATGAGGGCCCAGATCCCTCGCGTGCTATGCAGATTCATTTTTTCCCTCTGGCGTTCATTATGGTGCCATTGTAATGTTTAACTTCTGTACCAGCTCTTTGTATCGATTTCTCACAGTCACTTCAGTCACACCAGCTGCCATTGCGATGTCTCGTTGAGTCACTCTATGATCCATCAGGATTGATGCTATGTAGATTGCAGCAGCTGCGAGCCCTCGTGGGTCTCGACCCGTAACTAATGTACGATTTTCTTTTGCCATTTCTAGTATCTCGAGCACTTTTTGCTGAACCTTTCCCGGTAAGCTGAGTTGCGTGATAAATCGAGGAACATAGTTTGCCGGGTCTGAGATGGGCATTCTCAGTTTCAGCTTCTCCACCAAGAGTCGGTAATGCTGGCCAATCTTCTTACGACTCACCCTCGAGTGCCGAGCTATTTCCTCAAGTGAACGTGGTGCTTGTCTTAACCTGCATGCGGCATATATTGCCGCTCCAACCATCGCATCAATGGACCTGCTTCGTGCAAGCCTTCGAACGATTAGTTTTCTGTACAAGAGTGCTGCCAGTTCCTTGATGCCTTTGGTAAGTCCTAATTGTGATGATAGTCTATCCAGCTCAGACATAGCCTGAGCGAGATTCCTGTCAACAGAGCTATGGACTCGTGTGCGAATCTGCCATTTCCTTAGTCGGTAGATTTCCGAACGTTTCTTGGCTGTAAATCGTTTGCCCTGCGAATCATGGTCTCTCCAGTCAATCATGGTTGAGAGTCCTTTGTCATGGATTGCGTAATTGGTCGGTGCACCAGCTCTTGATCTCGCATCCTTCTCATCACTAGTGAATGCTCTCCATTCGGGTCCTGTGTCAATACGGTGTTCGCTCACAACAAGCCCACAAGTGGCGCAGATGCGTTCACCTTTCTCAATATCCTGTACTACTTCACGTCCTCCACACTCAGGACACGTGAAGCCCGCTGATTTTGCGCGATCCGGTTGTTTTCGGTCTGGTCTTGATGACATCGTCCGACTTCCTCTCTATGTCACAGGACGCAACCCTCTACAGGCCTTTGATACTCTTACAGTCATTCATGCTCCGTGGCG